>DYOB01000003.1 GCA_020720765.1 Borreliella garinii
CCAAGGAGTTGTATAAGAAACGCAAGACTACTGTGGAACCTGTGTTTGGAATCATAAAAGGAGTCCTGGGTTTCCGGGCGCCCTGAGCATCCCAGCTCCCCGGTCCTGTGTCAAAATCTTAAGCGCAACAGGCTCCTAGAAGCCCTATGTGCCCATCCTCATTTTTTGAGCCTTTTCTGCCAACCCACGGATTAGTTCAGTAAGTAATTCAAAACCTTTTTCTGCAACAAGGGCCTGGGGATCCTGACTTAGGATTAAGGCGTTTTCAATTTTTGTCACCGTTTCAACCCACGTGACTCCGTTCATGTTTTTAAAAGTTTCATTGTAAGGATCATCAGTACGAAACTGAACACCATTGATGTCATTTTGATTGAAAACCGCACTGGTTATTTTTCCCGCATTAAAGGTAAGAGAAAGACTGGGTAAGACCCCCTTGGCGTCACGGTCACCTTCGACTTTATAGGTATCGTTTAAAAAAAGTATTTCTGATTCATCCTTACCTGCTTGTGCATTTTTAAGCGCCGCCGATACTAATTCTAGAAACCGTTGGCTCGTGATAGTTGCTCCGCTGATTGTATCCACATCACCGCCGTTTCTTGCAACAACCCTATCCACTAATTCATTCGCCGCGTCTAAAGGACTGATTCCGGTTTCCTTTTTCATCGTGTCCGAGTACCATTGATTTTGGGTTTTATAATCCCCAGAAGTGTTAATATCATCGTAATTTGCAGACCCGATGATACCACCCCGCACCTGTATTTCCACAAAAGGTTTCCATCCGTAAGAATCATAAACGTCGTAGGTTGCTTTATAAATACCGTCTTGATAAGTGACATCAAGGGGCTCTATTTTTACCTCAGCTTCTTTTTCCGGAGTACAGCCAAAAAGGAGGAAAAATATAAAAAAAGATGTATAATGTCGCATGGAAACCTCTGCTTTGAGTTTAGAATAAAAAAGCGTTTCTGTCAAATTTTCAATTAAGAGGAAAAATGAACCCGTTTTTTGACGAATTCCTTAATGATTCTATTATTTTCCGTAGACTTAACCAGGAAGAAATCAGTGAAATGGTAACCCGGCACGTATTCTGTGCTAACTGGGAAAAGACCTTTGTCGGTCCGGAGTTTTCCACGAAAGCCTTTTGGTCTGTGGTTTTATCCGGTACAAATTTCTTAAATACTACCCCAGATTCTGAAATCCATCAGTCAAGAATAGAAAATTCACGGCTGGATTCTTGTAAAATCCATCAGTCTATAGTCCAATCGTCTTTTGTAAAATCACAGTGTTCTATCATACAATCAAATTTAGGCAAGGAAAGTGGCCTTTGGGGTTTCGATGCCCGACTCAATCCTGGGGACGAATCCCGCAAGCCAGTCTATTTAACACTTCAATCGACCTGGAATGAAGTGTTAAAAACACTCTTTCTTTCTGACTTTTCTAGTTTCACAGCTGACACCGAGAAACTTACTTATTCGAATTTTCTCAAATCCGGATCATCCCTGATCAATACAAGTGATGCTCGAAATGTTCTACTCGACGAAAACTGTTGTGTAGAATCCGCCGCATCACTCAGACAGATAAGCCTGCTTACACGAGAAAAACCCTGCAGAGTTTCGACTGGGTCCGTTCTTTTCCGCTCGGTTTTGGAAGGGTGTACAGCTGAAAATCTTGCTCAAATTCACGACTCAAGGTGCTTTAACGGCGGTACTTTCACTGACGGTGTTCTTATTAAAAATAGCGTCCTCGGTCCGGGGGTCCAAGCTGGTTGCGGGGAAATCAACTCGACACTCCTTGGCGGTGGAGTTGGATTCCACCACAGAAGTCTTTTAATCGCCGCAACCTGGATTTCAGGATTGGGAAATATCGCTAGCGGGGCCCAGATAGGTTCCAATCATACCTCCCGCGCCCCAGACGCCACGGCCACAATTTCAGAAGGCTGGTTTTTCGGTTTGGGAAGCCTTGTTAAATACCCAATTAATTTAGAAGATGCTCCTTTTGGTATTCTAGCCGCCGGTGAGATCCTGCCTTCTTGCGTTCTAGTATTCCCTTTCAGTTTGATCGGTTCGGAAAATGGTACACCGCTTATACGGCCTGCTTGGGTCCTTGGGAAAAATTTATACTCTGTGATTAGAAATGAAAAAAAATGGCGTGAAAGAGTTCCAGAGCACGAAAGGTACATTGTATTCCGTAAGGAAACTGTGGAAAAGATGGGGAAAGCCCGAAGAATTCTTGGGGAACTCGGTGGAAAAACCCAATACTCTGAAATTGACCACGAATCGCTAAAAGGTTTAATTCTTTTTGAAAAACATCGTCTCCAAGCCCTGGAATGGTACGATTTATACATAAAGTGGGGATATTCGCTGCCAGGAAGGGAAAACTTGATTCTAGAAAGCCATATTCAAGCACAAATACTCGCAGAAATCCAAAAAAACAACACAAAAGTTGATTTAGAGGCCGAACCAGTGCTTTCTTATTTTAAACACAAGTTTTCTCTTTGATTTTAGTAAATGCTTTTTTCGACGCTTCTTTCTGTGGAAATCCTGTGGATATAAAAGTCTTTATCTTTTCCAGGCTCTGAGAATATCGTCGGGCCGGAAGCCAACGAGGATCCTGCCATTGACATCGAGTACGGGTACGCCAGCCTGGCCTGATTTTCTTAGCATTTCCTCGGCTTTTTGCTGGTTTCTTGAAACATCGTATTCTTCAAAGGGAATCCCCTGATCTTTTAGGTATCTTTTAGCTTGTACACAATAGGGACAGTTGGGCGTACTATAAATTCTCACCGACATATAAACTCCTGTATATATGGTATATTATATATTAAATCTAAAATCGTCAAGTGCTATACCAGGTATTAGTTCTTTACCTCGTTGACTAATGCGTCGAATAGGGTAATCATATCGTCAGTTGTTTTTCTTAGACGCGAGGCCAGGGTCCGAGTTATTGCTCTCGTTATTGGAAGTGCGATTTCTGGATACTCGAGCCCAAATTCATAAAACTTCTTTTTTGAAATAACAATTGCCTCTCCATCACTCGTTGTTACCACTGTTGCACTTCTTCGCTCATCATCCACAAGTGCAAGTTCACCAAAAAAAATAGGTTCGGTAGAACTTAGTTTGACGACTGTATAGTTATCTCCTTCCCGGGTTCGTTTCAAGATTTCAACATCCCCGGTTAACGGGATAAACATTTCTGTGCCTAGATCCCCTTCTAGAAAAACAACCTGGTCTTTTTTGAATTCACGGACATCGCAAATTTCGAGAATTTTAGTCAGATGTTCCTTATTGGTGCGTATATCGATAAAAAGAGGAATCGCACATATTTTTTCTTTTAAATTTTCTTTCATATCCGCTCCAATACAATCGCCCGCGAGTGCCTAGGCAGGATATAATCGCCGTCCGGTAAAAGCACGGGCTTATTGGGTTCAAGGCTTTTTACTCGTGTTAAGTTTTGAACAAGGAGTGAAACATTGCTGGTTTTTTGGGCCTCCCTTAAGGCATCGAGTTTTAATTTTTTTGGACTTCCTGAGTTTTCTAGAATCCCGATAAGAACCTTATTATGCGTGACAAAGTAGTGTTCACGAAGTTCATTAAAATTTCTACCCACCCAACCAGCAGGAACAATCGGGGTAGCCATACGCACACCCCCGGATTTTCTATCGATAATATTATACATAATGTGGGACATTCCGCTGATAACACTGGTATTCGTCAGAAGTTTTCTTGTGATATCGCGTATTAAAAAAATCTCGTCGCACTGAGCGGCTTTTAGATTAGTTTCATACTTTTTGTCGATTAGTTCCGCACAAACGTAGGTGTCTTTTGCTATATTTTTTATCGTCATAACCGTCATAACTGTTTTTGAATCCACCTCGGTTCCCGTTACAGACTCCACGATATCTGCGAGAACCAAGACCTTTGCTGCGCGTGTAACATTGGCTCGCATGAGTGTAGAATCGGAAAAGTAGTCCCCGCGGACAAATCGAAGTCCGGTTAAAGATTTTTCTTCCCGCAGGGCTTCCACCTTTTCAGGATCGACATTGGAGATCAAAATGATATTTTCGGAGGGGAATTCCTCGGAGATTTCAACTATTTCAAGCAGGATGGCCTTGATATGGTCCTTCCATCCGCAAATTACCATGTGACCCGACATTCCAGGATAATCCATAAGCCCCCTCCTTGCCTTGCTGTTCCGTTCAACTATCAATGAAGCCGCCAAACCGGCTATATAACCCGCCACGGCTATTCCAAAAAACATCATTAGAACAGCTATGACCCTCCCAAACCATGAGGAGGGAACCATGTCCCCGTAACCTGTGGTTGTAAAAGTCACAACACCCCACCAAAGCGAGTTAAAAAAAGAAAAAACATTGCTCCCGTCACCTTCTGCAAGCGAATACAGAAAAGACAGGACAAGAAAAAGGATGAGGCTGACAGTTAATGTCAAGGATATAGTTGATTCAGTAAAACGAACTACTTTTCTTCGAAGAAAATTTAGAAATCTATATAACAAAAAGTCCTCCCCTTCTATTATCGAAAGGAAGGCTCCTCAGTTTAATGGGAAGTTTTTTTCAAACTCTTTTGCCTACGGCCCATCTGTGAAAAAACTATCATGGCTATGACGCCACCAAGTATCATCAAAAAGCTGAAAATTTGACCCGTTGAAAAATTCCACGGAGAAATAATCAGATGGCTGGTGAGAATTCCGCCCTGGCTGTTCATAATGGCCTGTGGGTCCAACATGATGGGAAAGTCCATTCCTGCATCTGGGGTTCTGAGATATTCAACGACAAACCTCGCTACTCCATACCCGATGATGTAGGCGGAAAGGTAAAATCCTTTGAACATGTCCCTCTTTGAGAAGACCAACCAGAAAATTAAAAAGATCAGAATACCTTCTGAAAAAGCCTCGTAAAGCTGACTGGGGTGACGCGGCAGGTTAACCATACCGTTGATAACTGCGCTGTCTGGAATTCCCGTTTGGGCCATGACTTCCTTAACCCAGGGCTCCCTCACAGAAAGCATGCTTCCAGTGGGAAAAATCATCCCCCAAGGTACCGTTGTAACTCTTCCATAGAGTTCGCCGTTGATAAAATTCCCCAGCCGGCCGAAGGTGTAGCCTAAAGGTACCCCGTAAACGATCATATCCGACCACTGAAGGAGGTCAATTTTTTTCCATCGGGTATAGATTAAAGCTCCAACTAGCGCTCCAACAAAGCCCCCGTGGTAGCTTAACCCCTGAAAACCGAATGAACCGTCACGGTTGAAGGGCCAAAAGATCTCCCAGGGGTGGGTCCAATAATAACCGTCAGGGGTATAAACCAAGGTACCAAAAAGCCTTGCACCCAGCATCAAACCGACAATTAAAAAAGTGAAAAATTGTCCTGTCTGGTCTTTGCTGATATCCAGACCTTTTGCCTTCACCTGCCGCCTGAAAAGGATGTAGGTAATTCCAAAGGCGACAAGGTACATTACAGCATACCAGCGGAAGGGTAGAATTCCAGGCAAAATCTCGGGTTTGAGCCAAGAAGGAAATTCTATATAATTGATCAAAGCGGTGTCTCCTCTAATTTTCCGGTCATAAGATTAAAAGTAATACGAACAGAAGTCTTTTTTTGTTGAACTTCTAAAAGCCTACCGTGACTTTCTATATTAACTCCTGGAAAAATACTACCCTTGACGAGAATTTCTGAAGGAAAATGAACTTCAAATTTATCCCTTAGAAATATCAATTTCCGGCCTCTTTTTTCGAGCATTTTCATTAGTAGCACCTTTTTCTTTCTTACTGCGTCTAAATGTGCCTTTTGATCCGGTTTGCTGAACTTCAGCATCATCCGGTCAAGCGCTATAATCGATTGCCTGATCTTGTCCACCTCCTTTTCTTCTGTTTTGATCTGATCCTCGACGAGATAATCCTGTCCGAAGGAAACTATTGTTTCTTTTTTCGAAGGATGCCCCAGATTGTGGACCTCCATTCCGAATTTCGTTCTAATATTTCCACCCGCAATCGTACCTTCGGCCTTGGACTGTCGGATCCGGCCATTACATTTAAAGGTGCAAAACAAGGCCGAATGCTGGATTACTGTATCACCAACGCTCATGAGTATGGTTCTCTCGGCCTGATGTACGCTGATATGTTTTTTGGCACTGATAACAGCTTTTCCTTCCCCCCTGACCAAACCTGATACAATGACGTTGATGCCCCCGGAAAGCAAACTAGCACCAACGTCGCCGTTGATTTTCAAATCACCTCCCGCGTAGAGGGCTACACCGGATTCAACACTGGTTTCGACAGCTACATTTCCTGCGAACTTGCGGTTACCTTCAGATTTTTTAGCTCCGTGAGGTAGGACTAAAGTGTCTTTAAGTTGAAGGGTTTTTCCATCGAAAAGAAACTCGCCGCTGCGTTCAGCCAATATCTGAACCCGTGTGGAATCTTCCAGCGGTTTAGTAGAAAAACCCGCCTCTAATTTAAGTTCCTGCACACTTTCAACCGCACAGGGAATAATATTGCCCATAATATCTACACCATCTGCACAAGTCCCGTCATGCGGGTCGTATTCTGCTATGACTGTTCCTGCTGTTGCGGAGCCCTGGGTTATATCTTTTTTAAGATCATGCCGGTTTTCGGTTTTGAAAAAGATACGCGCCCGGAGGTCAGAACCTGGTGCTTTTCCGCTTGCAACGAGAACCGATTCGACTTTCCCCGACTTTCTTGCTAAATCAAGAGCCTTTACTATTGCTTCATGGTCAATCCCGTCGAGGACTTGTTCCTGTTTTAGGGTTTCCTCTATTTGAGTGGTCGTTAGAGGTGATCCGGTACCCAATGCTTGATAAAGGTTCATGCGAGCACTCATATGATCGTTGCTGTGAAAGACCTCGACGAGCGCGTCTTTGTGTTTTCGAAGTCGTAAGTAATAACCTGTTTCATCTTCTTTTATTTCAACAAAACCGTCTTCGAAAGCCAGCACAGAATCTCCCACCCTTCGTATTTCCCCAAAACAAAAAAGTCGAGGGTCGTTGCCAGGAAATGGCGGAACAATTTCTCCAAAAATATCCACGCCGGTAACACCTGGTACCCCATTTCCCAGGTTCAGCACCGCTACTGTGCCTTCTGCGTTTACTACTGCACCTTTTTGAACTTGTTCAAGTGGAAATTCCATTAATCCCGGAGTTTCTTTAAGGAAAAGAGGGTTGGCTTTAATACGTTGATGGATGATTTTTAGAGCATCATGTGTTAAAAAATTTACTCGAAAATCTAGAATACGGTCAGGATTCCTTGTTGGGCTTTTACCTTGGGCAAAAATAAAGTCTTGCAAAAGGATTTTATCGGACGCCATAAAAGCATTCACCGTTTTCATGACTTCGCCAATAACAAGATTTTTTATTGTTAAAGCTGAAATTTCTTTTACAAGTGTAGTTAGATTTAACGGCGCCCCTTTTCCTGTCGGTTTGTATAAGGTCATGGCCGCTTTGAGTTTATCTGTGGAAATGTTAATTTCACTGCGTCCGTCAGAGGTACTTGTCAAGGAAAATCCGGTCACAGCTATCTGGCTTTGAAGCGATTTTCTGATAACTGCGTCAATATCCCCTTTTGATAGGACACGTTCAATTGGGAAACCATCGCTTTCCAATTTTTTAAGAATTTCAGCCGAATCCACGATCGGGGCCTCGATGCTACCTGGATGAAAATCCAAATGAGCGTTGGATTTATCGGGAGAATAGGAAATTTGAAATTGATGGGGCAGGTATTCCAGGACTTCAACCCAGTTTTTTCCGCGCCTCACAAAGCCAGACACCAAGACCTTGTAACCGTCTTTAGACTTTTCGATGCCTTCTCCAAGAAAAAACTTTCCACTCGGCACCTGGGGCGGTGGCACCAACCGCCCACCCAGATCACGCCCCGGTTTGCCCGGCTTCGAGGGAAAACTTGTTCCGATTTTCTGCCCGGCCTCGAAGAACCCTACGGCTAGAGACTGCGCTGATACGATCACGTGTTCACGGACTTCCCTTATTTCATTTGTAATTTGGGTTTCTACTTTTTTTCCTGCAAAAAGCCCGCCTTTAACTTCGACCTGCTTTTTTATTTCAATCTTTTCCTTCTTAACATCGAAGACCGCGGGGTTGGGGTTCTTTTTTAAAATTCTGTCGGCAATATTTTTCATGTCTTCCGGAATTAAAAAATCATCCCATTCGACTTCTTCCGCAACAGGCGGTAGGGGCAATATTCCTTTGGCGAAAACAAACTGGAGGCTCTTTTCTTTTGATTGAACAAACTTATCGATCTGGTAATCAATATCTGTTTTCTTAAACCCTTCTTTGATCCCCATGGTCATCAAATGCTTCGTTAGCCGTTCGGAATCCCAATTTTCCCCCGGACTTTTTTCCAGGATAAGAGATGCTTCCAAAAGGGGCGCATTGATTTCTGCCTTGAGGATTCCAGAAAATTTAAAACCTTTATCCAAAACACTTCTCCATCACAAACGAACCCCTGCCTGAAGAGCTTTTACAACCTTGGATTTTAAAAGGAGGTTTTCTTTTCGAAGCTGGGTTATTTCCAACTGTTGGGTTCTCACGGTTTCGACGAGATCGCCCATAGAAAGCGTACCGGAATCCAGTAGGTCTTCTAAAAACTCTACCCGGGATTCAAAATCAACTTCAGCTTCCTGGCTGGCAGTCTGGAAATTTTCATCCAGAAATTCCCAGTCCAAGGGACCGTCATCGAGACCCTCCGTCGAGATAATTTTTTCAGAGATGCGATAGATGGCCTGGCTTAATACGCTCTGGGGTTTGTAAAGAACAATTGGCAGGCGCGCGCCTAAAGCGATATCCTGGAGTTCGTCCCGGTAGATCACCCCCAAATGATCGAGTTCTATTCCCAAGTATTCCCTGCATGACCGCCTGACTTTTGCCGCTTTTTCAGCGTCTTCAGGATGTTCCAGCATATTAAACACCAATCTCGGTTGAAACTTTCCAACTGCGTTGTTAAAGGCTTGTGCGCTAACAGGGTCTTTTTCCTTAACCGTCTCAAGGAATCTTGGCAAATACAGTTTTTGGGCCTGGGATCCGCTCGTTAAGATTTTATTGAGTTGCTCTTTTGCCCAGGAACCTTTTTTAAAACTCGTATCCAATAACCTGAATACAGCGTTTTTAAGAAAAAAATAGGCGTTAAGCGTAGCGGTTAAGGTCGGTGTCGTTACAACAATACCCCTGCTGGAAGTGAGAAAACTATCGACAGTGTTGGTGCTTGTACCTGCACCCAAGTCCATAATAAGGTAATCAGCCTCAAGATTGAGAAGATTTTTTAGGAGTTTGTTTTTTTGTTGGAATTTTATATTTGCCATTCCGGGAATTTCAGAGTCTCCTGGAAGGAACTGAAGATTGGGTACATCTGTATCCAGGAGAAGCTTGTTGAGCGCTACCCCCTCAAAGAGAAAGGAACCTATTCCCTGGGGAATGGCCCTCAATCCCAAAATCAAATGCAGGTTCGAACCGCCCAGGTCAAGATCTGTGAGAATCACCTTTTTTCCAGCTTGAGCCAATGCAATTGAGAGGTTGGCAGAAAGAAGGGATTTCCCTACCCCGCCTTTTCCGCTGGCTATGGGAATAATATGCATTACCTAGGCTCCTTGCCAACTATGGCTGATGCATGGATTTGCCTAAAAATCAGGTACACAACCAAAGAAGAAAAGAGGGCGCTTAAAAATAAATACCCGCCCCATTTAACAAGGATTTCAGACTGGGGGGGGAAGTCAAAGAACTTAGGCAGTAAAATAATACTAAATTTTATAAAATTCAGGACAACGTTCACAGCGCCAAGGGGATATAATTCCTTAATTTCCCTATAAAATATGTACATAGGTAGAAAACTTGCATAGGCAGAAAATGCCAGCACGAAAAGCGCTGAGGTAAATGGGTCCGGCATCAAGTCCCTCATCACAAGGAAAACAAAAAAAAGCAGAGATAAAAGAGAAAGTGCTTCCAGGGCAATAAGAAAAGGTTTTGGCTGAAATTGCATGTTTTCATTGTATGAGGGGTATCCAGTAGGGTCAAGGCGTTGACAAAGCATCGTGAAAAAATAACTATCTTAGAATGAAAACTTATTGGAAACTTGGGCTTTTCGCCCTAGCAGGAATCCTTCTTACAGCCTTCCTTGTTTTTACCCCTTTTCTTACTGCACAGACCCCGTCCATCGTTCCACAGGGTACAAACTCCACCTCGACCTACGCACAAATGTTCCAAACAGCAATGAACTTTGTTCTTACACGGTATGTGGACGAACCGGATCCCCAGGTACTTTTCGAGGGCGCGATGAAGGGCATGCTGGAAGCTCTCGACGACCCCTATACCGCCTATCTTAATGAATCCGATTACAGAGGCCTTACCGATACAACGCAAGGTGAATTCGGGGGGGTCGGTCTTTTTATCAATAAAGTCAGTTTAAGCCAAATACGTCCTGATGGCCCTATAACACAATATTTTGTGGAAGTCGTAAGCCCCATCGACGACACCCCGGCTCATAGGGCGGGAATTCTGGCTGGCGACTTTATCACCGATATCGAAGGGGAAAGTGTGAAAACCCTTGAAATGGACGAAGTCCTTAAAAAACTACGCGGCAGACCGGGCTCTCCTGTAATAATCACCATCCTCAGGCAGGATACTATCACGTTTGATGTCACCCTCAACAGAGCCATCATTGAGGTTCCCAGTGTGCGTCATCAAATGATCGATGATATCGGTTATTTAAGAATCCTTCAGTTCACCTCCCACACAGCCGAAAGAACCGAAGCCGCCCTGAAGGATATTGTGTCTAAAAATCCTAAAGCTCTCATCCTCGATCTTCGTTCGAACCCGGGCGGGCTTCTTGGCTCTGTTGTCCAGGTTGCCGACTTTTTCTTTCCCGAAGGCACTCTCGTTAGCACCCGATCCCGCAACCCTAGAGAAAACCAGACTTTCCCGGCCTCGGTCGGGTACGAATTCTCTCCGACTCTTCCCATTGTTGTCCTCATCGATAAAGGCAGTGCAAGCGCATCTGAAATTCTTGCCGGCGCGATGAAGGATAGAAAACGCGCCTTCTTGATTGGTGAAACATCTTACGGTAAGGGATCTGTTCAGCAGGTTGTACCTTTTGGCCGAACGGGTTTCAGAATGACAACAGCCAGGTATTACACCCCCAACGATATAAGTATCGATAAAATCGGCGTAGTTCCCGACAAAGAAATAAAGATACCCGACCTCACAGAGTCGGAACAGGACGCTTTTAAAAAGCTTATGCAGTCCGGAAGAATCGAACTACTCGTAAGACAGGTTACAAAACCAACACCCGATCAAATGCAAAGCTGGGTGGTGAGGCTTCAAAATGAAGGGTTTTCCCTGGAACAGAGGATACTTAGAAGGTTGATTCAAAATGAAGTCAACCGTGTCAATAATATTTCTCCTCCTTCCGTGGACCTTGAATATGACCTCGTGCTTTCCCAAACCCTGGATTTGATCCGGCAAGGACAAATACCCCGTTTGTGAAACAACTCGTTCTTGACATTTCCCCGGAAGATGGTGCAAGCCTACAACTGACGGGGGAAACTTTCCACTATCTCGTCAATGTACGCCGCGAGAAAACGGGTCACGTGATTTCTACATTGTCTCCGAACGGCACCCCCGGCCGTTTATTGATACAGGAAATAGGAAAAGATTTTCTGCTAGGGGAATGGAAATCGCTTGATTTGAAGAACACAAAAGAAAGACATTTGACTGTGACCCTTTACCCGGCCGCCCTAAAAGGTAACAAACTCGACGATGTTCTTCGCCAAAGTGTCGAATCCGGGATTGCCTCCTGGCACCCTTGGATAGCACATCATTCCATCAGCAGGCCGGATTCTGAAAGAGGAAGGGAACGTTGGTTGAAAATCACCAGGGAAGCCCTTCAGCAATCCGGTCGTACGACACCTGTGGAGACAATAGGTTATTCAGACTATACTCAGATGTGTGTGCGTTGGCGGGTGGAGAAGACTCTTTTGGTTTTCCACCATGAACCTCTTCATAGTGTTGGTTTTCATTCTGTTCTTAGGGATGATGTTTCCCAGGTTGGTTTGGTTTTTGGCCCGGAGGGCGGTTTGAACCGGGAAGAAGTTCTGTTTTTCCAGGATATCAACGCTCATTTTATCTGGCTTGGTTCCGGGATTTTACGTAGTGAAACAGCGATTATTTATTCATTGGGTGCAATAAAAACTATTTTTCAGGAGAAAGCCTTATGGAAAACCCCATAGTGAAGCAAATTCAGCGAATCAATTTTTTAGGGGTACCTATCGATATACTCCCCGAAAAACACCTTGAAGCTGTTATTCTTAAAATGCTTGAAAGTGGAAAAAGCTGGAAAATTGTTCTTCTGTCTTATAAGGATTTCCGCAAAGCGCGCCGTGATAAGGAGCTCCAAACCTACCTTTTCCGCGCCGGGCTTGTCATACCTGTGGATAAAAGCCTCGAATGGGGGATGAAGGCTTTGGGCCTTCCTATACCGGTCCGTTACCACCCCTTTGACTTTGCGATTCGACTTTTCGGAATACTCGAACAAAAGAGAATGAGCCTCTACCTCCTTGGCGGAAGCGTCCCCGAAGTCCAAAAAGCCGCAGATACTGTTAAAACAGGTTTTCCTGGGCTTGTGCTTATTGGCCGCCACGCTGGAAGATACCCGAAAGAGACTGAAACAACCATTCAGACAGCAATACAAAAATCGAGCCCTTCCTTGCTTTTCGCAGGTACAGGTCTACAAGGCCGCGTTAAATGGATATTTTACGCGGAAAAAACCATTACCAGCCCCTTGGTCTTTTGGTCGGCTGAAGCCTTTCAAATCATTGTAGGTAAAAAACGTTTGCCGCCGAGGGAAATCTTCAAATCTCGTTTTCGTCAAGGAACTCTGGGACTTGCTGGATTATGGTACAACCCATTCCGGTGGTTACGGATTTTCAGCTACCTCAGCTATGCCTTGATAGTTCTTTTTTCCAAGCTATTTTCAAAAAAGGTTTGAAAAAACTCTTACTTAAAACCCTTGTGCCGTTGGAACTTCTTTATTTCTGTCTTCGAAATCTCGCCAGTGTCTGACAGCAACTTTAGAGAGAAAGTTTTTAATAAAGCGCATTGCTGTATCAGAGCTGTCTTCCCGGTGAAACTGAACCGCCTCTGTGAGTTGTTTTTTTGGAAATAGATGCAAGTCCCTAAGGAATTTTGGTAAATCTTTTTCAAGTCCTGAAAGCGAGGAATAATCACCATTTCCGGACAGTCTGAGCATATGGGCGTTCAAACGCTGCTCGTACTGCCCTCGTTGGGGTATTACAAATATAGGTTTTCTCAAAGCTATACATTCCGAAATGGATTGATGTCCGGCGCTTGTGATGACCCCCGCGCATCCGGCTAAATCTTTCGCATAGTTTTTATCAGAATCCGGATAGAGTATATAGTTCGTAATACCCAACTTTTCTAAGGTTTTTAAGACCGGAACTCGAAACGAAGGTTTCAGAGAAACCACAAGATAATCTCCCCGGGTCAAAGGGTATTGCTGGAGCTCTTTTCGGACTATAGGACCGCAGTCACCACCGAAAAAACTGATAAAAACCCGTTCATCGTACGGGCCCATCATTTTCTTAGCCACCATACCGGCCAAGATAGCATCCGGGGTGAAGTTCATGTATTTCACTACTATGCCAGGGTGGTTAATTTGAAGCACGGGGATATCCAAGTCCCTCGCCGCAGTAGGCATGTAGGGCTCGTAGTCACTGATAATGGCCTCAAGTTCCAGCATGGCTGTGAGCCGTTTTAATCGTTTTATATCCGGTCCTTGGTTCAACAACCCCCTGATACCGGCCTTTATGGCGGGCAACCAAAGAATTTTATCTTCTTTTTTTTCTAACACAAGCGAAGGAACAGTAAAGAGTGGAAGTTCCGAAAGATGCTTATGGATGAAACTATGCACCTCAACAGGAGCGAATAAGAAGAGGGTGTGTTCTGTTTTCAGCATTTGCGCAAAAGCTACCATGCGGGCAACGTGACCCCAGCCTTCACCGCAGCAAGACATTCCTATACGCATATCACCCCCAGTATACTAACAATTCATTATTTTAGTGAGATTATTATAAACTTCCCGTGAGATTTGTGTTTTATATCTTGACGTTTAGTCTTTCAGGGGTTATGCTCTGATTGATTATAAGTCGGTCCGTGTTATGCTCTAATTGAGCATAAGGAGGTCTTGTGAACATTCCCAACAAACTCAAAAACTTTATTCCACTTTCGGAATGGCCTCTTATTGAACAAGATATCCTTGCTATCAACAAATTAAAACATGAAAAAGGTGCGGTAATTCTTGCCCATAACTATATGACACCTGAGATTTTCCATGGAATAGCCGATATCCGCGGTGATAGCCTCGCCCTAGCCCGTGAAGCAGTGGGTATCGACGCAGAAATTATCGTAATGTGCGGCGTTCATTTTATGGCTGAAACGGTAAAAATTCTTAACCCTGGAAAAACTGTTCTGATTGCGGACCTTGCGGCAGGTTGCTCACTTGCTGAAGGTATCACTGCGGCCGATGTTCAACAGCTTCGGAAGCAGTATCCAGGTCTTCCAGTCGTTACTTACGTCAATACCTCTGCTGCTGTAAAGGCTGAAAGTGATATCTGCTGTACGAGTGGTAATGCTTTGAAAATCGTTGAGAGTCTTCCTGGAGACAGTGTTATCTTTTTACCAGACCGCTACCTTGCTGAAAATGTTGCTAAAAACACATTAAAAAAAGTAATTACCTGGACAGCCAGCTGTATGGTCCACGAGCGATTTACTCCAGAAGAACTTCAAATGATGCGTACTTCCTACCCGGGGACGGTTATCCTTGCCCATCCGGAATGCCCGCGCCTTGTGGCTGATAACTCGGATTTTACGGGTTCTACAGCCCAAATGGTTCAATGGCTTGAAAAAAACAGGCCCCCAAAAGCCCTTCTCCTCACCGAGTGTTCCATGAGCGATAATGTAGCCATAGATTTTCCGGATATTGAGTTTGTCCGTCCGTGTAACCTTTGCCCCCACATGAAAAGAATTTCTCTGACTAAAGTTCGACGAACACTTGAAAATCTGAGTCCAGAGGTCCTTGTTGATCCGGGGATCATTCCCCGCGCGAGAAAAGCTATAGAAAGAATGCTTGAGGTGGGAAGATGACCAATTTTTCCTGGATTGAAACCCACGAGGCGGTCATTATCGGCGGTGGTGCGGCAGGTCTTACCACGGCTCTTTCCGCAGCACCGATGAAGGCCCTCGTCCTGGTTCAGGGTGATGATTATCTACACGGATCCACAGCGCACGCCCAGGGCGGAATAGCCTCGCCCACCGACGACGAGGACGTCCTTCTCCACGGTAGGGATACATTAAAAAGCGCCGCCGGTTCCGCCATCCCCGAAGCGGTGTCCATTCTAGTAAAAGAGGGACATGCTGCAGTTGCCTGGGTCGCAAAACACGGCCTCGTCTGGGATGTCCGTCCTGACGGAAAGGTCCTTCTCGGCCGTGAAGGCGCCCACAGTAAAAACCGGATTCTCCACGCAGGAGGGGACGCCACAGGGAGACACGTTTCGGAAACCCTTTATCACGCTGCAAAAAAAAGCCCGTATCTGGAGCTTCGCTATAGGGCCCGAGTCGTACAGATAACCCAAGATGAGTTTGGTATTTCAGGGCTTGTGGTCCACTGGGAAAAACACGGGCTTGGCTTTATCCACACACGAAAAATCGTTCTGGCAACCGGTGGTTATGGGGGCCTATTCCGCCCTACTACAAGCCCCGCACTTTCAACGGGCGAAGGCCTATTTCTCGCTGCAGAACTGGGCTGTCCCCTGCAAGACCTTGAAATGATCCAATTCCACCCAACCGCGCTGGATGTTCCTGGCGACAGGAGCCTCCACCTTCTCACAGAGGCCCTAAGGGGTGCAGGAGCTCGATTGGTGATGGTAGACGGCACAGATTTGCCCATCAATCATCCTCAAGGCCCGCTTGGTCCTAGAGACATCGTTGCACGCGCCATATTTGAACAAAAATCCAAAGGCCTTTCTGTTTTTCTCGATGCCCGCGGGGTTTCCAACGCAGAAACCCGGTTTCCTACAGTATCAGTCTTCACACAAGCATTCGGGTTGATGCTTTCAAGAGACCTTATACCCGTAACTCCCGCCGCCCACTATACCATGGGTGGAGTTGCCGTTGATCTGAATTCGCAGACGCCTATTCCAGGATTATGGGTCGTAGGCGAGGCTGCTTCCAACGGAATTCACGGCGCCAACCGCCTGGCAAGCAACTCACTTCTCGAGTGTCTTGTTTTTGGCCGGAGAGCCGGTAAAACACTTAAAAGTACCCGGAACTTAAAATACCCCTCCTCCCAATTGCCCCCAGGCAAAATGGTCTATAGTATAAAAGAAGCAGACCCATCCGCACTCGATGCACTAGGTACCTTGCTTTTTTATTACGCCGGTCCTGTACGAACGGAAACACAGCTCAACCTCGGTATCCAAGCACTAAACGCGTGGATGGTTCAATGGCTTGATTCCAAGAAACAGAACCTCACTTTGAAACGGGCTTTCCATTTGTCCCTTGGGATTTTTGAATCTGCCCTAGCCCGCACAGAAAGCCGTGGGGCTCATTTTCGCTTGGACTATCCGGATAGCGATCCTGCATGGGCCAGGCTCAATAGTTGGAAATACGCTTTTTCCGACCCGCTGAGTTTTATCGGAAAGGCAAGGAACATCGCTTGATCCTTTACCTGGAACAGTATGAAGGACTTTTAAGAAAGGCCTTTGAGGAAGATCTTGGAACTTCGGGAGATTGGTCTTCCAACCTGATTTTTAATAACGCGCAGAAAGGGAAGTTTATACTCCGCGCAAGGGAGTCCGGCGTTTTAGCAGGTATCGAAATCGTAGCCTCGGCGTTTCATTTTCTTTCACCAAGTGTCCAGGTATCAATCTTAAAAAATGATGGTTCAACCATACTTTCCGGTGATGACGTTTTAGTTGTAGAAGGCCCCCTCGTACCCATCCTTACCTCGGAGCGGACGGCTTTAAACTTTCTCACGCATCTTTCGGGTATTGCGACGTTAACCCGTGCTTTTGTAGAAAAAGTCCGGGGGTTTTCATGCAGGATAGCCGACACCAGAAAAACCCTGCCAGGACTTCGTTCCTTAGAAAAATATGCCGTCAGGATGGGGGGCGGGGTCAATCATCGGTTTGGACTTTACGATATGATCATGCTGAAAGACAACCACGTTAAATATTCCGGAGGCATCGCCCAAGCCGTAAAAAAAATCCGGGAAAAAATTGGCCACTCTATGAAAATTCAAGTAGAAGCAGACACCCTTGAACAGTTTTATGAAATTCTGGATAGCGGCGCAGATTGCGTACTTCTTGACAATATGACCCTCGATGAACTCAATACCGCCACCTCAGCAGGAAAGGGAAAAATCATTCTAGAGGCTTCGGGAGGTGTAACGATCGAAACCGTTAGAGGCATAGCAGAAACCGGTGTCGATATCATCTCCGTTGGACGGCTTACCCATAGCGCCCCCGCTATGGACTTCGGTCTGGATGCAGGGTAGTTACGGTAATTTATCCAGAATTGCTTGTGCTTTGAGTTTGAGAACAGGTGCGTAATTCATAGCGGTAAATTCCATCAGTGCTTGCTTGGTCCGCGGATCTAAAATAGCTTCGAAACTGGATAAAAGTTGATTGACCATGCGGTAGGCCGTGTCGTTATTCCCACCTGCAGCCTGTCGTTGATTATATTGTTGGAGTAGAGTCGTTAAATATGTAATGCCCTCGTCTGTTTTTCCCCTGGCAATTGCATCTATCAAGGAAGCAGTTTCACTCCAGTCCCTATTGAGTTCAATAAGTCTGGAAAAAGGTACTACGATATCCGCTTCAGCCTGCGAATATTGCACCGCAAGTTTTGCCGCTTCCCGGGTATAGAGTTCTATCAGCCGCGTATCCTCAAAATTAACAGGCTGGAAACTCAACCCGTGTTTTAATATTTCGATAGCCTTTTTAGCCTGGATCGCGGTATCACCTTCATTTTCTCGAAGGTAACGGACAGCTTGAATTCGGTACCTTAAGGCTTCCCCTGAAACTGCAAAGTTAGCGACGGTTTCGGTGAGATTCGACCCTAATTTTTTCCAGGCTTGTTCTGCAACAACCTTAACTTGGGAGCGTGAAGAAAACCAGCTCCTGCTTGCTACAAAAAGCGCAGCAAAGGCTTCGGGTCTGCCCGAGGCTTCAAGGCCCTTAACTATTCCATAAGCAAATATTTCTTCATCCCTGCTTCTTCTTGTACTGTCTGAAAGACTTAAAAGCGTTTCTGCCAGATATTTCAAGGAATCGGTTTCACCTACACGTCCTAAAGAAAAATAAGCTTCTCCTCGTAAAATTGGTTCCCTAATCTCCCTGGTCAGTTGAAACAACACAGACTCGGCGGTTTTAACCTTGAGTTGGCCCAATTGTTGAACAAGTAAAAGTGCAAGATTTTGTTTGACATCCCTATCTCTGGGGGTGCCCTCTTCTATACGGCGGGACACCAGATCGCGGAGAGTCTGTTCGAAGACCTCCGCATAGTCCGGGCTCGGAGCCCGTACCATTCGTTGAACAACATTGAGCCTTTCTTGATCGGTAAAACTCCGTTTCAACAGGTTCGACATCTGTTGGGGCGAATCTTGTGCGTTCAAAACTCCGGACACAAGGAGGCAAAGCGCAATAAAGTTTTTCATTATTACATTTTACCCCCAGTTGTAGGAGTTTTCAAGTGGATTACGGATTTGTTGTGGGTATTTCCGGACCATAGATCGCTTCCCAATCGCTTTCCGGTGATTCTGGCTCTGCCTGGCCGGGGAATCCATTGGCCGCACGGGCATCCTTACCGTCATAACGGACAACCGCTTGGATTTTCCAGTTCGAAAGGTTGAGAACACTGGAGTCCACAGGTCCAGCTATTGTCAAGGAAGGTGACCATGTCATCGTAAGGGTTGCCTGGTTAGGTATTAAAGCCCAGTCGAAGACCATCGCAGTTTCCACTGTTTGGGTCCAAGCCCCCTCGGACTTGTTTGACGCAGGAATCTGGGTATATGGACCAGCGATTTGGCCCCCTCCCGCCGTTTTTCGGATGTTATCCTTGGCGCTGAGTTGATAATTCTCGGAATACGTGGCCAGAGTCCATGTTCCATTCAGGGTTAAACGGAATTCGGGAAAAGGTTCAAACCGAAACCGTACCCCTGCGGTATGTGCGTGGTCCATTCTGAAGAAGCTGCCGGTAAGGACGGGATCTTCAAAACTCACATTGCTACCATTTTTAAGAGTGCTCTCGGAATATTGCGCAGTGTAGTTTAGAAGATGGAAACCTAACTTAGGAATATACTGCAACCTAACCTGAACGACCTTTGTGGGACGGAAATCCAGCTCAAAAGGAAGCTGAACCCCAAAGTCAAACTCAGGTGCCATTCCGTAAACCGTGGTTCTGATTTGATAATCGCCGTTATCCCAAGCTGGACCAAAACTTGAATCGTAGTAATAGGTGGCGCTTTGGTCCATCGTTTGACCATAAAGCTTCATTTCAAACCAGGCGTCAAACTCTGGAATAAACCTTAAACGGTACCAACTTTGGAAAGCCGAAATGGCCCATTTATCCAAATCGATCTCTGTTTCGACCATACCGTCATACCGCAACTTAACCCACGAAAAACTTTCGTTATGGGCAACCGAGTAGCTTTTTTGCAGGTTGCTGTTATCCTGCACGAAAATCGTTTCAGAATTATACTGGTCACCGGCCCCATCAAATGCCGCCAACGAAATTCCCGATGCGTTTAACACTGGCAACCCGGCTGGCGCACCTCCGGCTCCAAGAATACCAACGTGGAGCTTGTGGGAACTGTTAAGCCTTCCGACAGAGTATAACCATTCTTGGGAATCCAAAATGTCATCTGTTCGATTAACAAAGGGCTGGTTAAGAAAACTAAAACCAAATCCCAGCTTTATAGGAATTTCACCAGCGAATCGTTTTGACGTTAATCGTCTGTCATCCACCCCCGGGTTCAAAATGTCGATCAATCCGGCGGTTGTAAAATGATGGTCATACTTCATTTCTATTGTTTCCCACCTACCGTAATCCAGGCCAGACCCAAAGGAAAATCCGAACGACGCTTTATCGCCGACAACATAACCTACGTATGCGTGTAAAATATTTTTAATCGGTCCCGCGGTAAAGCTATTTTCTTTGGTTTCACGGCTCATACCACCTAAAGAGCCATCTCCGTTGGCGTGGTATTCCCTAGAAAGCTCGCTAACTGCTTGAGTAGCTTGGTTTTCAAACTCCCCGATAACAGATATCTTCCAATTGTAGGAGAGCGCAAAACCCAAACCGATATAAAAATCTTCCGCTACGTGGAGAGGGTCTACCAAACGGAAATTCAGCACATTCTTGCTGATTCCGGGAAGGTAGATTTCACTCTCTATGTCTCTTTCTTCGTCCCATGCGTGAATCTGCATAGAAAAACACAGCAGCACCAAGCCCGCTGTCGCAAATTTTTTCATCCAATTCTCCTTCTTTTACGGTATATAAATTCTGGCGACAACGGGCTCGTGGTCGCTGAGTATTCTATTGCTTTGAGTTTCATCGTAAAACACATCCCTATTTCTTCTGACAACATCCAAAACCGACCCTGTAACTGCATTGTTGGAAACCAAAATATGATCCAAACTTTGCGAATTCCCTAAATGGATATATGTATACCTTTCATTAACAGCGTTTTTGTTATGAAGATTGAACAACCCGGCTTCTTCAAAAATGAGCAAGGTCCTGCTGAAATGGTAATCGTTAAAATCTCCAACAATAATGACAATCGCCGCCGGGTCCAAAGCCTTAATTTCCCGCACAAAATTAGAAATGTATTCCGCACGCTGGTGCCGTTTTTCCTCTGAAGGCCTCAAGATGGGCTGATACGGCCCAAAAAAGGCCCCGTCGCCAATTTTACTGTTAAGGTGTGCTGCTATAAAAAAGACTTTTTTACCATTAAAAATAAACTGGGCGACAAGCGGCTTTCGAGTATAGTCGAATAAATCTTCCCCGGCACCTATTAACCCAGGATTCCACCCTAGTTCCGGCCCGGTTGGACCATTAGTAACTTGTACAGACGTCTGTGCGGGATCTACACTTTCTGGCGGCGTCTTCAAATTAAAAGTCAAGTTTGGTGTTCTGTTGGTGCGATACAGGATAGCCGGTCTAATGTTGGCGCCGGGGGCTCCCCCGTTTCTGTTATTGAGGGGTGCAACTTCCATGGCGGCATAGCCCGCTACTAATAAATCGCCCAGGGTGCCGGCACCGCTTACAGTACCATCATCCTGTTCACCCGAATCATCCTGGACTTCTACAAGTCCGATGATGTCGGGGCTGTTCAATCTCGTACCGGTAATTTCTGTTTTAAATGTTAATGCGCGACTATCGCCTTTTGCAAAGTTTTCCAAGTTCATCGTGGCAACCAATAAATTCGTTGCGTCACCGCCCGGTTGGAGCGAGTCTTCCTGGATAACACCCATATTATTAACTGCTCCTGAAAGAGCAAGTGTTCTTACCATAAAGGTGTTTCTGCTATAGTCCACCAGACCAGTCATAGAACCTATGGTACTCCCGGTATTTACCAAAGGCATATTTCCCCTGCTATCAGCTGATGAAGGGGTTTGAGCAGGGTAGTCCAAGTACGAAAATCTGTATTTCCATTCGTATTTTATGATTTGGATTGTCCGTGCATTTGTTTCATTGTACGACTGAAGCAAGGCTCCGCCAGCCGCTGTCGTTTGAGCTAGAGAACCACCATCGGGCGAAACATAAATGTCTCCATATTGGCTCGTTGGTTCCACTACTTTTAGGTTGGACATGGTGATGAGCATTCCTTCCAAACTTTCCCAAAAGTCTACCGCATTCAGTGCGGGGTTAAAATCCCAGGATTCGGCTTCAATAGTGCCTTCTATTACCGCGTGCCTTGCGGGTATGATGCGTTTTCCCGTTGCCGGGGTTACACCTACAGAAATTGCCGGCGGTATTTTCGAATCTGCGGGACCGGTACCAGCAAGAAGGATTTCCACGTTATCTTTCGAAGTGCGGATCCAGGTCCTGCTCAAGTTACCGTCATAGCCATAATCCAAGAAGGAAAAGTCATACCGGTTTTCCTCAACAATTCCTCTTTTAATGTTGACCAAGCTCCCAACAGGAACGGAAAAACTGGTGTCCTGTAAGGGAATATAAATAAATAGCCCTTCGCTTGTTTTTTCGTCACCGTCGGAGTTTTTTGTTTGAATATAAATACCGTACCAAGGTACAGCAAGTTTGTAATACTCTTGGAATTCCACACCCGTCACAATTCCGACGACATTTGTCACTTCTTGGTTTACAAAAGGAGAAAGGTGGGCCCGGCCTTGGATTTCCGGAATTTTGTAAATGTCACCAACGGGGTTGAAGACCTCGGAGTTAAAGTTTTTTACCTCAATTCCATCAACAATCTGTCTGGAGTCCGATGCTGCGGCTGCGGAATAAACAAAATAACCATGAAGATCTACTTCTATGCGATAATCACCCGCCGGTAGTGAAGAAAAGGAATAACCACCACTCGCATCGGTGCGCGTTGACTTATTCACAGGACCAAAGAGTTGGACGCTAGCTTCTACTAGTGTTGCAGGACCAGTTCCGTTATAAACGGTGCCTGTTATTTGGTGCGGTCCGGTTGTTTCGCTCCCCGGAATAGGAAAGGTAAAGGGTTGGCCACAAGCGCCGACTACCAAGATAAAACCGGCTAGAACACTCCATTTATGGATCATACGTATGCCTCCCAAGGTCTCCAAACGAGTTGCGGGGGTAGATAATCCACTCTCCAGTCACCCGGGGATCGTTAGCGCCCGAATTTGGTCCAGAGACCAATGAGGTTCGGACAAAGGTCGCGTCTTTATAAAAATCAGCGCCGCCTTGTGCAGTACCACCACCTCCGAACTGGTCGATTTTAGTAACGCCCTTGTAAAGATAAATGATGTCGTTCCCGTTCATTTCAAAAAAATTGCTTGTGGAGGATGTCGCAGCACCCAGGACCGCTGGTTCGGCGCTGTTGTCGGCAATAGCAAAAACTTGTCCCGGTAGTAAATCCATTGTCGGCAAGGCGAGGGTTCGATCGGTGATGTTGTCCCAATTCTTGTCTATTTGGAGGCTATAACCTCCTAAAGCAATCGGTGCATTGGTGAAGTTGGCTACTTCTACGGCCTTATTATCGCCCGACCCTTCTACAATTTCAGAAATGAACAATTCTGTTGCCAAGACAGACGATGTCGTTACCGTACTGCGGTTAAATTTTAAAACCGGCCCAAAATCGTAAGGAGCTCCTTCCGGCACCAGATAAAAATCATAATTCCCGCCTGCTAGCAAATAGGGGGCGGAAAGGGTCAAATCTATGCCGGAGTAGTACACACCCCCGCCGCTAAGAAAACTACCACCGCTATTCCGACGTCCTTCGCGGATTTCATAGGCGCTGGGAGACTGGGTACCGGCTGGAACTACCGCATAAAACAATCTCGCCGGGTTGGTCATTTTTACCGTAGCACTAATTCTAAAAACCTTACCCTGGACATTAGGAAAGGTTGGTTTAAAACTTGCTATTATACCCGTAATGGGAGTCTGGGAAAAATTGAACCGTGCAATCAACGGTTCGTGGTCGGTTGCAGCCTGGCCTGAGGCAAATTTGGTAACGCTTTGAACAATGTCAAATTCCGGGTTAAATTTAAGCAACTCGGGTGTCACCAGGTAATTATCCAAAACCTGGGCGTTGCCGTTGTAAACATAGCTGAACCGCCGGTTTTCGGGCAAGGTCCAAACCAGGTTCGTCATGCCCGCTTTTTCCACTTCTTTCAGCGGAGCGCTCCACTGAAAATCGTTAAAGTCTCCCAAAGCAATGATTTTCGCCTTCGGGTCTTTGTTCAGAAAATTCCGCACCCAATCCGCCACCAATTGCGCCTGGGGCATGCGCCGCTCTTCGGAATAAAGGATGGGCGGTTGGATATTTCCTTGCAGGGGTGCGTCGCCGCCTTTGGCGGTCCAGTGGTTCGCCAACACGATCACGCGCTGGCCCTGAAAAAGAAACTCCCCGGCAAGAGTGCGCCTGGTGCTGGACCAAATATCGTTTTCTCCGGGAGCGATCCTTCCTGGGCTGTGCGAAAGAACCCACTCGCCGTTTTGATACACCGGTTCTACCGGTCGGGACCTAACGACATCCTGGACAAAATTCGGATCGAGAACAGGGTCGGGCGCCCGGTCGACAAAACTGACACGCTTGGTGTTAAACATAAAGCCCACCCGGATATTCCCTCCAGGCTCGCCGCCTTCTGTATTGTAAATGGGGCTGATTTGCCGCCATTCATAATCGTACCTTTGCAAATCAGATGCGTAGAAGTCGATTGCAGCTTCCAACTCGTTGAGGGTGACATCGGCACTCACGGTTCCATCGTCCAAGTTTCCCGAACTGTCTTGAATTTCAACCAAGCCAATAATGTCCGGGAACAATAAATTGTCACCGACAATTTTTGCTAACCCACTCATTTTTCCAGGGTCTCCATTGGGCGCTGCCACCGGTGCTAGATTTTCTACGTTAAAGCCCGCAACCGTTAAACCGCCGGTTGTTGGCGCAAGAGAACCCACTCTTGGAACAATTGTTTCTAAATAAGCCGGTAACGCTTGGGTCGGATATATTTTATATTGCCGGTAGCTATAATCCACAATACCGACAATATCCCCTTGAAATAAAGCACCACGCGGCAAAGCTTGGGCAAATCCCAGATTATTTCCAAAAAAAATGATTTCCGGGTTGTAGGTATCGGGTCTAAGAAGTACCCCGCCATCTTGGCTTCTATGCTTAATATGCCGGCCATGATCCACGACCACGCTTGTAGAGGCGAATTCGTCGGTGTGGCCAACGGTTAATGGTTTGTAAACTTGCACCCGCATGTGTTCCAAGCTTTCCATAAAATCGAGCATATCGCGTTCAGGAACAAGGATATCCTGCTCCGTGTCGGCCTGCATCGACTGGTTGGGCGGCATCCGTCCGGTAGGACCTATAAGGATGGGCGGAGGGAGTGTAAACGTTGTTCCAAGTCTCACGATGTTCGTTGCTGATACTGCCGCTTGGGTTCGTGTCATATTCTCTACGTAATCGCTTCCTGATGGGTAGTTCAGTTTGCTTTCCTCTATATAGACCTTTTTAATAACGATAAAATCACCCGCAGCAAACAAAATACCAGTAACCGGCGAAGGGTCGTATTGTGTGGTATTGAGGTAAAAACCTTCGCTCGTAATTTCGTCGTTGTCTGGCCACGGGTTTTGAATGTAAAGCTCCTGGACCGTTGGACTTGATGCTGAAGGATCTGCAATAAACTGCCTGCGGGCTGTTATGATTCCGGGAATCCATTCCACCTCTTGCCCTTGGAACGGAGAGAAATGGGTTTTGCCCTGTATTTCATTGATGTAGGAAAAATCACCGGTAAAACCGGCATCCACCGTATTATTAGCATATTGCCTGAAATTGAGATCGGCTATAACACCAGTTACGGTTCTTTTATTTTCACCCCAAACCGGAACATAAAAATAGCCATCCACCTTGATTTCAAAGCGGTATTCCCCTGCTGCCATATTCGAAAAACTAAAAGCTCCGGCACCACCTGTTACGGCGGTCTGGTTGGTGGGTCCAAAAGCTCTTACCTGGACACCCGCCGCCGCGCCAGTAATGGTTCCGGAGACAGAAAAAGAACCGACAGGCGCATCTCCGCCCAAATCTGGCTGGTAAGGAGCCGAACAGGTGGCCAAAAGAAACAAAGAGAAAACCCCCGCGAATGTGTAAGCACGCTTTTGCATTCTTTCATTGTTGCACTGCTTGGTTAGAGTTTGTTTAGGTTTGGGTTAAGTTTTCCATAAAACAGGATCTTTATCTAATTCTTCGAGAAACCATCGGGTAAATTCCTCTAATGGAGTGTTTATAAGTTTAGCTTTTTCCAAACGTGGTCCGATTCCCTCCCAATAGTCGAACGCCACCCTACGGCTCGAAATCCTTCCTTCAGCTTGGAAACGGAAAAAATAATTCCACCCATGCCAAAAGTCAGCGCGGCACCCGCTCCAGGTTCTGGCCTGGGGTGTTGTTGAAAAGCTCATCAAGCCCATTTCATGAAAATCCAGAAAGCGCCTGCCAAATTCCACATCGTATTGGGAACCAAAAAAAATAAGTGCTTGATAAAGTCTTCCGTTACGGCTTTGAAGCGGAGTCGCCGAACGTACGTTAAAGTCATAAAGGGAAAACCGGTAGTATAAATCGAATGCAAAGTATAAATCGGCCCTTACCCCGAAGCCGCCAGGCCAACCAGCCTCTTTTAAAATAGAGGCGACCTCTTTTACCGGGTCTGGCTGTTTAACCTGGTCTCGTCGCTCAAGAGCTAGAATTACCGTCCTGTAGTCTTCTTGAACTTTGAGAAAAGCCTCGTTGGTCCCACCTTGGTCGGGGTGGGTTTCCAAACAAGCCTTCCGGTAGGCCCGGCTGAGGTCTTCCCAACTCTTCCTGCCGGCTAAAAGGAAAATTTCATCATATCTCTTGTTGCTTTCCACTTTACCTGTTAGCATAACCTATGTAATATGATTTGGCTATTTATAGCCTTCTTACCGCTCCAACATCGGCGCTTTCCACATGGGCTGCATAAATCTGAAGAGCTAAAGAAATTTTTCTCTCTCTTTTTTTCGGTGTAAATGCGTCTTTTCCCCGCGCTTCTTCTTCCTTGCGCCTCATTAGGAGTTCCTCGTCGGATACTTGAAGCTGGATTTTGCGTTGAGGGATATCGATAACCAAACGGTCGCCGTCACGTGCGAGGGCAATGGCTCCTCCAGCGGCTGCTTCAGGGGATACGTGACCGATGCTGAGTCCTGATGTGCCTCCGGAGAATCTCCCGTCTGTTAAAAGCGCACAGGCTTTTCCCAGTTTTTTTGCCTTTAAATAGCTTGTCGGGTAGAGCATTTCCTGCATACCCGGACCGCCTTTGGGTCCCTCATAGCGGATTAAAACAATATCGCCTGCAGAAATTTTATCGTTAAGAATCGCATCCACCGAATCATCCTGGCTTTCGAAGACCCTAACGGTGCCTTCGAAATGAAAGAGTTCTGAATCCACACCCGCTGTTTTTATGATACAACCGCGTTCTGCGATATTTCCGAAAAGCACCCCCAAGCCGCCGTCCGGGTAGTACGCGTGCGGAACATTGCGGATACAGCCTTTTTCCCTATCCAGGTCGAACTCGGCCGTTCTCTTTTCCTGCGATCCCGCAAGGATGGAAAAAACACCTCCAGGAAGCGCAGAGTAAAGCTTCTTTGCTTTTTCCGAACCCGATTCCAGGCTGTATTCTTGGATAGCCTCTGCCAGGGTTTTCCCGTCTGCACGGTTTACAGTACCGTCTAGAAGACCGGCGTTCATCAGCTGTTCAAGAATCCCAAGCACTCCGCCCGCCCGGTGGACATCCTCGATATGGTAATGCGAATTAGGGGCTACCTTACAGACACAGGGGACCTTACGGCTGATACGGTCGATGTCCTTCATTGTAAAGTCTACGCCCGCTTCCTGCGCGGTGGCTAAAATATGGAGTACCGTATTAGTACTTCCGCCCATAGCGACATCAAGGCTCATAGCGTTTTCAAAAGCGGCCTTGGTTGCGATGTTTCTCGGCAAAACTTTACTGTTCTCCTGGAAATAGTACTCTTCAGCCATTTCCACGATGCGTCTCGCCGCCTGATCCAGCAAATTCAAACGGTCTTGGTGGGTGGCGAGAATCGTACCATTCCCAGGGAGCGCCAACCCGAGGGCTTCATTGAGACAGTTCATGCTGTTTGCAGTGAACATCCCGGAGCAGGACCCGCAGGTGGGACAAGCTGCTGCTTCAACCGCGTCAAGCTCGGCATCGCTCACGCCCTCATCTGCGCCCATAACCATGGCGTCGATCAGGTCGAGTTTTTTCCCATCAAGTTTGCCGGCTTCCATGGGACCGCCGCTGATAAAAATCGTGGGAATATTTAGCCTCATTGCAGCAAGAAGCATGCCCGGTGTAATTTTGTCGCAGTTAGAAATGCAAAGAAGCGCGTCGGCGCGGTGCGCATTGACCATGTACTCCACAGAATCCGCTATCAGATCCCGGCTAGGCAAACTATAAAGCATACCATCGTGTCCCATGGCGATACCATCATCGACTGCTATGGTGTTAAACTCTGCAGCAAAACAGCCCATTGATTCGATGATTTTTTTTGCTCTTTGGCCAAACTCTTTTAAATGGACGTGCCCGGGGACAAATTGGGTAAAACTATTCGCAATAGCAATAATCGGCTTGCTCATCTGTTCTTTTTTCATGCCGTTGGCACGCCAAAGAGCCCGGGCGCCCGCCATGGTGCGTCCCGTCAGACTGAGCGTGCTTCTCATTGTGTTCATCTGTTTTCTCCCTCACCGGTATAAAAGACCCGGATCTGTTTCATCAACCCTTCGCCTTCACTTTCCGTGTGGATACCCCCAAAATCACTCAAAGCCGTGTGGATCAATCTTCTTTCAAACGGATTCATGGGCTCAAGAAGCTGGCTCCTGCGGGTTTTTCTCACGATCTGGGCGGTTTTTAGCGCCATCCTTACGAGTGTATCTTCGCGACGGCTTCTATAGTTTTCACTATCTAGTACAATTTTTAAACTGTTTCCTTCTCCGATCTTCTTGCTGGCGAAAACATTGGCCAAAATTTGGAAGGCGTCGATATTTTTGCCCTTTTTTCCGATAAGAAGGTTCGTATCATCGCTGTCAATGTTCAAAACTATTTTTCCAGGTTCGTGGCCTATCAAGCTTATTTGAGCTTCCAGTCCGGTATATTCCATCAAGGTGCATAAAAAATCCATGACTTCTTTTTCGAGCTTGGGGTCCAGGCCGTATGGGTTACCATGAAATTCTTTTCTTTCCTCGTGCTCGGGTTCTTCATCGATCTGAATTCGAATCTTCACAGGTCCTTTTCGGAAGAATCCCGTTCTTTCCTGCCCTATTATTTCAACGTCGAGTTCGTCTTTACTTAGTCCCAGTTCATCAATCGCTTTTTGGATGGCCTCCTGTTCGGTGGCTCCTTCAAATTCGCGTATCATAACTACCTCCTTGACCTACTTGGCCGGTTTCTTTTTGAGATGCGTGTTGATGTAGTACTGCTGTACCGCGCTCAAAATATTTGTAACAGTCCAGTACAGAATTAATCCCGAGGGAAATTCATAGAGCCAGAAGAAAAAGAGAATCGGTAAACCGAGTGTGAAGATCTTTGCCTGAATCCCGCTCGTCGCCGGTGTGGGTGTAAATTTGGACATTAAAAGCTGAGAACCGAGCATAATAATGGGAAGGAGCCTGAAAGCGCTCCAGTTCAGAATGGGGAGACGGAACCCGTTGAAGGAAAACAGGGTATCGGGCAGAGAGAGGTCATTGATCCAACCAGGGATAAACATAGCTCCCCGTAATTCAAAATGCGAACTTAAAAGCCCGTAGAAAGCGAAAAATAAAGGTAGTTGCAACAACATGGGCAAACAACCGCCCAAGGGGTTGATTTTCTCTTTTTGGTACAATAGAGCCATCGCCTCGTTGAGTTTTCCGGGGTCGTTTTTATATTTGGCCTGCAAATCCTTTATTTTCGGTTGAAGCGTTTGCATAGCAGCAGTGGATCTTTGTCCTGAAATTGTGAGCGGTGTCATTACGAGGCGTAAAAGAATGGTAAGAATGATAATTCCCACCCCGTAATTCGGTATCAACATGTAAAAAAGGTTTAATCCGGCTTTCATTATGTCTTCAAGCCACCCAAGAAACATATTTCTATCGATGATTCTATCTAAGTGAATCTGGTCGTAACGTCCGAGTTCTTTGTACTGTTTGGGTCCAAGATAAACTTTTATGACGCTTGAAGATGTCACCGTCACTGGTCGTCCCGATGTAAATATTATCTTTGAAACATTCTTTACCGTTTCGCTTTGTTTGTTTGACCAAGAAGTTTCAAGTCCGGGGGTATTGGGGATAGCAAGTAAGGCAAAATACTTCCCGGCTATACCAGCCCAAATTAACGGTTGGGTCCGCGATTTGAGTTCATTACTAAGGGTTATTTCTTCCATATTGTCGTTGGCAAACGACCAGTACTTACGAAACTCTTTCTGTCCGTCCAAAGTCACGAATTTTGGCCCGAGCTGGGGTCCGATTTCTACACTCCAGCCCTTTTCATTTCCAGGCAGAACGGGAACGATATTGTTTTTTCCCTGTAAAAGAATTTCAAGTTGAACCATGTATTCATCCGGCAGAAGTGTAAAACGTTTGGTTAGTGTAAAAGGGTTTCCTGCAAGGTCTGTAAAATCACGGTAGAATTCGACGGTTTTCTCATCGGGCTGGCGTATTTCAAAAGTTGCACGGACTGCGGTAGCCTCCGGGCCTCCCCATGTCATCTCAAAAGATCCTGCTCCGCCGAAATCCCTATTGACCATCTCGAGTGGTGCCTCTCCGTCGCTATGACTTAATAGGGTGAAAGCTTCCATTAGGCCGTCTTTATTAGTAAAGGAGGCTTCTGCTTTTTCGTTTCGCAAGACAACGCTTCTAACACCGGGGTCTTCGCCGATGACACCCATAACGGTGCCAGCTAAAGGTTGGGCGGTAATAACAGCAGGATCTGTCTGACTTGGGGTTGTCGGGGTTTGCTGCAGTTCAGTTGTGGTTGTTGTTACCGTTTCCCTCGCCTTGGCAGGAAAAAGCACGCCGTTTAGTGTTGAAAACCCCAAAACTACAGCAACAGAAAGAACGATAGCCAACAGTGTGCGTTTATCCATAATTACTCCTTAGGTACCGGATCCCAACCCCCGGGGTGTCCGGGATGACAACGTAAAATTCTTTTAGCGGCTAAAAAACCGCCGTGGGCAGCTCCAAAACTTGAAATGGCATCCTGTGCATAAACGGAACAGGTCGGTCTGTACCGACAACTCGAAGGAAATGCAGGAGATATCCATTTTTTATAAAAGCGAATAACGCTTATAAGAATTCTTTTCATTTAACTATTAAAGACAGTAGCGCGTTGCACCAGATCTAAAACCTGATTTTTTCTCTGGTTAAAAGTAAAAACTCCCGGGTATACAAGAAATAAAAAGTCGCCGGTTTCCGTTGTCTCAGCTTTCCAGTTCCTAAAGATCTCTTTCACCTGTCTTTTTACCTTGTTCCTCAAAACCGCTTTACCATATTTTCGGGCTAAAGTGATTCCTACTCGAATCACGTCATTTTTCAAAAAAAAGAGCTTCATCCCCTGCGTCTGTAAGCGCAGAGGTGAAGCAAATAGCCTTAAAAACTGCTCTTTTTTCCGAACTCGATCTTCCTTAGTAAGGTTTCTTCTCATCGGATGCTGTCAATTTTTTTCGGCCTTTTTGTCGGCGTCGGGCCAAAACAAGCCTTCCGCCAACGGTTGCCATCCGGGCTCGAAATCCGAATTTTCGGTTTCGTTTTACTCGGCTTGGCTGGTAGGTTCTTTTCACGCCCCGCCTCCTTAGATTTTGCTACAGTAGCGGGATAGTACTTGTTTTCATGTCCAGTGTCAATCCTGATTCAACAAACTTTTTAACTTGTCTAAACTCTCTTTGAGATCCTGTGAGGGTTTAAAACTAACGGCCTCTTTTTCGGCTTCAGGAAGCCTTGGTTCCTGCGGGGGTTTTTGCAAATCCGCGACAAGTCTCAACCTTATTCCCTTAATCTGTAGTTGGGGGGATTCCCTTTGTATCCTTTCCAAAATCCCGTCTTTTTGCATAAGAAATTGATTCATCCAAGCAGGATGATCGACGTCCACTAGGAGATTTCCACCCTGTATTTCCCTTGCCCGTGTATGATAACTTAAATTTTCTCCGACAAACTGGGGCCAGCCTTTGAGTAACGGCACCCAACCTTCAAATGCGGCTTTTTTTCCGGGAAACAGCTGATCTAAAAACGCCCCTAACCGTTTGGGTTCGTCCGTCTGTCCCATTTTCCCTCCTGGATATCGTAAATTGTATAATCTTCCCGCGTAAATTGATATTCGTTCTGCCCGGGCAAAAAAGTGTAAAAGGCCTGTTCATAGTCCGGCAGGGCATCAGAAAACCGTGTACGCTTCTCCGTATCCAATTCCAAAAGAACATCGTCCAGGAGAAAAATCGATCTTCTTTTTTTGGCTTGTATCACCATTTCAGCCTGTACGGCTTTTAGACAGAGCGACGCCAACCTAATTTGTCCTGTCGATGCTGTTTCTTGAAAGGAATCTTCTCCCCAATCCAGATACCACCTGTCACGGTGAGGACCGTTTCTTGTATAACCCAGGTCTCTGTCTCTTTCACGGTTTTGTCGGTAACCTGTTAAAATAGCCTCCAGTTCAAGACTTTTAAAATCCGAGTGATACCGTAAAGCCACGCGTTTTTCTATCTGACTGACATAAAAAAAAACTTCTTCAAAACGCGGAGAAAAAATTTTTTGTACATCGGCACGTACTTTACAAAGTATTAAAGCCTCTTGGGCTAATTGAAATTCATAGACTTCGAGGAGTGCGTTTGATACACCCTGCCTTAGTGAAAAGTTTCTGTCTCGTAAAATTTTTTGGTACCTTCGCCAGGATTCTAAATAGTCTTCGTTCATCATAATCAGCGTTTGATCGAAAAAGCGACGTCTTTCTTCCGCGGGTCCGCTTACCAGTAAAAAATCTTCGTGGCTGAAAATTACCACCGGCTGCAAGGCAAGAAGCTGCCTGCGTTCTTTTATGGGATTTTCATCGATAAAAAAGCTTTTGTTTCCTTCTTGAAACTGAGTTTTTACCTTTATCGTTTGTGATGGCTCTTTGACTATCCCTCTGACACCCCACTCGTTATTTCCACTTTTAGCTAAGAGTAAATCTTTTCGTACCCTGAAACTGCTACCTATCAATAAAACATAAAGGGCTTCCAAGAGGTTTGTTTTACCTTGTCCGTTTTTGCCAATAAAAAAAACCTGGCGCGACGAGGTATTGATTTCCCCGTCGTCCAGGTTTCTAAAATGATAAAACCCAGCCCAACCAAGCGACATTATTCAGACATCTGCATCGGCATGATGATGTGAAAATAGTTCTTCTCCGGGTCTGTTTTGAGCGTTACCGCTCTGCGGGGGTCTGTAAACTGCATGATGATCGTATTTTCAGTACAAACGCGCACTGGATCCTGGATGTAATGGTAATTTAAGGCAATCACGGTTTGAGGCCCCTCATACTCGACTGGAATTTCTTCACGTGCCAATCCCAACTCGCTTTCATCGGAGGCTATTAGGGCATTGTTATCTGCCAGTGTGAGAAAAACCCTTTGAGCCTTTTGGTCGGCCATAAGACTGACGCGCCTTATTGCGTCCATTAGGTCTTCTTTTTTAATTTTGGCTGTATAAGCCTGGCTTTCAGGAATTACACGAAGATAGTTGGGGAATTGTCCGTCGATGAAATTCGAGTAGATTTTTTGATTATCAAAACTGAACACCAGGCTTTTTTCACCAATTCCAATATTTAGAACACCCTGGCCGCTGGCAAGTTTTCTTATGAGGTTTAAGGGTTTAGTTGGTATGATGGCTGTGAAATCCCTACTGATGTCCATATCAATTTTAGCTATGCTCAGCCTTCTTCCATCGGTAGCGACCAAACGGAAGGTTCCTTCCTTGTATTCGAAGAGTACACCCGTCATAAAATATCTTGCATCGTCGTCGCTTACCGAAAAAATCGTCTGGTTGATCATTTCCAAAATTTCTTTTTGGCCTATCGAAAAAGCGAGTCCTTCGGTTTCCCACTGTACCCAGGGATAATTTTCGGACTTCATTGTTTTCAGCTGGTAATTGATGGATTTTTTTTCAGGCCTGATATGAAACCTGCTATCGTCTGTCATGTTAAAAAGAACATCCCCGTCGGGGAGGTTTTTCAAAGAGCCTAAGAATTTTTCACTATTGACTGTCGTAATTCCTTCAGACTCCACATTCACTGGCAGGATGGATTCAAAGGCTGTCTTTGTATCCGTTGCACGAATGATAAGTTTGCCTTCTTTCACTTCCATCATAACATTGCTTAAAATGGAAATGGTTGATCTGTTTGAAACGACTTCCTGAGCTATCAGGATTTCCTTCATCAGCAGATTTTTATCACAATAAAACCTCATATAATCTCCTTAATACTTATAAATTTAATAATAGCTGTTGTTGTAGAGACGGTGGAATTGTGGACAACACCATAAGTCTATACAGCATAACAAATTAAACCATTTTTACCCTTGTGGATAAAATTTGCCTTTATACACAAATCCACAGGCATGTGAAAAACACCCTTTTCTTCCACAGGAATATAACACTTTATCCTACTTTGGTCATGACCCATGTTGGCTCTGCTCCCTGCATGTTCGAATAAGACTTTGGACTATCATGTCGGTTTTAGGATCCACCTTAATTTTTGAATCGATTTTCTGGACCGAGTGCATGACCGTGGTATGGTCACGGCCCCCGAATTCCAACCCGATCTCAGTAGTTGAAAACTCTGTCATTTCCCTTGCAATAAACATGGCGACTTGCCTAGGAAGAACAATGGCTTGATTTTTCCTTTTATCTTTGAGGTCCTTTGTTGTTACATTAAAGTAAGCTGCTGTTACCTTTTGGATCATATCAATGGTAACAGTTCCTAGGGACATACTTGCAGAGATGGGTTTGATGGCTTTTTGGGCCACAGCAAGGGTTATTTTTTCCTGGACAAGTTCAGCGTAAGCCTTAATATTTGTTAAGGCTGATTCAAGGTCTCGAACATTACTTGAAACCGACGTCGCAATGTAATTGAGAACGTCGTCGGGTATGGCAAAAGAAAAGGATTCACTTTTCTTTTTGAGAATTGCCAAACGGGTCTCATAACTTGGCATACGCAAATCTATTTTAAACCCGCGTACGAACCTGCTGATAAGACGTTCGTTGAATTTTTTTAGTTCCGTTGGTGGCCGGTCACACGTAAAAATCAGTTGTTTTTTATTGTCGTAAAGCTGATTAAAGGTGTGGAAGAGTTCTTCCTGACTTTCATCTTTTCCCTGTAGGTCGTGGATATCGTCAAGCAAAAGCACGTCGAGGTTTCTATAATGATCTTTGAATTTTTTCATGGTGTTGTTTTTTATCGACCCTGATAAAACGTGGTTAACAAAATCACTAACGAAGGCTTCAGAAGGAATACAGAGGATGTTCGCAGAGGGATTCATCCTTTGAATGTGGTTTCCAATGGCGTGCATTAGGTGGGTTTTACCTAAACCCACGCCACCGTAAATAAGAAAAGGGTTGTAATCGCCGCCGGGTGATTTTGCGATTGCTATAGCCGTACTATAGGCAAGCTTGTTTTCTTCTCCTATAACATAGTTTTCGAAGGTCATGGAACCATTCAATCTTGAAGATTCCCTTTTGGTGTTGCCGTCTTCCCGCAACATTATCGTGGGGGTCTGACGGGGTGTATCCTGGATGACTTTTTTTTCCTCTGCGGGTTGTACCGGGAACGACATGCTTTCTAACGCCTCTACGGATAAAACGATGGGACGACCGCAGAGAGCGTGCAGTTTTTCTTCTATTTTTTCAACCCAGGCTTTTTTTAATTGATCCCTGAAAAATAACGAGGGTGTGTTAACAACGATCGTGTCGGTTTCGCTTCTGTTGTATTCCAAACCGCTAAGGTAGAAATCGAGCTCTGACGTTGGCATTTCTTCTTTAAGGTTTTTAACGGCTTCTTCAAAGAAGGGTTTAAAGTCCAGAGCATCCTCCAATTATTTGCACAAATTATCCACAAACTTATTACACAAGATTACAACAACAACAAGACCTTTCACAAGTGTGTTTTTTGAAAAAACCAAGTTCAGTGTCGAAAAATCTGACACCGCGCGCTTTAAAATATTATATAATAATAACTTAAAGATTCTTATTTCAACAAAAATTTTCTAATTTCTTACAAGTGTTTTTATGAAAAAGATTTAGCAAGAAACCAGACAAGATATCCACAACTTGTCCACAACAAGGGGGGTTTTTACACAGGTTGTGCACAGTTTTTCCTCCTTTACATGGCTGATCAAAGGGAATATACTGGGCGAAAATCAAAAGAAGGCGAAAATCATGAGCGACGACTATTCAGCAAGCAATATTCAGGTATTGAAGGGTTTGGATGCTGTTAGAAAACGGCCCGGTATGTATATCGGTTCCACGGGTATCGATGGGTTGCACCACCTGGTCTACGAGGTTGTAGATAATAGTATCGATGAGGCCTTAGCAGGTCATTGCAGCGAGATTAAGGTCGTTATCGAACCGGGAAACGTTATACGGGTTGAGGACAATGGCCGCGGTATTCCTGTAGAGTTGCATGAAGAAGAAGGCGTTTCCGCACTTGAGATTGTGATGACGAAACTGCACGCCGGTGGAAAGTTTGATAAAAATACCTATAAAGTCTCCGGAGGTCTACATGGTGTTGGTGTGAGCGTTGTTAATGCTCTCTCCCTCTGGCTCGAAGTACGGGTCGAAAGAGACCAGCAAGTTTATTTCCAGCGTTACCAACGGGGAATCCCGGTTGAACCTGTGGTAAAAATCGGCGAGACCCAAAAGAGGGGCACAACTGTCCGTTTTCGAGCCGATGAGGAAATTTTTGAAACTAGCGACTACAGCTTTGAAGTGTTGAGCTCCAGGCTACGTGAGCTTGCCTTTTTAAACCGAGGAATAAGGATTTGGCTTTGGGATCAGCGTAGCGGAGACGAAAAACAGCACGAATTTTATTTCGAGGGCGGTGTTGTCAGTTTTGTCGATTATCTTAACCGGAGTAAAATGGCCACGCACGAAAAGGTTATTTACATCGAGGGTGAAAAAGATTCCGTGATTTTCGAGGTTGCCATGCAGTGGAACGATAGTTATCATGAAAATGTTTTTTCCTTCGTGAATAATATTAACACCAGGGATGGGGGTACCCACCTCACCGGATGGAGGGGCGCTGTTACCCGGACTCTCAACGAATACGCCAAGGACCCCAAATATAAAAAAGTTTACCTCGAAGCACTGAGCGGTGAAGACACCCGTGAAGGACTTACGGCCGTAGTTTCAGTAAAGGTCCAGAATCCCCAGTTTGAAGGTCAAACAAAGGGTAAATTGGGTAACTCTGAAGTTAAGGGCATCGTTGAGTCTTTTACCAATGAAGCCCTTAGTAATTGGTTAGAACAAAACCCGAAAGAAAAAGAAAAAATCCTGGAAAAAGTTCTTATGGCAGCTAAGGCCCGTATTGCCGCAAGGGCGGCGAGGGATCAAGCGCGTAGAAAAACCGCTTTTGAAAGTAACGGACTGCCGGGGAAACTTGCCGATTGTTCCGAAAAGGATCCGGCGAAATGCGAAGTTTACATCGTCGAAGGGGACTCGGCGGGTGGAAGTGCGAAGATGGGAAGGGATCGCGCCTTCCAGGCCATTCTACCTCTTTGGGGTAAAATGCTGAACGTAAGAAAAACCCGCTCAGAAAAGGTTATCAGCAACGATAAGCTCTTGCCCATTATTATGACGTTGGGAACCCACGCGGGTCCCGGGTTTGATTTATCTAAACTACGGTATCACAAAGTTATCATCATGGCCGATGCGGACGTGGACGGTTCGCACATACGCACATTGCTCCTTACCTTCTTTTTTGAATACATGCGGGACCTTCTTGAAAACGGGCATATTTACATCGCTATGCCACCTTTATACAAAATCACCTATAACAAAAAAGTTGAATACGCTTATAACGAGCAGGAAAGGGAAAGGATTCTACAAGAAATGGAAGCGCCCGAAGGAAAATACCAGATTCAACGGTATAAAGGTTTGGGTGAAATGAACCCGGATCAACTTTGGGAAACCACCATGAACCCAGCAACGAGAAATATTATCCAAATTAAGATGCAGGATATGGTAGAAGCTGATAAGGTTTTTGACATTCTACTCGGAGAAGACGTTGCCCCGCGAAAAGAGTTTATTGAGAAAAATGCCTTGAAAGTTGCGAATTTAGACGTTTAGGAGAAGACATGGCCGAGCTAACAGGACGGATTATTCCCGTTGAAATCGAAGACGAAGTAAAAAGAAGCTATTTAAACTATGCGATGAGCGTTATTGTTTCGAGGGCCTTGCCCGACGTGAGGGACGGTTTGAAGCCAGTCCACCGCCGTATTCTCTTCGCCATGGAAGAGATGGGGCTCAGGCACGAGCGTCCTTTTAAAAAGTGCGGACGTATAGTCGGTGATGTGCTGGGTAAATACCACCCACACGGCGACCAGAGTATCTATGACGCGCTTGTCCGACTAGCCCAGGATTTCAGCCTTCGCTACCCAGTAGTAAGAGGGCAGGGTAACTTTGGAAGTGTGGACGGCGATCCTCCAGCGGCGATGCGGTATACCGAGGCAAAACTCGCAAAAATTTCCGATGAACTTATCCGGGATATTGACAAAGAAACCGTAGATTTTGGTCCCAATTACGACGATAGTCTCAAGGAGCCCTTGGTTTTGCCAGCGGCGTTCCCATTTTTGCTTGTCAATGGAGCAAGTGGGATCGCGGTCGGAATGGCTACCAATATTCCACCGCACAACCTGGGCGAGGTTTGCCGGGCCATTGTTGCAACCGTCGACAACCCGGAAATTACCAGTGATGAACTCGTTCAATACGTAACAGGCCCGGATTTTCCCACGGGTGGCGTTATCCAAAACCGTGGTGGGTACCACCTTGCGGCCCGCACAGGGCGCGGAGCGGTTACAGTACGAAGCAAGTACGAAATAGAAGAGAGTTCTACGGGAAAGCAGAGCCTGATCATCACAGAAATCCCTTACATGGTGAATAAGGCGCTAACGATAGCCCATATAGCAGAACTCGTGAAAGATAAAAGGATTGATGGGATTTCCGACCTTAGGGACGAGAGCGACCGTGATGGTATGAGGATAGTCATTGAAATTAAAAAGGGTTTTGACCATATGGTTGTTGTCAACAGCCTTTTCGCACATACAAATCTGCGTTTAAATTTTAATATTAACGCGCTTGCCCTGGTCGGCGGTATGCCCAAAGTTCTCAGTCTAAAAGAAATGATCGTGGCTTTTATTGCCCACCGAAGGGAAGTGATCATCCGAAGGACTATTTACGACCTGAGAAAAGCCGAAGAACGCGCCCATATTCTACAGGGATTAAAAATAGCCCTCGACAATATCGACGAGGTCATCCGAACCATCAAGGAGTCTGCCAACGTTGCTGAGGCTAAGGTCCGCCTTGAGACGCGCTTTTCTCTCAGCGAGATTCAGAGCCAGGCTATTCTTGATATGCGCCTTCAGAAACTTACTTCACTTGAAACGCAAAAAATATTAGAAGAATTGGCCGAAGTCGAGGCTAAAATCGCATTTTTTAAGGACTTGCTGGCACATGAAGAAAAAATCTACGGCGTAATAAAGGAAGAAACCAAAAAGATCGAGGAAGATTTCGGTGATGAAAGAAGGACCGAAATCACCGACGAAGAAGCAACGAATGCAGATATGGAAGAACTGATTCAAAAAGAAGACGTTGTTGTGACGATTTCAAGCGGAGGTTTTCTCAAGCGTGTACCAGTAACGGAGTATAGGGCCCAGGGGAGGGGGGGGAAGGGGGTCTTCACCGCAAACCTGAAAGAAGAGGATTTCCTTGAGAATATCTTCGTTTGCAACACCCACCACTTTATCCTTTTTATCACCGATCACGGCAGGTCTCAGAGCATTAAAACCTACCAACTTCCAGTGGGCTCTAGAACATCAAAAGGAAAACATATCAGAAGCCTGCTCGACCTTCAGGAAGATGAAAAAATGACCACAGTAGTCAGCCTGGATTCGTTTAAATCCGACAGGTTCATTGTCTTAGCGGCTAAAAGCGGAAAGGTTATGAGGATGCCGACTTCTGTCTTTGCATATTCAAAGGTAAAGGGCATAGCAACGGTAAACCTTGAGCCAGATGATCATTTGGTTTCCGCCTACCTAACAAGCGGCTCGGATGATATTATTCTTATCACCAAAAATGGTCAGGCTTTGAAATTCCCTGAAACTGATATTCGAAGTACAAACAGAAACGTTCAGGGCGTGAAGGGCATTACTTTTAAGGCTAAAAACGATGAACTCATCGCTGCCATCCCCGTTCGTTCCAACGAGCAGCTTCTGCTGGTTTCAGAATTTGGTTTAGGCAAACGCTTGTCTGCGAGTGAGATCAACCCACACGGGCGTGGAACAGCGGGAATGATCTGTTATAAGCCGGATGAAAAAAGCGGCCGTTTAGCCGGTGCAATTCCAGTAAGTCCGGACTATGACGTGATGTGTATCACAGAACAGGGAAAAAGCATTAAGAGCGCCACCGACGCTATTTCCGAACAGGGGCGTTCTGCCAAGGGTGTTAGGCTTATTACGCTTGAACCCGGAGACAGGGTTTCGGGCATTGCAAAATCTGTTCAGGAAGAAAAAGCCATTCAGGGTGAACTTTATACCGAGTAAACTATTTGTTTCACGTGAAACGTTTTTGAAAAAGAGCTACAGCTTTGAGGTACTTTTTTTTAAGGTAGCTCTTTTCTGTGGGGGTTAAGAAGGCGGCATCGATTGAAATAAGGTTAGACTTGATAAAGTCTTCGATGGTAAAGTTGAAATACTTGACGGCTAGCATATAGTCGTCAGTTAAATCTGCGTCCTGAATACTCGGGTCGTCTGAATTTAAAGAAACAGGAACACCCATCCGAAAAAGCGCTCCAAAAGGGTGGGTTGCTGTGTCTCGCCACGACCCTGTTTGATAATTTGAAGTAAGGCATTGTTCAAGAGTAATCTTATTCTCTTTTAGGTACGCTCGAAGCTTTGGGTCCTCTATGGCAGAAGTCCCGTGCCCGACGCGGGCAGCGTGAAGTGTTTTAACCGCTTCCCATATTTGAGAGGGCGGGCTGACTTCACCGGCGTGGATCGTAGTTAAAAACAAGCCGTCCTTTTGGACTTTATCAAAAACACTTTGAAATAATTCCGGAGGATAATTTGTTTCATCGCCGGCAAGGTCGAAGCCGCAGATGTCTGGGCTGACCGATTTAAATTTTTCATACAGTTCCAGCATTTCTTCGGGGGAATGTTTTCCTCGGTTCAGGGTAATAAGGTACCGGATCGTAATGCCGATTTCTTTAGCGGCTTTGTTTCCAGCGCGGATTACAGTGAGAATGACTTCCTTCCGGTTAAAGTTATTTATGGCCGCAAAATGTTCCGGGTTAAAGCGTAATTCTATATAAAAAAGCCCGTCATTTTTAAAATTTTTAACACTATGAAAAGTGATAAAATCTACATCTTCCAGGCTTTTGTACCAATGATTCCGAAACTTGGCTAAAAACAGTAAAAAATCCGGCTCCCCATCTTTGGGAAACTGGTTGTCCTTTTTAAATTCTTCATAGGTCTGGGATTCGGCTACATCATTCTTTTTGGCAAGTTCATAAAGTTTGTCCATAGGAAACGAGCCTTCAAGGTGTCGATGCAGTTCTATTTTGGGGAACTGTCTTATGATTTCATTTGTTAATTGCCGTCCCATCCGTCATCCTCGTTTTGATGTGCATAACATTAGGTATGATTACCTACTTAAAGACATCGGAAAAAAATAAGTTCTTCTCAAGAAAAATCTTTTTTTCAAAGACTTTTTTTCCATCAGTGCCTATAATGCGGCTATGGGAAAAGCTTTGATATTTGCTAATCAAAAGGGCGGGGTAGGAAAAACCACCACCGCTGTAAGCCTGGCGAGTTATATCGCAGCGGCCGGAAAAAAAGTCCTTCTCGTGGATTTCGATCCGCAGGGAAATATGTCGTTAGCTGTCGGTGCCGATCGGAACAAGCCCGGCATTTACGAATTAGTTCTAAAAAAAGCCGTTGCCCGGGAAGTTGTTCAAAAAACGTTCGAAGAAAACCTCAACATTATACCAGCGAACGTCCACCTTTCAGGTATCAATGTTGAACTGACGGAAATGGATAAAAGGGAATACTATTTAAGAAAGGCCCTTGAACCCATTAAAGCCGATTTCGATTTTATATTTATCGACTCGCCACCCTCTCTTGACCTTGTGACAGTCAATGGTCTTGTCGCGGCAGACTTGGTGATGATTCCTCTGCAAACTGAATTTTTTGCTATAGAAGGCACGAGTCAACTCGTCAGGACAATCACCATGGTCAAACAGAATCTCAACCCAGGACTTGAGCTGGGTGGAATTATTTTAACGATGAAAGATAACCGGACCCAACTCTCAAAAAACGTGGTTGACGAAGCTGTTTCCTATTTTCGTGACAAAGTGTTTCGGACGGCTATCCCCCGAAACGTCAGTTTAGCCGAGGCCCCATCTTTTGGGATGACAATCCGTCGATACCAGCCTGGTTCGCCAGGGGGCCGTGCGTATGAACAATTAGCCAAGGAGGTGCTAGATCGTGTCCAATAGACTGGGTAAGGGTTTTGAGGCCCTGTTTTCAGCCGACCCCGCACCCATGGCGCAAAGCGGCGAGCCTTTGACAGTTCCGCTCAATCGGATTCAAACCAATCCCAACCAACCGAGGAAAGATTTTCAAACTGAGGCGCTCGAAGAGCTTGCTTCTTCGATACGCGAGAAAGGGATCATTCAACCGATCCTTGTTGAGCGTTCGGAAGAAGGCGGTTTTGTGATCATCGCGGGTGAAAGGCGCTTCAGGGCGGCAAGGATGGCGGGACTCGAAGAAATCCCTGTTTTTGTAAAAAATTATACCGAACAGGAAAAGCTTGAAATAGCCTTGATCGAGAATATTCAGAGGACCGATCTCACCCCCATGGAAGAAGCCAGGGCTTACGCAAGGCTTATGGAAAGCGGTGATTATACCCAGGAAGAACTCGCGGGGAGGGTGGGAAAACAACGTTCGACTATAGCTAATTCTTTGCGTTTGATGAAACTTCCAGAGCCCATTCAAGTCTTGGTGGAGAAGGGACAAATTACACCCGGGCATGCGCGCGCCATCCTTTCTCTCGAAAAAGCCGCTGATCAGAATAGTCTAGCCGAAGAAATACTGGTTAATTCGTTGTCTGTTAGGGGTGCTGAGCGCCGTGCAGAAGAAATGAGGCTTGGAAAAGCCTTGGTGCAAAAAGAAACGGAAAAACCGCAACCAAAAAAGACCCCTGAGGATTCTGCTCAGGAGAACTACGCGGAATGGAAGGATCTGGCGAATCAGCTGATGGAAAAACTCGGGACTAAGGTTCGACTCCGGGGTACCCAGGATGGCGGCACCGTAGAAATTCAGTTTTACTCACTCGACGACCTCAATCGATTATCAGATCTTCTGCTATCCCGTTTCCCTTGACAGAATCGTAAGGTCTCAATATCATTCAGTGGGTCTCCCTGGAGAGGTGGCAGAGTGGTCGATTGCGGCAGTCTTGAAAACTGTTGGGCCGCGAGGTCCCGTGGGTTCGAATCCCACCTTCTCCGAAGACAAATAGGAGCGGTGCCAGAGTGGCCGAATGGGGCGCCCTGCTAAGGCGTTGTACCCCTCAAGGGTACCGAGGGTTCGAATCCCTCCTGCTCCGTATTGTGCCCATAGCTCAGTTGGATAGAGCGTCAGATTGCGGATCTGAAGGTCGGAGGTTCGAATCCTCTTGGGCATATTGCCGTAAGAGCAAGGAGAGATGGCCGAGTGGCTTAAGGCGCACGCTTGGAAAGCGTGTATACGGAAACGTATCAGGGGTTCGAATCCCCTTCTCTCCGTCCCTTTAGTGACTGTCGGGCCCTACGCTATCGGCTGACACCCAACCCCGCCAGGATCGGAAGGTAGCAACGGTAAGTGCTCGGCGATGTGCCGTAATCGGTTTGACAGGAACTAAGGGGTTTTTTATGAGCTATGAAGTAACCGCGACAAGACGACGCCCTAAAACATTCCTAGAAATGGCCGGCCAAGATTTCGTCGTAACGACGCTGAAAAAATCCATTGAAACACAGAGAATTGCCCATGCCTACCTTTTTTCCGGCCCCCGGGGAGTGGGAAAAACAAGTTCGGCAAGAATTCTAGCTAAATGCCTTAACTGCGAAAACGGCCCTACTGCAGAACCCTGCGGGGTTTGTTCTTCTTGCGTTTCCATTGCAAAAGGTTCGAGTATCGATGTTATCGAAATCGACGGAGCTTCCAACACCTCGGTCAACGACGTTCGGGTCATCCGTGACGAGGTTTTGTTCGCCCCCAGCTCTTCAAGGTATAAAATTTATATCATCGACGAAGTCCACATGCTTTCGAATTCCGCCTTTAATGCTTTATTAAAAACTATTGAAGAACCCCCTCCCTACATTGTTTTTATTTTTGCCACGACCGAACTCCACAAGGTTCCTGCAACGATTCGAAGCCGGTGCCAACAGTTCCCTTTCCGGCTTATCCATACTGACGATATCAAGAAAAACCTTGAACTCGCGGCGGCAGAGCTCGGGTTGAAAGCGGATGATGAAGCACTGTTCTGGATGTCAAAGGAAGCTACCGGGTCCATGAGGGACGCGTACACGTTATTTGACCAGGTGGCGGCCTTCTCCGATGGACATATCACCCAAACGAAAATCCAAGAAAAACTCGGACTTGTCGGGGTTGATGTCGTTACGGAGCTCGTTTCAAGCCTCTTAACCGGAAACCACCACGAAGTTCTTGAGCTTATCGATAAAATATTGGTTTCCGGAGTCAGTGTATCACAGATCACCCACGACCTTACTGATTTTTTCAGGGGCCTTCTGCTCTACAGAGCCGGAATCCGCCGTGAAAGTCTCTTAGGTTATAAGCCGGAACGGCTTGCGGAGACTGGTCTGGAAACCCTTACATTGGCACAAGTTGAAAAAGCAGAAGAATCCCTTCTGGAACTCAATAGAAACCTAAGGTACAGCATCAATCCCCGTGCAGAATTGGAATTGACCTTGATAAGGTTTTGTTCCTTGCCCAACTTTTTGGGTACTAGCGAACTCTACCAGCAAATCCTTCTGTTAAAGGAAGAGTTGGTAGGCGTCGCTTTACAGGCAAAAAAAAAACTACAGAACGGATAATTTCACACCCTGAAGGCCTGCCTGAAAAATGGCGGACGGAAATTTTAAAAAATACTGAAACACCCAAAGGCATTGTTTTAGGCCTAGAGGGAATTACTGCTTGGGTCGTAAACGGTGAGGAGCTTTCTTTAAGTTTAAAAAATTCGCTATATTTAGAGGGGTTGCAAACAAATTTTGACTGGTTACTGGAAAGGATTAGGAATTTTGTGCCAGGGGTGGGAAAAATTATTCTGATTGTTGAAGAAAATGAAGAAAAACCGCTTGAGGATTGGGAAAATCAAAAGGCGGTTTGGTTGGAAATCTTTCAGGGGAGGATTGGGTGAATCCATTTGAACTTATAAAAAATTTCGGCAAGATGAGGAGCCAATTAGATGAATGGGGTCAGAAACAAAAAGAGATTGAAGCCGAGGGCATATCTGCAGGAGGCCTGGTAAAAGTTGTTGCGGGTGGAGATCTCACAGTGAGAAAGATTTTTATCGATGATTCACTGTTTCTTGAAGATAAACGCGGACTATTGGTCCCGCTGCTCGTCTCTGCTGTGAATATAGCCCTAAAGGACGTCCAGGAGAAAAGCAAGCAGGCGCTCTCGGGTATGACGGGCATGGACCTTTCGGGGACGGGAATTGGGTAACAGCCCCATAGAAGAACTCTCAAATCTTCTGGGAAGAATACCCGGACTAGGTAAGAAAAGCGCTTCGAGAATGGTTTATTATCTTTTAAAATCCTCTTCGGAATACGCAAGAACTCTTGGGGAACGCATTCAAACCCTGCACGCAAGGGTGGTCAAATGCCGTATTTGCGGACATTTTTCAGAGGCCGAAATTTGCCCCATCTGTTCGGATCCACAGCGGGATAGAAAAACTATTTGCGTGGTAGAACAGGACCAGGATCTGCTTTCCGTCTACTTTTCTAAAGAATACCTGGGTTTGTTTCACGTTATGCACGGAGTGCTTTCCCCAATGGACGGCATTGGTCCCGATGCTTTGGGGCTGGAACAATTACGCTTAAGAGTGGAAAACGAGGAAATCGAGGAACTGATTATTGCCACAAATCCCACGACAGAAGGGGATACGACGGCGCTCTATATAGCCCGGAGCGTAAAAAGAAACGGACTCAAACTTTCGAGGCTCGCAACGGGCCTTCCCGTGGGCGGGGATATCGAATACGCGGACCGGCTGACTATAACACGGTCCTTCCGAGCCCGAACGCCCTTATTCGAAGAAGAGACTTAAACCGATAAACAAGCCCGAAAGTATAACAAAAGAAAACAAGGGAATAAAACGGCTGGGAAACCGGCGGAAGAAGCCTACAAAGGATAAGATTTGAACAATTGCAAAAAGGGCTAAGACGATAAAAGGAACGTGTCGCAAGTTTTATCTCCTATATTTTTTCGATAAGCATGGAACATTTCCCCGAAGGTATAGGAAGGGTTTTCTTTTTCTGCCCAACAATATCTACAGTAAAATAATAGAGTTTTTCAGATTCCAGGCGAATTTCCCATCCGCGACCGCTTTTTGCACTGATGATAGAAATAAAGTTTCTTCGAAGGCTTAAATTATCTATACCCATAAGTTCCAGGGTGGGAACAATCCAGTCGACGGTTTTCCTGGGTAGACTTATTAGAAGGCCGACAACATTTTCAACCATTAGCGCCACTGTCACAAGGCATGCCGTAGCTAAATGGTGCTGCTTGAGCCCGGAGTTTTCACCTTCCCAGCGCGCAGGCCCGTCCCTGAAGGGGAGGTAGGCGTTCCAAAGATGCCCCTTGTTTTTTCCATCGGGATGGAGCGTGTCGAGAATATAATAAAGGTGCTTGATAGCGGATTCGCGCGCGAGTTCGTATTTTCCGTATTTTTCTAGGCCCTTTATAATGACAAAGGTCAAATAGGGAAAAACACTCCCGTAGTATCCGTCCCCTGCTTTCGTAAAAGAAGGATCGTCTACGGAAACGGAAGGAAAGGGGTTGGGGCTTGAAAACTGTTTTTCATCCGCTAGTTTTGAGATCAAGATCTCGGAACGGGCTTCATTAGGAAGTTCTGCAAGTAATGGCCAAAACCCGGCGGCCGTCTTGGTAGAAAGAATTACGCTGTTTTCATCAAGATCATGGTAAAAACCCGTCTGATCGCTCCACATTTGGCTATTGATGCGTGTTTTTATCGAATAGTAGCGCCTTTTGAAAATAAAAGCGGTTTCTTTATCATTCAGGATATCGCCGATGGCACTGAGGTAAAGAAAACTTATGGCCATTTGACAATTAAAATCGACAGGAAAAGCAGATTTTTTTCTAGGAGATGGACCCATTCCGCCGGAACTCACAGGAACCATGTAGAGTCCGTTTTCATCCTTGAAATTTTCATCGATCCAGTCTAAATGTTTTTGAAGGAAAGGAAGCACTTCTTTAAGTCTTCTTTTTAAACCGATTTTATGGTAGAGGTTGTATTCTGCCCAGGCAAAAAGTGGAGGAGCAAGTCCTTCGGGGTTGTCTTCGGAGAAAAGAGGATGACCAGTGTCGATGGAATAGCGGCTTCTTATGGCGCCGTTTTCCTCTTGTCGGGTGTAAAAAAAATCGAGTCCGTGGTAGGCTGGATAGAGATTATTGGAGTATGCAAGAAAAAATGAGGTCATGACGGCGTCGAACTGGTCGAAGTATGTTTGTTCGGGCTGGAGGAAAATGGGTTTGGAAAAGACCTCGTCGGGTGTCCATTTATTCCAAAAATCCTTAATCCAAATCCAGCTCTTATCGTAGACGTCGACAAAGTCCTGATCGTAATAGTGGATTCGTGGCGGTTCTTTCCTGTTGATTGTTCCGCCGATGATGTCAAAGCTCAAAGAATAACTCCAAAAATTAAATCTGCAATCTTTACACCATAGCACATATTGGTGTAAAAGAACAGCGTTTTATACCGTATTTTCCATCAGATTCTTGACAGGAATCGAGGTTAGAGGATAATGGCCGGTGATGATGGATAAGACAGACATAGAAATAACAGTTGAATTGGCGCAAATGGAACTCTCAGATGCCGAAATGAACAGGCTGGGAAACGAAGTTCAAGCCATGTTGGAGTATTTTGCCCAGATGAACGCCGTAAATGTGGACGGTGTTGAGGCGACGACGCATTCGCTCCAAAAGGCTATGAGGGTAAGACCGGATACTATAGTCCCCTCTACCTTGAGTGATATGCTCCTTGAACAGGCTCCGGAAACCGAGGGCCGTTTAATTAGCTTACCGAATGTACTTTAAAACAGGGAGAACTTGGTGAAAGACTTATGGCAAAATGCGGTGAAAACACCCGGTTATCAGAACTATCTCGCAGAGACACAGAAAAAACTAGGCGCCTTTTTATCCTTGGCTCCCCGGGAGACGCTTGAAACTCGGAAGCAGGGTCCTTTTTCTGGTATTCCTGTGGCTGTTAAAGACAATATCGCCGTATCGGGACAGCCGCTGACCTGCGGATCCAAGATGCTAGAAAATGTGACCTCGCCTTATGACGCAACGGTTGTGGAACGTTTGAGAGAAGCTGGGGCCGTTTTCGTTGGTAAAACAAATCTGGACGAATTCGGAATGGGGTCCTCCAACCAGGATTCTGCCCTGGGTAAAACCTACAACCCGTGGAATAAGGACTCTGTTCCCGGCGGTTCAAGCGGCGGCAGTGCAGTTGCCGTAGCTTCTGGTATGGTTCCCCTGGCCATAGGAACGGATACCGGCGGGTCGGTCCGCCAACCCGCCATGTTTTGCGGGGTTTACGGTTATAAACCCACCTACGGACTCTTGAGCCGTTACGGTTTGACGGCTTACGCGAGTTCCCTTGAAACCCCGGGTTTTATTGCACGGGAGATATCCTGGCTTGAGAAAGCGGTCGAGGTCACCGCAGGATTTGACATTCATGATCAAACGACGACCAGCGATACATTGTTTCCTGTGAAACAGATTTCAAAAATCGGAGTACTCTCCGTGGACGATGGTCTTAGTCCAGAAATGAAAGAAGCATATATAGAAGCGCAGGACAGGTGGAAAAAACTGGGGATGGAGTTGAAGGACATCAACCTGCCGGCCCTTGAAAATGCAGTTCCTTCCTATTATACGATTGCGACCGCGGAGGCCTCCGCAAATCTCGCGCGTTTTAACGGAATTCGCTATGGTTTAAGGCCCGAATACGCCGAAAACCCCGAAGAGCTGATTAGAAAGTCCCGAACCGCAGGGTTCGGCGACGAGGTTAAAATCCGCATTCTTCTGGGAACCTATGTTTTACGCTCGGGTTTTCAAGATCAGTTCTACCATAGGGCCCAAAAAATCAGGACCCTAATCCGCCAGGACTTAGATAGGGTTTTCGGAAATTTTGATGCGATTCTTATGCCCGTGTTTCCGACCCAGGCCTTTCTCCGCGGTGAAGCCGGCTTGACGCACCTTCAGCAAAAACTCGCGGATAAGTTTACCGTCGGTGCCAACCTCGCGGGTTATCCTGCACTCTCACTTCCCTCCGGGTTAAAAAACGGTCTTCCAGTGGGATTTCAACTCATGGTCCCCGCCCTCCGGGACAATGACCTTTTTCAGCTGGCTAAAATTTGGGCGGCGGGTTTGGATGTGCCCGAACCTCCGGAATATCCCGCCAAGTGGGAGGCATAAATGGACAGTTTTATCGGACTTGAAATTCATATCCACCTTGCGACTAAGTCGAAAATGTTTTGTGCCTGTAAAGCCCATTACGGCGACGAACCCAATACCAACGTTTGTCCCGTATGCATGGGGTATCCCGGGACCCTTCCCGTCGCCAACGAACACGCACTCTACTTGGGTTATGTCATAGCGCGGGCGTTAAATTGCAGCCTCAGTCCCAACACCTTTTTTGAAAGAAAAAACTATTTCTACCCCGACCTTCCCAAGAATTATCAAATATCCCAGTTTGAGGAACCTATCGGAAAAAACGGTCATATTTCTGTGCCCATGCCCGACAGCAGCCTCAAAAGGGTTAGGATTCACGACGCACACCTTGAAGAGGACGCAGGGAAAATGATCCACGCAGGCGATATGACACTGGCGGATTATAACAGGACGGGCTTTCCGCTTATGGAAATCGTGACAGAGCCCGACCTCACCCTGCCCGAAGAAGCGGAAGCCTTGCTCCTTCATTTCCAGCGTGTCATCCGTTATCTCGGTGTGAGTGACGGAAATATGGAAGAGGGTTCCATGCGTTGCGACGCTAACGTTTCGGTCAACTTCGCGGGCAAGGGACTAGGCACTAAGGTTGAGATCAAAAACTTGAATAGTTCTCGGTTTGTAAAAAAGGCGCTTCTCTATGAGATCAAACGCCAGTCGGAAATTCTGGAGAATTCCGGTGCAATTCGGCAGGAAACCAGGCTTTGGAACGAAAACCGGGACCTTACCGAGATTATGCGGACGAAAGAGACAAGTAACGATTACCGGTATTTTCCGGAACCCGATATGCCACCGTTCCACCCCACGAAGGAATTCCTTTCAAGGGTAGAAGCTCACCAGGTAGAATTGCCGGACCAGAAGAAAGTGCGTTTTATGGAACAGTATAAACTTAACCCGGAACTTGCGGATTTTCTTGTAGATACCCTGAGTACGGCTCAATACTTTGAAGAGGCCGTCGGTTTGGGTGCTGAACCTCTGGCCGTGGCGACGTGGCTTGCGGGAGATATTCAAAAGCTCTTGAACAAAGAAAATTTGACCCTTACGGGTTCGCCCATGACCGCCCCAAGGCTGGCGCAGCTTTTAAAACTTTTATCCGAAGAAAAAATCCACGGAAAAATCGCAAAACAGCTTGCTGAAGCGGTCTTCCTTGAAAACGCCGACCCGGAAAACTTGATGAAAGAGAAAGGGCTTGAACAAATTATCGACCCTGTGGAGCTTGAAAAACTCATCACCACCGTCCTCGAAGAATTCTCCCAGGTTACCCTAGCGGTGCGCTCTGGGGACGAACGCCAAAAAGGGTTTCTTGTCGGTAAAATCATGGAACGCTCCAACGGGCGGGCGCACCCGCAAAAATTACAACCCATCCTTCAAAAAGTACTAATAGGAGCTTAAAATGCAACGGACCCTTATTTCTCAGCTTGAAAGTCTTGCGGGACAGACTGTTTCGGTTTCTGGATGGGTCCACCGTATCCGGGAACTGGGGAAGATCAGCTTCGTGATCCTTCGTGACCGAAGCGGAATGGTGCAGCTTGTCTTTGATACTAAACCCGAATTCACCCTGGAATCTGTGATTACCGTCAGCGGCACAGTCCAGAAAAACGAAAAGGCGCCTATGGGGGTTGAAATAACCGCGGAAAAAATAGAGGTGTTAGCAGCCGCGGCCCCCGATTTACCCATTCCAGTAAATCAAGATCCAGATAAGCACAATATCGACTCCATCCTCGATAATAGGATTATCTCTCTGAGAAACCCAAAGATCAGGGCCATCTTTGAATTACAAAGTGGGTTGCTTCTGGCTCTTTCCCGTTTTATGCACGCAGAAGGGTTTCGGGAAATGAAAACAAGTAAGCTGATAGGTAGCGGTACTGAAGGCGGTACGGGTCTTTTCACGGTGGAATATTTTGATACTAAAGTTTTTCTTGCGCAAAGCCCCCAGTTTTACAAGCAGGCCATGGTTTCAAGCGGCTTGGAGAGGGTTTTCGAGATCAGTCATGCTTACCGTGCGGAAAAGCACGATACTCCCAGGCATTTGAATGAATACGTCTCTTTCGACGTAGAAATGGCCTTTATAGAAAGCGAACTAGATTTGATCGAGTTTGAAAAAAGGCTCCTAGCGTACGTTTTTGATGAAATCGGGAAGAATTACGCACCTCAACTTGAAATGTGGGGGGCCAAAGTTCCTGAACAGGGTTATATGGAGAAGGTTCCAACCGTGGACCATGAAACCGCGAAAGATATCATCAGTAAGGAGTTAGGGCACAAGGTTTATGAAATTACCCCCGAGGGTGAACGTGCGTTATGCGATTGGGCCCAAAAAGAACACGGGGCGGACGCTGCATTTATTAACGACTGGCCGAGAAAGAAGCGGCCCTTTTATACTTTTCCGAGAGACCAGAAAACCATGAGTTTTGATCTTATTTTCCGCGGCTTGGAAATCACTACCGGCGGACGCAGGATCAATGAATACCCCATGCTTATCGACGCACTATCTAAATTTGGAATGACGGAATCAGGCCTCGAAGATTATGCTACGATCTTCAAATACGGCTGTCCCCCTCACGGGGGATTTGCCATAGGGGTGGAGAGGCTGACCCAAAAGATCCTGGGTATGGATAACGTAAAACTCGCCTCTCCCTTTCCCCGCGACCGAAAACGCGTTCGGCCGTAATTATACATTAATCAAAGAAATCGTCTTCGACCTCAAAAAATTTGGGGTCGATTTCAAAGAATTTCTCCACATCGACCATGAAAAAATCGTTTTCAACGAAGTTGTCAAAAAATTGGTCGCTGTTTGAGAAAAACTCGTCGTTCTTAAAGGCGTCTGCCGAGCTATTAAAGCGTTCTTCTTGGCTTTGCTGGAATTGTCCAAAATAAGAGTCATCCGCATACCGGGTATTTCTTCTTCTTACAGTGTTCGTCGAGAACCCCATCACATAATCCACCGAAGGGCTCATCACTTGGCCGGCGACGGCGACAATGGAATAATAGTTGGGGTTGGTGTTTGCGGTTCTGTGGATAAACCTGGGTTCTTGTGTTTCACCCAGGGGTTCATAACGGCTTGTCCTGATGTTCAGAAGTGAAACAATGTATTTCTGAGCGTTGGGAGTGGGGCGCCACGTGATTTCTACTCGGTCTGTGAATTGTCCCTGGGACGCCCTGACCCCGCGAACAGCGCGCAGGCTCGTAACAGAGACAGCCGGAACAGGGTTCTTTGGGGGGGGCGTCGTGGGTGTTGTGGTTGTTGGTGTCGTCGGTGTGGTAGGAGTAGTCGGCGTCGTTGTAACTGGGGGGGGGGGGATAACCGGAGGAGGAAGGGTAATTGTTATAGAGATACTCGCACTCGAAGCGCTTTCCTCTTCTCCTTTCGCGGCAGAAACGACGTACCAATAACTGGCCGAGGCCGAAGGAAGGGTCGAATCCTGGAAACCGACGTCACGGCTTGTACCGATAAGACGGAATTTTTCGGCGGTATTATCCCACCTGTAGACGTTATATCTTTCCGCGTTGGCCACGGCGTCCCACAGGATTTTAACCAGGGTGCCCTCAGTAAGGGCCTGGATATTTTGAGGAATACCGAGAACTTGGGGTACTTGGAGAAAACCGTTTGCTATAGGGCTGAAATCGCTATCACCGCCCACACCGAAACTTTTTACGGTGTAATAGTACATTTTTCCCTGTTGGACCTGTCTATCGATATAAACATTCCCTTGGGTTCGTGCTATTTCAGAAAAGGGACCGGTATTGGCTTCTCCCCTAAAAACTATGTAACCTTCCGAGTTTTGAACTTCGCCCCAGGAAATCTGGATTCTATCGGCGAAGGCGCCGAGACTTGCCTGGCTAGTTGAAGGCGGTAAGCTCTTATTGGGGCGGCTGATAACGCGCCCTTTCATGACCACGGCGGTATGGGTGAGTTCGCCAAAAGTACCGTAAGCCACCCATCCGTAGCCGTTTTCACCCCAACGGTTCGACCAGGAGTTGATGATAAGAAAGGCTCCCTTGCTGTCATCGTAGCCAATGGCACTCATAGCGTGGCCGCCAAGGTACGCGCCGCTGGTGCCGTTGTAAACACCGCCGCGGTAGTTCGTAAAATTCTCATAGGTCCGCATGCCGAAAATGATCACGTTTCCGGCTGCCAAGACGGCTTTGAGCGCCTGTGTGTTTTTGGGATCCAGGGATTCATACGAATCAGTTGTATAATTTGAGGCCTCGTTCCTTGCGGCCTGCCCCGGCTGGGCGCGGAAATCAAGGGTATAAGGCATGGTTTGAAGGGTTGCAGCACCGGTATTTTTTATTAGGTCAACAGCCCTGACAATAGAAGATCCCTGGTCCTGGCCTCCGTTGATTTGGTTGTAGATAAAGGACGGGGAGAAAATTTTATCCTGGCTGTTTACTCCCCAGCCCCTAGCCGCATTTTCCTGGTGGGTTTTAGCGGCATAAGCCACTGCCCAACCTACGCAGCTATTGATTCTATCCTGGTAACCCGGTGCAGGTAAAAGGTTCCTATGGTCCACCAGGCGGGGAAGCTGGCCGGAACTTGGGCTTGCACTCGCACCGGCTATGGAATTTTGCAGGACAACCGGAACAGGTTGGGACCCCAACGATTTCTGGGGTGCTTGTGCAAAAACACTTCCAACCATAACACCCATAATGACGAGGTTGAATAATTTTTTCATCGAATCTCTCCTTGATTTGTTAAAGGCGCTTCTAATTCCGCCAATTCAATTTTACCATCAATATCGTGAAAATACGTGGCGCGTAGGGATTTTTCACCCTCCTGGTCGGAGTAGGTCATCGTTAGACGGACCTGGAAACCCGCCACGACCTGAGATTCCACCTTCTGGACGGTTTTGAGAGTCCAGGAAGGGTGAGATTCTCTGACAAGGGTTTTTAAAAGCTCCAAATCCGAAAGGGCCGTGTCCCAAGTTAAAGGCTGTTCTGTCCAGCCTCCAACAAGGGTGTTTCCAGAATCTGAAGGGGGGGCTACTGCGTCGTTTCCAACACAGCCAAAGAGTACAAAGACGTAAATGATATAAAGGGGGAACTTCATTGCACCAGTATGGTCCCGTTCTTGTAAAATTTCAATAAAAGACGAGGGCCATATAAGGCAGGAAAACCAGGAAACTCAAGAAGGTAACGGGAGCAACCGCTCCAACGAGAGCAATGGTGGTCCTGTTCATACGTAGACGGGGAAGTGTAACTGAGGCGATTCCTACTAAAGCTATAAGGGCTAGAATCTCGGAAAGGTGAAAATCTATTGTTCGAGTTCCCTGTCCCAGCGGCTTATTCCGCCGAAGTCAACGACATTAGTATAGCCGGCCTGCTCTAAGGCATATTTCGCCTGGGAGCTTCTGTTTCCAGACCTGCAATACACGACAATAAGTTTTTCTTTATCCGTGGTGGGTATTTGGGTAAGAATTTCTGTGTGAGGTACGTTGAGAGAACCTGGAATCCTTCCGGTTTGGTATTCTCCCGGGGTTCTGACATCAACAAGGACGAAATCTTCATCCCTGAGAATCATCCCAGCAAGGTCTGCGGGCGTTAAATTCGTATTTGCTGTAATTGAACAAGAAAGGTTCGCTAAGACCAACAAACTTAAACCCAGAAGTTTATTCATTATTTACCTTGTAGTTTTATGATGCTTGTTTTTTAACTTTAAGGCAACCGGCCAGATCAATTAAGGCAGGGTTTTATTCCTGTAATAGCGGCGATGCTGTAAATACCGCCTAGTTTTTTGAGAAGAAATGTCCACAGATCGGACGGAGCCTCATGAAAAATATCTTCGAGTTTTGCAGGAATAACCTTCCACGATTCCGAGTCAATTTCCGCTTCAAGCTGCCCGGCCCCCCAACCAGCGTACCCCGCAAAAAGCAGAACTTTTGGGCGTTCCAAAACATCAAGTTTAGGCCACGCATTTAAAAGATAATCACCGTGCGTTGAAAGGAAGGCGCCACCTTCCCAGGAGGAATTCGCCGAAAAGGATTCGTTGATGATAAAGAGCCGGTTGGGTTCAACGGGTCCACCGATTCGCAGTGGAATTTTTCCAGCTTCGGTCCCGAGAAAACCTGGCACAGCCTGATCAAGGGTTGCAGAGATGGGGCGGTTGATAACGAGGCCAACCGCTCCTTCTTTATCATGGGAAAGTAAAAGAACTACAGTTCTAAAAAAATTAGGGTCGTCCAAGGCTGGTTCGGCGAGTAAAAACTGACCTGTAAGGTTCTGTTCCCCTTCCATCATTGTTCCTTTCGAGAATTAAAGTGAACGACGCTTTCTTACAGCTTCGGCTAAAGTTTGTATCACGGGCACGGTTTCATCCCAACTCAGGCAGGCGTCAGTAATGCTTACCCCGTATTTGAGGGTTTCGAGAGGGCCTTCTTTTTGATTGCCCCCTATGAGATGGCTTTCAAGCATCACACCAAAAACATTTTTACCGCCTTCAGAAATTTGACGCGCTATTTCCTGTGCTGCAACTGGTTGGAGAGTGTGGTCTTTTTTACTGTTTCCGTGACTGCAGTCCACCATGACCCTGGCGGGAAGTTTGGCGTCTTCGAGTGCGCGGACGGTACTTTCAACGCTGGCCTGGTCGTAATTCACAGAATTTCCTGCTCCGCGTAGGATTATATGACAGTGGTTATTTCCCTTGGTATGGACAATGGCAGCGATTCCCTGCTTGGTTACACTGAGAAAATGATGGGGTATAGCGGCGGCGTGAATTGCATCAACGGCGATTTTAATGTTTCCATCCGTGCCATTTTTAAAACCTATCGTAGCGCTCATACCGCTTGCTAGTTCACGGTGAATTTGGCTTTCGGTTGTTCGTGCGCCTATTGCTCCCCAGGTTATTGTGTCTGCAATAAATTGAGGGGTGATGGTATCCAGAAATTCACAGGCGGCAGGAAGTTCGAGAGCAGCCAAATCTACAAGAAGTTTCCGCGCCATTCTGAGCCCGATATTGATTTGAAAGCTATTATCTAAAAAGGGATCGTTGATCAAACCCTTCCAGCCGTGCCGGCTTCTGGGCTTTTCAAAATACACCCGCATAAGGATTTCAACGTCTTTTTGAAGAGAAACCCTTAAAGCCGCAAGTTTTTTAGCGTACTCGTGTGCGGCCTTTAAATCATGGATACTGCACGGGCCGACTATGATGAGGAGTCTGTCATCCTTACCAGTGAGAATATGTTCAACATTTTTTCTGCTTTCAGCGACGAATTTTTCACCCTTGCTGGTCAGGGGGATTTCTTCCATCAAAATAGCCGGGGGAATAAGAGGCTTAAGTTCCTGGATGCGGAGGTCGTCGGTTTGATAGGGCATGACTAGCAGAATAAGGAAAAACACCAAAAGGGACAAGAAGGTGGCTTAAAAAGAATGCTTTTCGGCAAGAATCTGGTATAATGACTTTGGAGGCTTCTATGAAACAGATCGCAATGGCGGGGTTCCTGGTAATTTTATCGGGAAGTATTTTTTCCCAATCCCCTGACGGGTCTTCCCCCGGTATCGGCGGCATTCCAAGGCTGGAAGCCGACCCGTATTACTTCGCAACAGGTTTCGAGTTCGGAGAGGCGAACGACACGTATAAAAACCAGATAAAATTTGAGGTTGGTTTAAAATATAATGCTCTCGGTTTTAATGCAGGACCTGTACCTGTGGATTTTTTATTGCTCTATTACCAAACATCTTTTTTTCATATTTATGACCTTACCGACAGCCAGCCAATGTACGATCATCGATACAATTTTGCTACAACTATCAGGATTCGTTTCGACCAGATCGTCCCATACGAGCTTTTTTCAGGAATCAGGTTAACGCCCTTTCACCACGAATCCAACGGCGGTGATTTGCTTTCTTCACGGGGCTGGGATCGTGCTACGGTTGCTTTTGATTTTGGGTCGGTAACCAGAGGCTTTTTTGCATTAAGTCTTTTTGTGAATGCGTATGTTTACCGTTTGGATGACGCTAATACCGACTTGCATAAATACCTTGGCATAGGCGGAGCGACAGCTACTTTAAATATTCTGAAACTCTTAAGTCTAGGGGACCAGGGACTTTGGGATCTATACTCTTTCGGGGACGCCACGGTCAGGGCAACTTGGGTTTTTGCCGAAGAAAATTTATCGAATATAAAACTCGAAGTTTTTTATAACCCCATAACCACCTATTTTAAATATTTTGAAAGAAAAAACCCCAATGGCATCTGGTCTCCCAGTCTGTATTTTCAATGGTTTTACGGCAAAGGTGAAAACCTTCGAGACTACAAAGACGTTCATAATGTGGTAAGGGTGGGGCTTGCAACGGTTTTATGAAACAAAATGAACTCTCAGAGTTGATGGTTTTTGCAAAAGAACTCGCCGTGCTGGGGGGTAAAAAAACCCTCCAGTATTTCCGCACGGAATTTTCTGTGGAATCAAAAGCCGATGAAAGTCCCGTCACAATAGCAGACAAAGAAACCGAACTCCTTATGAGGGCTGAAATAGAGGAACGTTTCCCCGACCACGGAATTCTTGGTGAAGAGTTCGGAGAAAAAGACGGTGCGGGTGAGTATACATGGATCATCGACCCTATAGACGGTACAAAATCCTTTATCCACGGTATTCCGCTTTACACCGTCCTTGTCGCACTCATGCACAAAGGCAAGCCGATAATCGGTGTTATTCACAACCCATTCCTTGAAGAAACCGTATGGGCAGCGACGGGGCTGGGGTGTTTTTATAACGGAAAATCCTCGAAAATCCGCCAGTCGTCGACGCTTGAACACGCCTGGGTACATATAACCGACCCCGCGGACCTCCTTCGCCGCTGGCCCTCTTCTCAGGAATTACTTCAAAAAGCAAAATATGTAAGGACTTGGGGTGACGGGTACGGCTACTTGCTAGTAGCCAGCGGCAGGGCTGATTTAATGATAGATGCGAAAATGAATCTCTGGGACATCGCTTGCTTAGTCCCCGTTATCGAAGAAGCCGGAGGTGTGATCTGGGATCTTCACGGAAATCCGGGTTTAGGTGATTCGAGCATAGCCGGCGGCGAAGGTCTTGTTAGAACGGTTATTGCGACTTTAAAGCGATGACGGGATTATTTTTTTCCCTTAATGGAGTTCTGGTCCCGGTAAATGAAGCCAAGGTTGCCTGGGACGACATCGAGGTAACTTACGGTTATGGGGTGTATGAGACTCTTAAAGTGAGAAAGGGGCGTGTGTATTTTCCGGAAATGCACGAAGAAAGACTGTTTCACAGCGCGAAACTTGTTGATGTCGACCACCCTTGGAAAAATGGGGATGTGCAACAGTATTTGGAAAATCTTATCCTCGCAAACCAAGCCATGGATGCCAACCTGAAAGTTCTTCTTTACGGCGGGTGTACCCAAGAAACAGCTCGGCTCGTCATTATTCAGCTGGCCCCTTTATTCCCCGATAGGAAGCTGTACCGGGACGGGGCTGCGGCTATAACCTGGGAAGGTGAAAGATGGCTGCCCAGGGCAAAAAGCCTCAATATGCTCCAAAGTTCCATGGCCTTTAATGCCGCACAGAAAGCAGGTGCTTACGATGCACTCTTTGTCAACCGAAACAGCGAAATTACGGAAGGAACGAGAACGAATTTTTGGTTTACGGATAACCAAAAACTTTACACCCCGCCCGAGGAGGAGGTCCTTGAGGGGGTGACACAGCTAACGGTTATAACCTGTGCGAGGGAAGCCGGGATAGAAGTTGTTCGAAAACCTTTTCCTCTAAAGGCTGCTGGAGACTGGGACGGGCTTTTTCTTACGAGTACAAGCACGAAAATTATGCCGCTTAAAGCTGTAGACACACGGGTTTTTGAGATTCCCCAACTCGTCTTAAAAATGGAAAAACTTTACGATGAATGGCTCAAAAACTGGACAGATAAAACTTATCATATTTAACAGTAACCTCACGGTATTTTTATATTGGTGCGGTACCTTGTGCCCAAGGAGGACTGCAATGTCACAGGTAAATGTATCGGCTAGGAACCACGTTTTTCCAGGTCAGGTGATTTCGATGACCCGGGAAGGCGCGATTCTTCATTTTTCTGATGAGACCCCGTCCCTTCAAACCGGGGAGATGATGATCGTCACACATCATACCGGCGTACGCGAAGGGAAGGTCATATTTATGGAAGAGCACCCTGCAGCTCGCCGTTTGCACGTTCGATTCAAGAGCTAACGGAGCTCTCCTCGAAAAAGATTGTACTCCCGCAGGGTTTTTTCCCACTCACCCTGCGGGTCGGATTTCATGAGTTCCAACAAACTGTTGCGCACCGAAAAAAGCACATCACCGTCCTTTGAAAGATCTGCCGCCCTGAGTTTTAAAGCCCCCGCCTGTCTATTCCCTAAAACTTCACCGGGACCGCGAAGGTGTAGGTCTTCTTCCGCTATTTGAAAACCATCAGAGGTCGAACGCAGGATTTTTAACCTGTCCTTGGCTGTCTCGGTGAGAGTGTCAGCGTAAACAAGAAAACAAAAGCCTGGAATCGTTCCCCTTCCTACCCGTCCGCGGAGCTGGTGAAGGGCCGAAAGCCCGAAAATTTCGCTATGGACTATGGTTATGCACGTGGCATTTGGGACATCAACACCGACTTCAACGACGCTAGTGGCACAGAGAATGTGCGTTTTCCCTTCCGCAAAAGAGTGCATGGCCTCGAGCTTATCCTCATCCCTCATTTTTCCATGAATCGAACCAACCGAAACCGCTGGAAACGCTGATTTGATTTCCTCCACCGCCTTCGTCAAATGCATGAGCGCGCGTTTTTCTGATTCCTCGATAATAGGAAAGATGAAATACGCCTGGTGGCCTTGTTCCAATTGTTTTGAAACAAATTCATAGACCCTTTCCAAATGGCTCTGCAAACTTAAATAGGTGGTAATCGGGGTTCTACCCGGGGGCAGTTCGGTGAGTGTTGAAACGTCGAGGTCGCCAAAGACCGAAAGGGCCAGCGAACGTGGAATGGGTGTTGCGCTCATCATCAGGAGATGGATCCCCTTACCCTTTTGGAGGAGTTTCTCCCTCTGCTGAACACCGAAACGCTGTTGTTCATCGACTATCACATAACACAGGTTTTTCCAAACCAAGTCTTCCGATAAAAGTGCGTGGGTGCCGAAGACAAACTGAAGGGAGCCGTTTTGCAAGTTTTTTTGAAATTCCGCACGGTCGCGGGATGTTACAGAGGCGGTCAGAAATCCTAACTTTACCCCTGCCGGAGCAAGGTACTTATAGGCGTTCTCAGCGTGCTGGTGGGCCAAAAGTTCCGTCGGAGCTAAAAAAGCTACCTGCGCCCCGGCTTCAATAAGGGGTAAGGCTGTCAGGAAAGCAATAAGGGTTTTTCCGGATCCCACATCTCCTTGGAGGAGCCTATTCATGGTTCTTCCACTTTCAAGGTCCTGGAGAATTTCTTCACACGAATTTTTTTGGGAGGAGGTAAGAGGAAAGGGAAGAAGAGAAAGTGCTTTTTGATAAAGGCCTCTGGGGAGAGTGCTGGCTGTTGTTGTTTTAGAGACCCTGTCCTTTTTTCTTAAAAGCATCACCCCAGTGAGAAAATACAATTCACGCCAAACTAGCGCCTTTCGGGCGGTTTCGGCAAATTCCAGGTTTTCAGGTTGGTGTACAGCCCTGAAAAGTGAGTGCCAGGTTTGAAGGTTCAAGGTTTCTCGGATATCGGCCGGGATCTCTTCTGTAAGATCCTTCGTCATCGCAACCGCTTGTTCGACGGCCCGTCTGACCTGGGTTTGTTTAAGGCCCGCTGTTAAAGGGTAGATGCCCAGCACTTTTCCCAGGTTCGGGGGTTGTGGTTTGTCTGAAGTCAGGGGTAGAAGTTCAAACTGGCTGGACTGAAGCTCCTGATACCGCCAGCTGACAGGACCGAAGTAATGACCCTTAGCACCAACGGGGAACTGGGTTTTATAAAAATCCCTGTTAAAACACATTAGGCTCAATTCGGTTCCTTCATGATCTTCAACAACCATCTTCAAAGTAGAAAGGTTTTTTCCTATCCATTCATGGCTTTTTACTGTGATGGTACATAAGGCCGCTGTTTCATTCGAAGAGGCGCTCTGAAAGCTGGTAACTTTTCTTCTATCTTCGTAGTCCCGGGGGAGAAAAAATAGAAGATCGAGTACGCTGATAACACCAAGATTGGAAAACAATTGTATTCCGGCGGGGCCGATTCCCTTGAGCTTGGAAAGCGGGAGTTGAATTTCTGAAAGGTACATCAGTAAAGCACGCGTGAAAGGAGACGAAAACCGAATTCACCCCCGAAGTAGATCAGAATCCCCAGCAAGGCAAAAATAATCAAACCGGTTCTATAGGTGAGAAAGCCCTTTCTGAGAATCATACCGATTCTGGAAACAGGGGGCATAAGGAGTTGGTCTATGAAGTGCCAGATAGGGGCATTTCTAAAAGCGGGGAAAGCAAATCCCAAAAGGCGAGCCAGAGATAAAATGATAAACAAGCCTAGCATAAAGCTTATAAACGACCAGATCATTCCCAGGATAAAATACGCAATTCCCCCCACGGTAGGAATTGAACCTATGCGGAAATACATCAGAATATAGACCAGGAGATTGAGTACTAGGAATGCAGCCAGCGGGCTAAAATCCATTTGCTTGGTTCTTAAAAAGGAGAGTCCCCTGAAAAGATTGAGATAGGGATCAACAATGTTATTCAGAAAGGTTACCCCTTCATGGCGCAAACCCGTCCACCCTAGGATGATGCGGATAACAATAAGAAAGAGATAAATTTGTATCAGGGCGATAGCAGCGCCGATTATCGTTGCCAAGGTTTCCTCCTATTGTATTCTACTCTAAAGCGAGGTTGGCCCTCCAGACCTCCATACACCAGGGTTGTCCTAGTATTTTTTTCATATCCTCGGGGGAGGTTGAAAGGGAAAAAGGGGCTAAGATCCGCGTTTCCGACTTTAAATCCTTTGGTTGAAGGTAGATAGCCAATTTCGCAGGACCAGTTAAAGCCCTCAAGTAGTCGTGGATGACCATGATATCGCTGGTTTTATAAAAGTCGGGTTTTATTCTGATACAAACCCCCATAGCCTGGTTCGATACCAGTGAAAGAGGAAGTTCGAGGTCGTTGACAATAAACTGGGCCTCGTTCTCATAAAAATCCACCCGGCCTTTTAGCCCGACGATGGTGTCTTCCAGGTAAGACTCGTGTACCCGTTCGTACACTTTCGGGTACATCCTCAACTGGATGCTTCCGTGAAAATCTTCAAGAACACCGCTGGCCATGGTATCACCCTTTTTCGTCGCAAAAGTGCGGAGATTTTTTAGTTGTCCGAAAATCTGATAATCTTTATTGGTGTCGGCCTTTCTGACCTTTTTCAGATCCAGGGAGGTGTAAGATTCCCACTCTTTATAGTATTCATCCATGGGGTGTCCCGAGAAAAAAAAGCCGAGAAGTTTCTTTTCGGTTTCCAGCCTCTTATTTTTTTCAATCTCTGGCATTTCCTCCATCCTTAAGGGCGGGAGGTCTTCGCCGGCATCCCCGAAAAGACTCGATTGTCCCGAAGCCTGATCTTCCTTCACCGATAAGACTCTTTCAAGGAGTTTGGGGAGGTAGTGGATCATGGTGGCGCGGTTAGGGCCCAACCCGTCCATGGCACCGCAAAGAATCAAAAATTCTACAACTTTGTGACCGATAACCCGGTTATTGACCCTTTCCAGGAAATCCAGGAGATCTCTAAAAGGCCCCTTGGATTCCCTGGCCCGGAGTATTTCGTCCACGGGGCCGTCGCCGAGATTTTTCACACCGAGAAGCCCGAAAACAATTTTCCCCTCGTGGACTGCAAAGTACTTTTCGCTGAGGTTGACGTGGGGCGGGGCGAGTTCCAAATCCATTAGTTTGGCTTCTTCAATGTATTCGCCGAGTTTGTCGTGGTTGGCCATTTCGTTTGTAAGGTTGGCGGCAAGAAATTCAGCCGGGTGGTTGGCCTTGAGATACGCTGTCATATAAGCGAGAACGGAATACGCGGCAGCGTGGCTTTTATTGAAACCGTAGTCTGCAAAAGGCACGAGAAGTTCAAAGACCTCATCGGCGAGTTTTTCTGAGTAGCCGAGTTTTTTCGCCCCTTCAATAAAAGGAATTTTCTCAGGAGGTAATAGGTACTTTTTCTTTTTACCCATAATTCGGCGTAGAAGGTCTGCGCGTCCCAGGCTGTACCCTGCAATCTTCCTGGCGATTTCCATCACCTGTTCCTGGTACACGATAACACCGTAGGTGGGCTTTAAAATGGTTTCCAAGTCCGGATGGGGGTAGGAGATGGATCGTTTTCCTAGTTTTGATTCTGCGAATTGGGGAATGTTCGCCATAGGGCCGGGGCGGTACAAAGCGTTGAGGGCCGTCAGTTCCTCGATGCTTTTCGGTTGGGATTTTTTGAGAACCTTACGCATGCCGAAGCTCTCAAACTGGAACACCATGGAACTTTTTCCCTCGCAAAGCATTTTAAAGGTTGCCTCATCTTGCGTGGGAATCTCTTCTTCCTTTATAACAATGTTGCGTTTTTTTAGGAGTTTTAAAGTATTCCGAACGAGAGTCAGGGTTTTCAACCCGAGAAAGTCCATTTTTACAAGACCGCAGTCTTCCAAAAGTTCCATGGTGTACTGTGTTGAAATACCGCCTGTTTTTGGATCCTTATAGAGCGGGACGAAATCAGTAAGGTGGCTTTTCCCTATCACGATTCCCGCCGCATGCGTGCTTGCGTGCCTATTCATTCCTTCGATAAAACAGGCTGTGTCAAAAAGCTCCTTATAGATACCGCCCTGGTCGTAAAGGTTTTTCAACTCAGGGGTTGCCTGGATCATTTTTTTCAATTTCATGGGTTTGTCGGTTTCGGGATCGACAAGTTTATCGTTGACAAATTTCGTGATGAAATTACTTTCGTTAAAGCTGATGCCGAGGACACGTCCCACATCCTTAACCGCGGCTTTGGGTTTTAAAGTTCCAAAGGTGATGATCTGACCCACGCTGTCTTTCCCATATTTTTCAGTAACATAATCGATAACTTCACCGCGTCTTTCGAAGCAAAAATCCACATCGAAGTCCGGCATGCTGATACGTTCGGGGTTTAAAAACCGTTCAAAGAGAAGCAAGTACTGAAGTGGGTCCAGATCTGTGATTCTCAGACTGTAAGCGACCAAACTCCCCGCACCCGAGCCGCGGCCTGGACCTACGGGAATTTCATTGTCCTTAGCCCAGTTGATAAAATCCGCGACAATTAAAAAATAACCAACGAAGTCCATTAAAATGATGATGCCCAATTCATAATCAAGCCTATCGAGAATTTCCTTGGTCAAGGTCGAATACCGTTTTCTCAGTCCCCGGTGGGAGAGATAAATAAAATATCGGGTCACCGGTGAATTCAACCGTTTCCTGTATTGGGCACGAACCAAAGAAGAAACTTCGTTAAGGGGCTTTTTACCGTAACTTTTATGGGTTTTAGCTACTGCTTCGTCCGAAAGGGATTCAAGGTAAAGCGATACGCGGGCCGTGTCCTCGTGTGTGGATTCCTGTTGATCGATGTCGAAGGTGGCCGGAACGTCAAACTCAGGGAGAAGCGGACCGGGAAAAAGCATGGTGACGTTGCATGAAGCAGCGATTTTAACGGTATTTTCCACAGCCTCGGGGTATTTCTGGAAAAGTTGTTCCATTTCCTGGGCGGAGCGGAAACAGTATTCACCGAAACCCCTGCGTGTGCGGCCAAGGTCATTTTTTTTCTGCCCTGTTCCAATGCATTGGAGGGTATCCTGGTATTCCGCGTGTTCTCTTTCGATGTAAATCACTTTATTTGTGGCAACCAAGGGGAGGCTGAGTTTTTTACCGAGATCAACGAGAAGGGCGATAAGTTTCCTTTCTTCCGGTAGACCATGATCCATAATCTCCAGGTAGAATCTTTCGGGGAAAATCCGGGCGAAATCCCTTGCTACTGTTTCCGCCTCATTGAGTTGGTTCTTGAGTAGAAGTGAGGCAACTCGGCTTTTTTCATCACCGGAAAGCAAAATAACACCTACGGAATGTTTTTCTAACACCTCAAGGTTGATAGAGGGTTTTTCCCCCAAGGATTCAAGAAATCCCAATGAACTCATGAGTTGAATATTGTGCCAGCCCTTATCGTTTTGTGCGAGGAGGGTCACGTTGTGGAAGGCCGAGTCGGTTTGAATATCAAGAGAAATTCCTAGAACCGGTTGGATACCCTGTTTCTTAGCTTCTTTGTAAAAACGCGCTGAACCGAAAAGATTCCCCGAATCCGTGAGGGCTACGGCCGACATACCCGATTCCTTAGCCTTTTTTATGAGTTTTTCAACAGTCGTGCAGCCTTCAAGTAAAGAGAAATCCGACCTGCAGTTAAGATGGACAAATTCGGGCATAAAAGCCTCCTTCATTAAAAATAGGGATTCATCACCGATTCTGACAGGTCTTTAAAAGTACGATAAACAAAGGTTCTGATTTTTTCTTTTCGGCGTTCGGGGTCGGCGGTTTCGTATTTCTGAGATTGAATTATAAGCCTTGAGACCAGATATTGTATATCTTTATCCTTTAAAGGAAAGTTTTGACCGGCCAGAGATTCTTCGGCGGCAAGATCTCTTATGAGATTTCCATTTTCCAAAATAACACCAACCCGTATTATCCCTAGTGCTTCTTTACTTGCTGAAGCGAGTGCCGCAAAACGCATTCCGCGGTTTGTTTCTGTGTTCCATTTGCCTATCGAGGAATATCTGAAAAAATTCCAAATATCCGACGGAACGCGCACACGGGTCAAAATCTCTTCTTTCTTTATAGGTATGCCGCCAGCCTCCCAAATTCTATCGGAATTTAACCAAACCGAGGAGTTCGCTGAGCGGATTTCTACCGCAGAGCCCAGGAGAAAAATAGGAAGAAAAAGATCACCGGGTTTGGGCTGCATACATAAATTGCCGCCCAATGTTATTATGTTTTTCATCGGCCAGGATGCAAACTGACCTAAAACTTCGCGCAACAACTCTGGAACTCTGGAACTTTTTAGGTCTATCAGTTCTCCCAGGGTAACAGAAGACCCGAATTCCAAACCCCTTTCATTCGCCTGAATTTTTTTAAGTTCCCTTACCTTATGTAGGCTGATGGCCACACGTTTAAGGATGAGCGAGCCGTCGCTGTTTTGGGGAATATGCGAACCACCTCCAAGGATGGTGGCATCCGGGTTTGCTTTTGCTAAAAGGAGCGCTTGGCTCAGTGTTTCGGGTGAATAAATCAGGGTGTTCATCTTATCGAGGGCCACGGCGCTGTTCCTTGATTTTAAAGAAGAGGTTGGCGGTTTCCACATACTCGTCTTCCCTTCCACAGACGCAGGGGATCATGGAAAGAGATTGATAGATCTGATGCTGAGAGAAATTATGGTAGTGTTCCAGGTCAATATCCATAATGAAGAGGCGCTGAGAAAAACACTGCGGACAAACCGCCCCGAATTTCTCGGTAAAAATATTTTGCATAAGGATCCCGTCCGGGGTAGAAAGAAAACCGGTTGCCGTTACAACTTCCTTATCCCGAATGCGGAAAAGATAGAGCATATCTGTAGGAAATGCACGCGATTCGAGTTGAACAAATTCCCTCTGGCAAACGTAAAATTTATTGAGACGGATTTCATGTAGATAAATGGAAAGCGGCTCAGCAGGGTCCCGGTCAACGTCAATATCCTCACCATCAAGGATCCAGTTAATTCTCATAAATACTCTCTGTAAAAAGCGGTGGATTCCACTTGGGATTTGCGTTTCTGCATGCTTGAAACAAGGCAAAAGGCAAAGAAGCCCACAGTGTGTTATGAATGGCTTTGGGCTGAATTTTACCCGGTCTGCGTAAAAATTCAACGGTAATTTTCGGGAGCTTTCCCGTCATCCAGGGGGTATATTCGTCGCCCCACATCCAGAACATAATTTGAATCACAGACTGTCTGATATTGTGGTTTACTTCCCGTTCGTTGGAAACCTCCCCGCAATCAATAACAATATGCAATGTCAACGGTGTAAAAATTTCTACCAGGGAGTCATAAGTCAAATCAATGTAGGTCGTGATCGAAGTCGTGGAAAGAAAAGGTTCTCCCGAAAAAGTTTCCTTGGTCCAGCTCTTGGAGGAGGGGCCCCGGAAAATGGCGGTCTGGTTGCATTTTCCGTTTAGAAATTCTTTTTTCTTCATAAGGAGTTTCATGGCCCGTTGTGCGAGTTTCGGGAGTATCTCAAAGGGTCTTCCCAGAACAGCTGGACCTACTTCGGGGCAGTCTAATCCGTACCATTTTTCATGAACAATCGAAATGGATGGGTCGTTTATTTCTTTTTCGAGGGTTGTTTTGATAAGTTTTTGGAGGGCATCGGACAAGGGCATCGGACAAAAGAGCCTTATTTTTTTTTCTTTCTCTTTGCGCAGGACAATGGTGCAAGAAGCTGTCTCCGAACTTAAAAAACCGGCGTTTGAATAACCGTAACCTACACCAAGCCCCCTTCTATTTAATAGCATGCCGCGGTTTTGTGTTTTATAGGCGCCCCAATACCGAGTCCAGTAGGTGTTATGTTCGAGAACCTGCCCCAATTCCGAAAGAATGGGGGGTAGCTGCGGTAAAGGGCGAAAAGAGTCGGCAGACTGAAGTTTTTCAAGTTGAAATAAAAACTCTTGCAAGGCAAACGCTGCGGAGGCTTCGCCCCAGCCGTTTCCCGGGGAACGGGGAGCTTGGTGGGAGGAATAAACTTGAGTTTTCAGGTTAAGACAGAGATTCGGGAAATATCGCACAAAGTAATAGGTAAATCTGTCGGCCCATTCCTGAATAAACACCCCTTCTTTACCTGCGTGAACTTGGGTCTCAACAGTGAGACATTTTAAATTTTTATCCTTATCAAGACCACCTGTTAATACAGTGGAAGTTTCGGGCATTTTCATTGGCCACGCAGCGTTCCAGGCTTCATTGAGCTGAAACCGAATTGGGCGGCCAGTAAGAATGGCGAGAATACCCGCGTAAAGACAGGCTATTGAAAGGAAGAAGTGCCCTGTAACCGCCGGAACCTTCAGACCGGCAATTTGGATAAAAATTTTCTCGGGGTTTAGTCCCAATATCCTTGGTGCTGATTCCCGGATTGCCGTCGGCCAGGGGCCGGGAGTTTGAATAAAGAGTTCCCCAGATTTATACAGCGCCAGAATTTCGCAGGGCTGACTTTGCCAAGTAAATTTCTGGGGTATTTTTACTACCGTTTTCAGTGTGCTGTGAAAAGGTCCTTCTTCAGGATTGCGAGATACACTTCTTGTATGGAGGATTTCGCCGCTTTTATCCCAATCCAAGCTTTTTTCGGGAATAACAATGGGGCTTATAGTTTTTCCTAGAGAAATACACTCGTGGTAATTTGAAGAAACAATGAGTCCTACAGCTTGTCCTTTCCAATTGAGCACTCTGTCAGCGAGAAGCGGAAACCTTCCATCGGCAAAATTGATCCATTGATTACCAGGTAGGTCGCCCGCTGTAAAAAGAAATGCATCCTGTGGAATGTCCTGGTAGGTGAGGGCAAGAATCGAGCCTGGTTCTTTATTGACATTTACAACACTACCCCACAACCAGTCTCGTTTCTTAATTCTTTCTTCCCAGTCTGGAAAACTAGCCATGGATAGTCTCCAGAATTTCTTTGAGCCGCTTTATGACTTTTTCTGCCCCTGAACTGCCAAGATCCGGATAAAGAGGAAGACTGATTTCGCTTATCCCTAGTAGCTCGGCACGGGGGAAATCTTCAGGCACTAAACCCTCTGATTCTGCCCAGTAGGTCATTCTATGAAGAGGAATATAATGCACTGAGGTACCGACTTTTTTCTCAGCCAACTTCATGATAATAGGATCGCGGAGTTTTGCATCTTTCACAAGGATTGGAAAAAGGTGCCAGGCGTTTTCTTCAGACCATTGAGGCATGGAAATGTCTTCGAAGGTGTCCGAATACCGAAGGTAAGTTTTTACTGCTTCGCAGCGTTGTTCGTATAAAGTTTGAGCCTTTTTTAATTGGACGCGGCCGATAGAAGCCGCTATATCGGTCAAATTATACTTATATCCCGCAGCGACGACGTCGTAGCGCCAGGCTGGAGTTTCGCTCTGATAACGCCTGAAAGCATCCCTGTCAATGCCGTGCAGGCGAAGGGTTCTGATTTTTTGCGCTAAAGCGGGATCTTGAGTTACAACCATTCCACCTTCCCCGGTCGTGATGGTTTTATTGGCATAAAAACTGAATACCCCGGCATCGCCAAAGGTCCCCAGGTACTTTCCGCTTGTTTTCACGGGAAAAGCGTGTGCGCAGTCTTCAACAACTAGGAGTCCGTACTTTTCCTTGGCGTTTTGCCAAAACAGTGGATCACAGCCGGCCCCTCCAAAATGAACAGGAATGGCCGCCTTGAGAAAACCGGGTTTGTTTTCTAGAATTTCTCCCACTGCACTGGTGTCCATCTGAAATGAATCAGGTGCGCAGTCAAAGAACACTGGTTGTGCCCCGATATACCGTAAAATTTCAACGGTTGCTGTGAATGTGTAAACTGGAACGGCCACACGGTCACCAGGTTGTATTCCCAAGGCGAGGAGTGCAAGGTGAAGCCCTGCGGTGGCACTGTTTACAGCGAGTGAGTGGGACGAGCCTAAGTACTCGGACCATTCGGATTCGAAGGCTTGGGTCTCTGGGCCCGTTGTTAGCCAGCCGCTTCTGAGGACCCGGATCACCGCTTCCTCTTCTTCAATGGAAAAGCTGGGGCGGGAAAAAGGAGTCCATCCGAGGTCGTCTTTAGTATTCTGGCTCAACTTTATCCTCCACGTTTTGGACGAAGAGACGCAAGGCTTGGCGGAGAAAAATTCGGTTCCTGTACATACCGTGGTTGAGGCTGTCATAAAAACAGATGGGGCGCACCGTTTCCAAAAACTCGTCTAAGCCACCTGTTTCACGGCGGCGGACAAGCCGGTTGATACGGGGGTAGTCTGTGGGTATAACGTCTTCCCACTCTTCCCAGAGCCGCTCTTCCAATTTTTCACCTTCGCGGAGTCCGATGGTTTCAAGTGGAATAATTTTGCCCGGTACTCGGTTGTAAAACTGAATCATTTGAAGGGCAATGTCTCGGATCAAAACCGGCTCGCCCATATCCAGAAGGTAAATATACCCCCCGGTACCAACGCCCCCTGTTTGAAGCACCAGACTTGCAGCTTCGGGTAAGGTCATAAAAAACCTTTTGGCTTCAGGGTCGGTAATGGTCACGGGGCCGCCGGAGAGAATTTGATTTTTAAATAGGGGAAGAATCGAACCGCGACTGCCCAGGACATTTCCGAAACGGACAACCATAAAATGAGTAGAGGATTTTTTACTTTGGGCAGCAAGAACGACTTCTTCGGAGATTTTTTTACTTGCTCCGTAAATAGACGATGGTGAAACAGCCTTATCCGTGGAGATAAGAACAAATCTTTCAACCTGGGCATTGCTTGCTGCGTCGACAAGGTGCCGGGTACTCCAGACATTGTTGATCAGGCATTCGACAGGATTGTGCTCCATCATGGGTACGTGCTTATGGGCGGCCGTGTGGAAAACCACATGGGCTTTGAGTCTATTGAGGAGGAAGAAAATCCAATCGCGGTCGCGAAGGTCCCCGATGATGGGAACAATCATGGCTTCCTCGCCGACACCCTCTTTCTGAAGGTATCGGAGTTCTTTGTCAATCTGGTAGATGCTATTTTCGCCGTGGCCGAGAAGATAGAGCCTTTCAGCGCCGCCGCTTAAAAGCTGTCTCGCTAGTTCGCTACCGATTGATCCCCCTGCCCCAGTAATCAAGACACGCTTTCCCCTCAGGTAATTCAGGCTTTTTTTTAGGTTAATTCTGACGGGGTTTCTTCCCAAAAGGTCCTGAGGGTCGAACTCCCTTGTGAGTGCAAGGTGTGCCTCCCCATCTATGATTTGGTTGATGCCAGGAAGAATCCGTATACTCAGGGAGGTATTCTGTTTGAGGGAGGTATAAATATCCCTTATTTGGCCCTTGGTTGCTGTGGGAATGGCTATAATCGCCATGTCGGCGTCGAGCCAGTCGGCAGTGGCGTTTATAGGCCCGAATACATCCAGTCCTTCGACCTTAGTTCCAATCTTTTTTGGGTCGTCATCGAGGAAAGCGAGTAATTCCCCCTGGGCCGGCTTTCTCTGGAATTCCCTTGCGAGGGCGCGGCCGGCCATTCCAGCCCCGATGATAAGAACTTTTGGGGTCTTCATACGCTTTCAGCCTCGAGAGTCTCAAAACCCAAATCGATCTGAAATGTTTGATTTTGAAAGTTGACCAAAACCCTTGCCCGGCCCTTTCTGCGGTCCACCTTGATAATTTTTCCCTCTAATCCGGAAAGCGCGCCCTTTATCACTTTAATCTTCTGATTTTCATCGAATTTAACGAGACTTGGTCCGATGATCTCACCAAAGCGGAGAAAGGAGCGGAGGAGTTCAAGATCGGCTTCGGATAAAACCGCAAAGTTTTCGGAGATGCGTAAGAACCGCATCTTAACGACTTCTGTTTTTAAAGCCCTATAGAGTTCCGGGGTTAATTCTTCTGATTCAAGAAAAAGGTATCCAGGGAAAATCGGGCTTTCTTCCTGCCTTCTTACTCCCTTCCTTCTGATCCAAAGCTTTCTTTGGGGAAAAATCAGGTTAACACCATGCCTCAACATGACCCTTTTGGCGAGTTTGATAATGCGCTCTTCCATTCGGGAAAATGTGTGTATGACAAAATACTGCATCGGTGTTCTGATTTTAGAGCCTAGACCTTAACCCGTCAAGCTCAACGACCGATAATGGGTTATGAAGACAGCACTTCTCTTTTTCCTTTTTATTCTTGCAGGACAGGTTTACGGCAGTACGGTTCTTATCGTTGTTGCCGAACTTTTACCTGCGACAACTTCAAGCCAAATGACCGCTGCTCTAAGAAATGCCCTAGTGGAAGCGGTTTTCGATGAACTGTTTGAGACAGGGCATATAGCCTTCGACGTGCCGCCGAGGTCGCTGAATGGCTGGACCGAGGAATGGAGGCTTTCCCATATTCAAGAAGCAGAAAAATACGGCGCATCAAAGGTCGTGGTTATCAGACTTGCTTGGAAAGCCCTCGATGATAAGACGTGGGAAATTGAAAGTTTAAACTGGGCGGTGATTGATACTGAATTCAAAGTAGAAATCGGTTCCGGTACATTGACCCCCCAATTTATGAAACCTGGAGAAAACGAGATGCGCTCCAGCGTACGAATAGCGGCGGAAATGATGAGGGGTATGAGGGTTGGCCTTGTACAGTAATCATGGATAGGGTAAGACTGCGCGACCTATTCGGAGTTTTTATGAAAATCTCCGCGACTACAGTAGGCGGTGGCTATGCTATAATCCCCCAGATTATGATCGAAACCGAAAAAAGAAAATGGATTACAGACCACGACTTCCTTGAAGTCCTGGCAACAGCCCAAATGGTGCCTGGAGCAATGGGAATCAGCGTTCCCATCATCGTTGGTTTTCGGCTTCGGGGTTGGCCGGGGGCTCTTATCTCCATGGCGGCGTCAATTCTTCCCCCCTTTCTTATTATTTTATTCGCAGCCCAGTTTCTTTTAAGCATGGACCAATACCCGGTAGTCAAAAATATCTTTGCCGCGGTCAGACCCGCGGTTGCCGGGCTGATTTATGCGGCAGGCTGGCAAATTTGGTTTAAAAAGCCGCCCAAGGCGAGGGAGTGGGTTCTGCTGGCTATCGGACTCATAGTGCTGATGGTTTTTAAAATCAGCCCCGTTGCTGTCCTTCTAGGAGGATTGGTCGTGGGGTTTCTTGTTGATAAGCTCTTTAAGGAAAAGAAATGATTTACCTACGGCTTTTCTTAAGTTTTCTTAAAATTGGTGCACTTGGCTTTGGAAGCGGTTATGCTTTTTTGCCCCTTATCCAAGAAGAAGCGGTAAGCCAGGGTTATGTGACCGCGAAAGAATTTGCAAACCTCCTCGCAGTGGCGGAAATGACACCGGGGCCGATGGCCCTTAACACTGCAACCTTTGTAGGGGCAAAAACAGCCGGCTTTTTCGGCGGCCTGGTCAGTACCCTCGGCGTGACGCTACCGAGTCTCATTTTATGCGCATTTGCCCTCTGGCTTCTCAAAAAACCCTCGGCAAAATTTGTAAAAGACGCGCTTGCGTCTCTCAGGCCCACGATAGCCGCCATGATCCTTTTCGCCGCACTTTCTATTTTTCTCCTCGATTGGCCCGGACCCGAGGGAAATTTAAACGTCTGGACAGTGATCCTTCTCGCCGGTTCAATGGCTTCATATTATTGGCTTAAATTTCAACCTATTATTATTGTGGGTTTGGCTGGAGTTATCGGCGTGGTGTTATTTTTTTCGGGGATAACTCTATGACGATTTGGCAGCCGGAAGCACTTGTTCCTTTGATGTTGAAGGCCGGACTTCATGCGGTAAACCACCCTTTCCGTAGGTACCCTGAAAAAAAAGCAGATGGTTCATGGGTAACCCCTGCGGATAAGGAAAACGAGGAATTTTTCCGAACAGCATTAAAAGATTCAGGGCCTGGTTTTATCGGTGAGGAAACCCTCGAAACAGCGAAGGTCAGCAATCCGCTGAAAGGAACTTACTACGTCTTGGACCCCATCGATGGAACCGCACCCTATACGAACGGCCTACCTACTTGGGGGATATCACTTGGTCTAATCGAAGATGGGTTTTTCCTCGAAGGGATGCTTTTTCTCCCTGAGGAAGGCGTCCTCGTTTGGAGTGAAAAAGGAAAAAATTTCCTGAGCAAATTCGGCTTTCCATATCCTTCAGAAATACCCGCTTTCGACTTAGCCCGGGAGTGGACTATTCCAGAAAATCCTTCAGAAAACGGAATGATTTCTGTGAGCCAGATCATTGCCAAAAAAGGAAAATACAGCGGTCCCAGGTATATTCAGGCTACGGCATCATCGGTTTGGGCTTTGACGCAGATGATCTTAGGAAGAAGTCTGGGATATATCAGCCGAGGCAGCCTTTGGGACTTCGCCGGAGCAATGCCGATTTTGAACAATTCAGGGTTTCAAGCCGCGCTTTTCCGGGATGGAAACAGAAAGATCAACCAGATTCAACCCCTCTTCCACGGCTATCCTGCTCTTAACGCGCGGGGGCATATCATTCTTGCACCTACGTTGCAACTTGTTGAAGAAATCGAAACCTCTTCCGACTTTTCATAGACTTAGTTGCGCTACGGATTTTGAAAAGCAGACTAGATGTCACGGATTTCTTTTTCATCCAGTCCGGTGAAATCAGAGATATCCGACACTGACACTCCCTTAGCCTTCATCCTCTTCA
>DYOB01000158.1 GCA_020720765.1 Borreliella garinii
TAGAAACATTCTATACCCAAGAGATACAATTGTATATTAAAAATTTGTTAAACTAGGAGCCTGTTGCGCTTGAGATTTTGACACAGGACCGGGGAGCTGGGATGCTCAGGGCGCCGAAGACTGAGGGCCATAGCTGGGCTCTGGCCCGATGGATGAGGTGTTCTGGGCGCCCGGAAACCCAAGACCTGTTTGATGATTCCAAAGACCGGTTCGACGGTGCTCTTTCGCTTCTTGCTCGGCTTTCTGCAGCAATTCAGCGACTTTCTCTGAAAGTTCCTTCTCCAATTCCACAGCCCGATCGTAGCGAATACTTTTGTATCGTGTCGCCATGGGCAACAAAGTATCACACAGTTCAACCTCAAGTAAATTCCTGCGGTTTCAAGCGCAACAGGCTTCTAATCAGTTTGACGGCAGTCGGGCTCTTTGAAACTGCAGGGGCCGTTTTGACTTCAGCTCTTTTTATTGTTCCTGCATCGGTTTCTTACCTCCTTTCTAAGAAATTCCAGGCATACCTGTTTATTTCAGTCGTGGTGCGTTTATTTAGCGGCCTTTCAGGTTTTGCCCTGGCATATTTTTCTCATACAGTTCCCAGCGCCGCCGTGGCCCTCAGTGCCGGAGTTATATTTTTCCTTGTTCTCGTATTTGTACTCGAACAGGGGCTTCTGGCCCAATCTATTTCATCAAAGAAAAGAAAACTTTATACTCAACTCCACCTTCTGCTTCTCCACCTTAGCCACCATGAAGGTACGGTGCAGGAAAACGTGGAGTGTTGTCTTGAAGAACTCCCATTTCACCTCGGCTGGGACCAGATTCGGGTAACAGAAACTGTACTTCTTGGTCTTCAGAGGCGTTTTATCAGTGAGAATGGCCTCTTACTTAAAATGACCCCGACAGGAAAAAATGAACTCAACGATTTTATCAGGGGCTTTACCTGAAAATTAAAGTTGAAACTTGGATAAAATATCTGCTAAGGACAGCCCAATCTCTTTAAGTTTATCAGAAGAACTCTTCAAAGTCGAAGCTGAAGCTTTTGTTACTTCGGAACCGACAGCAATATGGACCATGCTGGAGTTGATCTCCTGGGCTCCTATGCTCTGTTGGTGGACTGCGGTCCGTATCGTCTGAAAGCTTTGTGAGAGGTTGGTGCTGAATCGATTGAGTTCGGTGAAGACCTTTCCCTCGTCCTTTATCTTTGTCATAATTTCGATCACGCTCTGGCGGACGTTGCGTACGTTCTCTTTTATAGACCGAAAAGCCGCGCCTGAATTTTCGCCAAGCTCACCGATAAGTTCTGATTCCTGGGAACCTTCACCTGTAATCCGTACCCCTTCGAGCACACCATTCCTAACATCTTCGAGAATAGTTTGAATATCCGCCACAGCGCTGCGGGAATCTTCAGAGAGTTTTCGAATTTCGTCGGCAACCACGGCAAATCCTTTTCCTGCTTCTCCTGCGTGGGCTGCTTCAATGGCGGCATTCATTGCTAGTAGACCTGTATTATCCGAAATCTGTTTCACTGTGAGGAGAATTTCATCGATTTTAACGGCTTGTTTCTGCACTGATGCCATGTTTTCGTAGGCCTGGGTCATTTTCTCTGCGAGTCGTTGGCTCGCCTCGAGTGATGACTTGAGCTTTTCGTCACCAAGGTCGGCTGCGAGGACTGTCGCAGAGGCCTTTTGGTTGATCTCTATGGAACTTTCGGTAAGGTTTGTCAGTGACTGGGAGATTTCCAGTATCTCTGCTTGTTCTTTTTTGGTCAAGTTGAACTGCTCGTCCACCTGGATATTGACGTCCGCAAGGCTGCTGGAGAATTCTTCCATAGTGCTAGAAATTTCCTCTAAGGCGCTTGCGGACTCCATGGTGTTTGAAGCGAGCTTATTTCCCACCTCAAAATTCGTCACTGCAATTGAAGCAAGCTGGGTCACGGCCTCTGAGATGCGGCGAAAGAGATTGAGGAAAGTGGCTATGGAACGGTTAAAAATTTCTGCTATTTGTCCAAGTTCATCTTCGGCAAAAACTGGAACGCTCACCCTTAGGTCTTGACGGTCTAAAAAGGTAAACCCGCCTCTGATGGAAAGAATTTGTTTCCTCATGGCTTGAACTATCCCGATTACGAGGAGGACTGCTAATATACTGAATATGGCAGTGATAAGAAGGAAAAACAAGAGTTTCCTCGACATGTCATCAAGCCGCTGGTCGAGCATTTCTTCAAGAATAAGTGCGCCCTGGTCCAAGAGTACTAATGTGGCTGATTGGAGCTCTTTCATCATGGACCAAATCCCGTCATTCTCAAAACTATAACTTTGGCTCATAAACCTCAATTCTTCTGAAAGAGATCGGGCTGCCCTATCGTAGCGTTCTTGCAAGGGCCGTAGACGTTCTTCAATTTTTTCAATGGTACCATATGAAAACGGATCTGCTCTGAATACTGTGATAAGAGCCCGATAGACCCCTGCAGCGTCCGCCTCGGCTAAAAGATAGCCTTCGGTGAAGAGGTTATTCTGGTCGTCAGGGTTATAAACAGGCTCTTCCCATTCCTCGGTTCCGCGGAAGATTCTGGCTACCTTATTAAGCCTGATCAACGTATTAGGGAGCCTTTCTAAAAGGATGTTCATAACATAATACGAGTCTGGGTCGGGGTCGAGAATAAGGTTTGAAGTATCTCCCACGTGGGAAATTAGTTCGACTATCCTCTTTTCATAACCCAACATAGTCTCGGCGAAAGTGGCATAGGTTCCGTGACCGCCCGTAAAGTATTTTTGGAGTTCTGATAAGGCCTCGATCTCTAATTGTGCAAGGCTTCTTTCTGTGAGGGATGGAAGGTCTAGTACAAGTCTGTTCTGGAAAAACTGGGCCTCTTGTCGGTAGGCGGCTAAAGCGGCATTCAGTTTTCTCTGGGAATCCTCTGGAGAATCATCATTCAGCTCGGCGAGATCTCTTTCAAGCAGAAATTCATAGGAGCTTACGAGGATTTTTACCAGGTGTTTGATGACGACGAGTCCGTCTTTTTCCTTCGTCGAAAAATCTGTATTTTTGAGGAATTCCATGGTGATAAATCCAAGGGCTAGGATTAGGGGAATAATAAAGGCCAAAGAAGCGACCCAGAGCTTTACCCGAATGGAGATTTTTTTAAATATGTCCACACATGAAGATTAACGTAGATTATATAAAATTTCCACTATTCACCGGATTCTACCTGAGAAGTTCCGTTCGAAAGGTACATTATGGAACAGAAAAGTAAAAAATGTTCCCTCCCGGGTTAATTGTCAGGGTATAAGACACTGAAGGAGCTGTCCCCGACTTCATAAGTCCAAAAGTGTCATATTTCTCCCCTGCATTTAGTGTCACGTCTACAAGGGGGTTCTGGAGGATGAAATTCGCCGGATCGGACGAAACAGGGTTGTTAATGAGAATACTCCCAGCGCCGGAGTTGATCAGCTTGAAATCTCTAAATATTGCGGGGAGGGGGGCGCTATGTCCGGCATTCTCTCTGATAAAAGTCTGGGTGGAATTCCTGTCTACAAAAATAAGTATAGGGGTGGAAGGCGCAGATTCCCCTTTGAGATTTAAAGTCATTGTGCCTGGACCGTCGAAGGCGACTGTCACCTGTGCGTTTTTCACCCCTAGAGCACCTCCGGAAGGAAATTGCAAGCGAAACTCGGAACTTTTAGTGCCATTCGGGATGGTGTCTCCTGAGAATTCTCCATGAATCTGAAAATCCGTTCCGTTGACCGATACCGATACTCCCGTAGCCGACCCGGTACCCGCATTTTCAATATAAAACGGTACATGCCAAGCGGTTAATTCAGAAGAAAGATCCCCGCCAAAGTCAAATTCCTCCCCATCGATATAGATGACTTCTCCGCCGTTCTTTCCCTGAAGAATGCGGATGTCCGGGTTGACCGCACCGGCGGAGATAACACCTGTGAGTGCCAAATTTTCTGTTGTTTTGTCAGATTTTGCCCTTAAAGTCGCAGTTTGAGTGGTTGCCGAGCTGGTTACCATCTCGACATCGAGTTCGATGGAAGCACCGCCTTGAAGAATCAGTGGCAGGCTCACCGTCGAGGGGAGGGTGAAACCGCTCCCAACTAGGGAGATTTCTGTGAGGGTGACCGGACGGTCCCCCGGGTTACTCAGTGTTATCGTGTCGGTTACAGGTTGACCAAGGTTTACCGTTCCAAAGTTCATAGGGTTTGGAACCGAAAACTGGAGCCTGCCCGGTTCAAGGTAGTAGGGAGAGTAACGATCATAGGTACTTATCAAATCATAACACGAAACTAACGAGAGCGTTATAAAAATGAAACAACACTTCCTCATAATTAAAGAGTGTAAACCCAAAATACCGGACCTGACAAGTGATATTTTCTGCTTTATTAATGGCCATCTCTAAAAACCTAACGGTTACGGGACTTGGGCCTTTCCTCCCAGGTTTAGGCTCGGTGGAGTCTCGTCGTCGTTACCGTACCCCAGGTACGGCGCCTCGACTCGCTCCATTCGCCTACACCTGGAAGAAAATACCCTTCGTCCGGAATTCCCCAAAAGCCTCAAATTGGTCAAAATTCTTTTCGGGAGGAATTATGAAACTTTTTTATTCCGATGAGGATTTGGAAAAAAATAAAAATAAGCGCAAAGCTATCAAGGATACACTCACGGAACTTCGGGACTCGATACCCTGGCCCCGCTTTCTACCCATTCTTCAAAAAGTGTTTCGAGGTAAAAGTCCCAAGGCACCAGGAGGTCGTCCAGCTTACCCCTTGAACTGATGATGAAGATTCTCGTCTTACAAAGGGGCTAGGAGCCCGGAAACCCTGGTCTGTGTCAAAAAGCCTGAAAGAGAGCCTATTCTACCCTTTATCTGACCAAAACCGTAAAAGAGTTCCATCACATCGGCTTTTGGGGATAACCGTTAGGTTTTTAGAGGGGGCCTAATGTACCGGTTC
>DYOB01000159.1 GCA_020720765.1 Borreliella garinii
TGAGCATCCCGGCTCCCCGGTCCTGTATCAAAATCTCAAGCGCAACAGGCTCCTAGAGGAAAAACTTTCCCGTCTGCAACAGCTGTACCTGACATTGTAGAATGATATGTTGGTGTCTCGGGATTCATATCAAGAACAGATGTGAAAGTATAATCGGCTGTCAGGGTCGATATTTTGCCCCCGGTGATAGAATAGGATGCAGAAACAGAGCCTGTCGTCGTGATAATATTGGATACATTTGTAACAGTAAAAACCATTTTAGTACTTCCGCTTATTACCTCCGGACCACCAAGCGTTCCAACGTTGGCAAAAGTCATATCTATAGTATAGGTATCACCGACAAGGGAATAGGTAAAAGTGATTGTACCGCCGTTTTCTGTGATGGTTCCGCTTGGATCGCCGTCACTCTTCACATCCGAGGCAATAAAACCCATTGTGCTGTCCACTGCATCAAAGGTCTCCTGCATATCGGCTTGAGATGGTCCCGGATCAACAGGCGGTTGGCACGAAACCGCAAATACAACAACAATCCAACCAAATATTTTTTTCATAGTAGGCCCCCTTGGTTTATATCGCACCACAAGGTGCAAAAAAACTAGAAATTTAGCACAATTTTTTTGAACTAGTAGTTCCCCCAAAGCTCATTTAAGAAAACGCGGTGTTTATCGACTTACCATTTAAGCCGATAGATAAGTATGCGTAAGTTCATCATTTTTTTAAGCTTTATTCTCTTCATCCAGGCAGTAAATGGACAACAGGTACAGTATTTCCGTTCGGTATCACTGGACGGAAGGTACCAGTTTCGGGGGCACCATCCCGTCAGTCAAGTCACAGCGCTCGGCGAATGGGTTTTCGGTTTGGAATATGGCCACAACGGTGAATTGCGTAAAGTTGTGTACTTACGCAAGGGAAGGCCTTTTTTTCATGCAACACTAGGAGCTGCCCAAGTTCTTATCAGTAGGGTTGGCCCTTTTGAAACCCGTGAATATCGGAATGCGCGGGGACTTCCTGTTTCGAATGCACACGGTATATCTTACCAGCGGTTGCGTTATAACGAAAACAACCACCCCGTCAACCTCTACCATTATAATAAAAACGGACTCCTCTGCGCCGATGGCCTCGGTGTCAGCGCCTATACCTGGTTAACGGACGAACAAGGCAGAAGGGTAAAAAGTCTGCGGTTTGATATGATGGGGAACCGTATCCCCGATACGCTGGGACGCTGGGAGTTGGAAATGGAATGGGATTCCCTCGACAACCTCGCCAGGGTTCTCTATAAAGACAGCGAGGGGAAACTTCGTCTTGTTGACGGCGTTACAAGCGGTGTGATCTTCGGCTATACACCGAATGGCGACCGCTCTTTTCTAACAAGGTTAGGCCCAGATGGGCAGCCCTCCGCAGGTGCCGATGGAATTCAGACAGTAACGTGGACCTACGACGAACTCGGCAGGGTAAAGGAAAAACAGAACCTCGATTCTACAGGAAAACCCGCACCAGACACTCAAGGTGTGGCTATTTACCGCTGGGATTATAACACGGAAGAGAACTTCAGCCGCGAATGGTACCACGACACGATGGGCGAGCTCTGCTTCGACGATAGCGGAATTTCAATGAGAAAAGATGTCTGGTTTGAACAAGACAACGAAAGATTGCTTTTAAACTACGGCCTCTCTATCAACCCCAATTTTGAGACATTGAGCGCCGAGGCCAAACTCAAGGAAGAGCGTTTCCAGCATCAAGAAGACCCTAAAGGAATTGCAGTCTACCGCTGGGCCTACGACGACGATTTGAATATTCTCGAGGAAAAATTTTTCAACAGCTCCTATCAAAACGTTGCCGACGATAAGGGTGTTATGATCTACCGGAGAAGTTTTACAGCTCTAGGGCAGATCCAGGAAGAAAGGTACTTCGGCTCCTGGGACAGGCCCATCGTCAATCTTAACGGGTACGCCGCCAGCATCTGGGAATACGACGCCCAAGGTAGAATGATAAGGCGCAACCACCTGGGTCTCGATGGAAATCTCAAGGAAGACAAGACTCTGACTGCTGCTGTTATTTGGGATTACAATGAAAGGGGCTTACCGACACGCCAAACCAACCTTGGAATTTGGGATCAAATTAAGGAAGACAGCTGGGGTGTAGCCAGCTACTCTTTTGACTACGACAAATTCGGGAACGTCGTGGAACAGAGCCACTTCGGTATAGATTCGCTGCCGAGTGAAGATATCAGCGGAGTGCACCTCTACAGATGGACCATCCACCCCGCCGGAAAAAAAGAATTGATAGGCAGGTTTTCACGGATGCGAGCGCCTAGTACTGAAATCTCGGCTATGGGTTTTTAACTTTTTCTAAATCAAGATATTTACTAAAATATATTGCATTTACTCCATGGCATAGCTTACACTTAATAAATGAAACGAAAACATTCTCTCAGTACTGCCGTCATTACAGCTGTTACAGTTATTTTTGTACTTCTGGCCACCGGCATTACGGTAAGCAGCATTGTCATTGCCGCAAGGGATTTCACAGCTTTTCAGGATGGTCTGCTTCGTTCAGCGGCCGAAACCATCAATAATGATTGGAATAGCAGAAAAACCAAGGTAGAAAAAATGCTGAACTGGTTCGTTTCTTCACCAAGGGTCCGTGATGTAATTATCGAAAACAACCATGACGGGGCTGTAGCTCTAGGCCTTGAAGCTATGCAAGCATTCGGCACCGACTACTTCGTCTTCACAAAACCCGACGGCGTCATCGTAGCCCGTGCTCACGACCCCGACAACTGGGGCGACAGCATTGCAAACCAGGTGACCATTCAAGCCGCCATTGCAGGGCGCAGTTTAGTTGCTTTGGAGGAAGGCCGTGTTGTCAAACTATCGTTGCGCGGGACAACACCGGTACGCAACCCGAATGGAACCCTGGCTGGAATTGTTTCAACAGGTTATACCCTCAGTCAAAACTCGTATATCGATAAGTGGGCCGAAATCCTTAGCGCCGATATTACGATTTTTGAAGGTAGTACTCGGCTTGTTTCGACTATTACCGACGCTGCCGGGGAGAGAATCGTAGGGACAACCCTCGATAATCCGGCCATTGAGACAACTGTTCTTGAGAAAGGTCAACCTTATTACGGTACGAATAAGATCCAAGGTTTACCTTATACTACAGTTTATCTGCCCATTAAAAATTATTCGGATAAAATAGTCGGCATGCTTTTTGTAGGTCTCCCGCTTCGAGTAATCGAGGAAGCAACCAGAGATATCGTTATAATAATTTCTCTCGTTGTGGCTGTTTTACTCGTTTTGTCCTTTTTCGCATTATTAATTCTTATGCGCGGCTTATTAATCAAACCCCTAGCCTTAGCCACAGAAGCGCTGACAGTAATGGCAGAAGGAAGAAGCACAACTTTGGATATGAAACTTCTTTCTCGAAAGGACGAGATTGGCACGATGTCGAAGAGTATGAAGTCATTGGACAAATACCTTAGTACGAACGCAGAAGTCGCCATCGAAATATCCAAAGGTAATCTTGATGTTACTCCGTCCTTAGCTAGTGAAAATGACCGTTTTGGTCTGGCTTTCCGGCAAATGGTAAAAGATCTCAATAGACTCGTAGGAACGATGAAGTCGGTCTCTTCAGAAGTCAGCGAAGGTGTCAGCCAGATCGCCGACGACACCCAAGTACTCAGCTCCGGAGCAACTGAAAGCGCCGCAAGCCTTGAAGAAATGAGCGCCAGCCTTCAGGAAATCCTCGGTTCCAGCCGAGAAAATACCGAAGGTGCTACAAAAGCCGCCCAAGACGCAGTGGGAATCAATACTTCTGCAATGAAAAGCCAGGATCAAATGAAAAACTTGCTCTTAGCTATTGGTGAGATGACGTCTTCAGCCAAGGAGATCCAAAAAATTGTCAAGGTGATCGATGATATTGCTTTCCAAGTGAACCTTCTTGCACTTAACGCCAATGTCGAAGCCGCGCGCGCTGGAAAGTACGGAAAAGGTTTCGGCGTTGTAGCAGAAGAGGTCCGTGCCCTGGCTAACCGCAGTGCCGAAGCAGCGAAGAACACCTCGGAAATGGTGAACCATGTTTTAGAAAAAATACACGGTGGAGCCGAAGCTGCCGAAATATCGGGGAAACAATTAAACCAGATTGTTTCAGGGGTCGGGGTCATTACCACGTCAATGGGCGAACTCGCACGCCGCAGTTCGGCACAGAATATTAGCCTCAACCAAATAGGCCAAGGTATGGACCAACTCGAAAAAGTCACCCAGAATATCACCGCCACGGCAGAGGAAACCGCAGCGGCTTCGGAAGAAATCAACAGTATGGCTCAAGAACTTCTAGCTTCCGCCAATAGATTCCGCTTGTCCCAGACCCAAATTCAACAGTTAGGAAATGGGTGATAGAGTGTGGTACTGTTTTAACCACGAGACTTACGTGCGTCACATGTCGCTACAAGACGGCAAAGCCCCCCAGTAAGAATTCAAATTACTGGGTTCTTTGCTAAATCCCTTGACGTACGTACTTTTTTTATTACGCTCGTACATAGAGGATAGGATGAAAACAACTGCCACTGAATTCCGAAGCAACCTTTACAAATACCTGGATCGTGTTTTAACTTCCGGGGAGATTATAGAAATAGAAAGAAAAGGTCGGATTATACAAATTACTGCTCAAAAACAAGCCTCGAAACTCAGCAGAATCAAACAAAGAAAAACTTTGATTGGTAGCACTGAAGAAATTATCCATACTGATTGGTCGGAATATTGGAACCCTTCACAAGGTTTTTCCAATTTTCCTTGACTCGCATACGGTTATTTTTCTTCATGCAGGACTTTTTAGTGAATTTTCAGAAGAAGGGAAGAAACTCCTTTAGGAGCCTGTTGCGCTTAAGATTTTGACACTGGCTAGAGG
>DYOB01000160.1 GCA_020720765.1 Borreliella garinii
CTCCAAGTTGACTTTATTCAGACCCCGAAGCAAAAACTGCCGGAAGCCCAAGACCTGTTTGATGATTCCAAACACAGGTTCCACAGTAGTCTTGCGTTTCTTATACAACTCCTTGGCCCTGTCCGTCTCCATTGCTTCTTTTGAATCGGCGTCCTTGGCTTTCTACAGTAATTCAGCGACTATCTCTGAAAGTTACTTCTCCAATTCCACAGCCCGATCGTAGCGAATACTTTTGTAGAGGGCCGCCATGGGCAACAAAGTATCACACAGTTCAACCTCATGTAAATTCCTGCGGTCTCAAGCGCAACAGGCTCTTAGCGTGTTCTTCCGTGCTCAAGGTTAATAGATCGAAAGATTGGAGGGTCTTAGAACCGGAATCACTGAAACCTAGGCTAAAACCTTCACGGAGGTCTTCCGTGAAAAGAAAATTCAGCTGGTTTACCTGGGGGAGACGAGAATTCTTTAAAGTCAGTTTACCGGTGTATTCCTTGGTATTCTTTGATACTTCACTTTCTTTTACAATGAGTTCCATCAATTCCCAATACCCCAAGGTGGTCGTCTGATTCCGGGGTTTCCGCATAATATGATCGAGGATAAAAAAGGCCGCAGCGTGCCGTTGATCTTTTCTTGCTGTCGTTTGCAGTAGCTTCCACAAATATTCCCCGTTTTTTTCCGCCATGTTGGTGGGAAGTTTTTTTATGCCAGACTCCAGCTTTTGTCTCCAGTCTTCCTTGAGTAGTGGACAAAGGAGTTCTTCCGCACGCAAAGCCAATGAAAGAACACGTAAAACCGGATCTTGTGCAGGGTCGGAATAAAAGGTTCCAAAAGAATTTAGGGATCGTATCGCCCAGAACATACCTTCCAATAAAGGCAGATCCTTGGCCAATTCCGGGTATGCCTCGATCCATTCCACCGTGCTTTGGATACCTTCGGCAACAGGAAGAAAACATTCCATTGTTTCAAGGACTTTTAAGTTTTTAGCAAACAAGTATTCTCTAAATGAGCCCCACGCACTTTTTGAAAAAGAACTGAGTAAAGCATGGACATCTTCCCTCCAATTCTGGTGCCAACCTTCCTTCGAAAGACTGTGATCCCCGCAGTCTCTATACCATCTCGCAACACCATGAAAACAACTCCAACTTGTACCTTTCTCTTTTTCTCCCCTTTTTAATTTCGCCAATGGAAAATTCTGGGATTTTTCCAAAAGGTGGGCTGGATTGCAGAAATGAAGGGTTTTTTCCTCAAGGTTCCTGTGGATCAAATCCGCTAGACACATATCCGCGAAGGGTTCAAGGTGTCCGAAAAGTTCACCGCGGTGAACCGCAGTGAGATACCCCCCCTGTGGTTGAGCGTGATGGTTTAGGCTATTTTCAAAAAGCCGGGAATTTTTAAGAATACTTCTTTGTAGAACCTCTTCATGGAATTCGTGATGGTATGGGATTAGGAGCAAATCACCTTCAGGGCGTTTTAAACGGAAGGCAAAAGAGTCTCTTGCAGGGTGGGGACCGAGCGCCGTCCAGGTTCCAGTTCCATCAACGCCGACAGCTTGAATCTGCCACGGAGATACATAGACAAACCGGATGGAATTTTTGATGAGAATATCAGCAACATTTAGGTTGAAACCGAGTTCCGGAAGCCAGAAACCCTCTGACTTTCTGCGGAAATGGATTTCAAAACTTTCTAACCCAAGTTTTATATCACCTTCCATTTCGCTGGGGGACATCAAGGGCAAGATCGCACCTGAATAACTCTGGGCAAGCGCATTGCCATGACCGAGGCGGACCTGGCTGAGTTTATCACCCTCGAGTATTCTTTGATAAACATTGACGGAGGTTTGCCTAATATGCCTGAGAAGGTCAGGACTGAAACTAAAAGAATACCATTGGTAAAGATTGATAATGTTGTCTATCAAACCCACAGGGTTCAAAACACGGCTGGCTGAATGTGCACCGTACACTTCACGCATAAGTTGGGCATTGGGTGAAATGACAGGCTCGCCCAAAGGCGCCGTTGGAGCACCTAACCAGGGGTTTTCAAATGGCGGTAAGGAATGTTGGAGATGAAGGATGAAATGTATAGCCAAGGTCCTGCTCCTCTTGACAGTATCGTTATGATTATCTATTGTAGCCACATTCATGGAAGTATGTCTTGACCCTCGCTCGATTAACTGGACTTGACGATCAGGCACTTTGGGACCTCACCCAAAGAGAGTGCTTAGACCTACAACAGGGTCTTGGCCGTGATGAAATGATCAATGCCTTGATTGAGGCCTATGAAGAGGATAAGCGCGAGATGGATGTCCTCCAGTCGCTGATTATCCAGGTAGAACGGAGTAAGTTCGACCTTCCAGAACAATATACCACCCGCCCGGAACAAACAGTCTCCGTCCTTCCCGACCATTACGACGAAAATTATTGCGGACTTCTTCTCAGGGACCCCGATTGGGCCTTTTTCTTTTGGGAAATAAAAGAGTCTATTTACCAGGAGATGGAAAGAACCGCGGGTTTTAAGGGCTTTTTTCTGCATATACTGGAGAATCAGACCCCCGAGATCAACGGCCCGATGCATCATTCCTACGACCTTCCTGTCCAGACCAAGATGGGCAGCCGCTATATCCAACTTCCTATCAACGACCGATTTTACCAGGTCGAAGTTGTCGCGCAGCTCACTGGTGAATTGCGGGTATTATCCCGAAGCCAAATCCTTTATACCCCTGAAAACCAAGTCCGTCGTCTGGCAGAGATCAACAAGGGTGACTCCCGCCGCAAGGTCATTATGGAACTCTCAGATTTTTTTGAGTGTGAACCCATCAAAGACAGGGAACAGGTCAGCGAAACTGAAGGCAAGACTTTACCCCACCGCGTCGGCGATTGGAGCGATGATTGAGCTCTTTATCTCTAAATCTGCTGTTAAACGCACACCTGCCTTTCGTCCGCCACCCGGAATATCCTGTTTTTTTTGAAGAATCGTGGCTTTTTGAAGCGATTGACGAAACATACCTTCCACTTTTAAGAGTATTTCATGCCCTGGAAGATGAGGGTGTAAATTTCCACCTGACTATGAGCTTCAGCCCAACGCTGACGGCCATGCTGACCGACAAGCGACTACAAGACCGTTATAAAGCCCACCTTGAACTCCATGTAGAATTGGCAGAAAAAGAAGTCCAGCGAACAGAAGGAACCCCGGAGCATCCACTGGCTCTGATGTATGAGAAGCTCTACAAGTCCAACCTTGTGGACTTCTTTGATATTTATCAGAACAACATCCTCAAAGGTTACCAGTACTTCATGAAACTGGGCCGGATAGAAATTATCACCACGCTTGCAACCCACGCATTCGCGCCGTTGTATCAGGACTACCCAGGGAACATCCACGCTCAGATCCAGGTGGCCGTCGACAGCCATTACAACGCATTTTCCCAGGAACCCGAGGGCATCTGGCTGCCCGAAGCCGGATACTATCCAGGCCTCGACGCGCACATGGTGAAGTCTAAAATCAAATTCTTTTATCTTTCTGCCCATGGAGCACTATTAGCTTCTCAATTGCCTGAAAAAGGCGTGTTCGGCCCTTTGAAAACCCCAGCTGGTACTGTAGCCTTTCCCCGGCATCTTTCCTCGTCCAACGATGTTTGGAAAAAAGACCACGGCTACCCTTCAGACCCGGTTTACAGGGACTTCTACAGGGACATTGGTTATGATCTACCCATAGAATATATTGGACCGTATTTACCCTCAGGAGAAAACCGGAGTTCGACGGGGTTTAAATACTTTAAAGTTACCGGTGTAACGGATCAAAAGCTTCTCTACGACCCAGAGACTGCCTTTCTTAAAATTAAAGAACATGCGGGAAATTATCTTTATAACAGAATAAAAACCGCTGAACGGTTAGAAAAGGCCGGTAATGATTGGTCTCCGCTTTTTACAATTCCTTTTGACGCTGAACTTTTCGGGCACTGGTGGTTTGAAGGGCCGGCGTGGATAGGCGAAGTCTTCAGGCAGGCGGAAAAAATTCCTGCTATCAGCTTTGTCACTCCCACACAGATTATAAAAAAGAATGAAACACTCCAAATGATCTCGCCACCCTTTTCAAGCTGGGGGACCAAGGGTTACGCCGAGGTCTGGCTCGATGGTACCAATGACTGGATCTACCGCCATACGCACCGTTGTATCCAGCGCCTTCAGGACCTCACCCGGCGGTTTCCCAATGAAACAGGGCGGAAAGAACGCGCGCTCAACCAGGCCACCAGGGAAATCCTACTCGCCCAGGCCTCGGACTGGCCTATGATGATTAAACTCGGGACCACCGCTGATTACGCACGCCGGCGGGTTACCGAGCATATTTCGAACTTTAATCAAATCTATGAAACTATTTCCAGCAACCACATTGATACAGAGTGGCTGACGAACCTCGAAAAAAAGAACAATATCTTCCCCCACATCGACTACAGAATATTTCACTGAGTATAGGGGGTTGGGAATGGGCCATATCCATCCGGACTTCAGACCGATGACATGGTTCTTGGTTCGCAGAAACGTTCAGGAGCGGGCATCTTATTGAATTTAATACCTTAAAAATCCTTATTCTTCAGTTCTCCAAATTTCTCCGCCATCGTCGGGTTGCCCTTGGTAAGCTTTTTAATCGTCACATCCTGTGCTTTATCATTAGCGAGGCGGAGGTTGCGGTCAGTGCTCATAAGAGCCTCTTTGGTTTTCTGCAAGTGGTCGATTGATTTATCGATCTCTTCGATAGCATTTTCAAAGCGCTTCGAAGCGAGTTCATAATTCTTGGAAAATGCGCCTTTGAACGA
>DYOB01000161.1 GCA_020720765.1 Borreliella garinii
GTGCATCCCGGCTCCCCGGTCCTGTGTCAAAATCTCAAGCGCAACAGGCTCCTAAGCATAGTTGATGGAATTTCCCCTTTCGTTTTGGTTCAATATTGTTTAGATTACAAGTATGAAAAGATTTATGGTGTTTTTTATTCTCCTTATCCTCCTAGGTGGCGGGATTTTTGTGGCTGGTTCGGTGAGTCTCTTTGCACCTTCGGAACAATGGACGGTACTGAGAACTAAAAGTTCGGGGGTTCTAGACCTTGTAGTGGGAAACAGCGGTTTTATATGGAGGTGGGAAGCGCTTATTCCCACCAACGTAAGTTTTGAAAGTTTTCCTACGAAAGAAATGAACCTTCCGCTGACCATTGAAGGTGTGTTGGATAAGGGGGAGGACTATTCAACCTTTCTAGGTTTAAAGGAACTTTTTGATTTTAGAATTCAGGTCAATCTCATCTATCAGTGGAACCCAGAAAAACTTCCGCAATTGGTTCGCGAATTTGGTCTCGCCTCAGCCAGCATCGAGGAATTTCTCAAAAAGAATCAACCCGAGTTTGAAAAAAATACGAGGGACTGGCTCCTTGGTGTGAAGAGCGATCAATATAATGTCAATATTCTAGTTGACAATTCTGATGATAAACTTGCCGGACTGCTTCAGGAACGACTGACCGGAGTTTGGAAATTCGTCAGTCTGAAACGCATCATTCTCACGCTTGAGAAATCACCTGATTTTAAATTATACCAGGATGTCCGGAAAACTTTCAACGATGCTACAGCGGCAATTTTGGCCGAGCAACAGGCACGCGCCCTAGTTAAAAGTCAAATACAAATCCGTGAGGCCGAGAAACTTGAACTCCTTGAAAAATACGGACAGCTTTTGGAAAAGTACCCGAACCTTCAGTTTCTTCTCAAAGAAAACTTGGGTCCGGAAATTCAAAGTATTTTTCCTAGTCTGCTTCCATCCTCTGCTCCTCGTTAAAGAGGTCCTTAATAAGTTTCAGAATATCAGAAAGTGTATTAGTCTTCTCCTGGATAACTTCGTGAAGACGTCTTTTAGAACCACCCATGATATAAGGGACCTTAAGAGAACTTTTCATTTTTTCACTCGTATGTTCGAGAATTTCTTCTAGTACTTTTTTAAGTTTTTCAAGAATTTCAAAAGAACGGATAATAAAGTGTTTAGCTTCCTTATCCTTTTTTTGAATAAAATCGCTGATTTGTTTTCCAGCCAATGGTTTCGATTTCAATTCCTGTTTGATCCGTATAAGCAGGACAGCGTCGGGGTTGTCGTCTCCCAGTCCTTTATCGAAGGAAAAAATATCGGATTTCAATGTTTCTATATCTGCAAGACTTTGGAAAAGTGAATTATTGATCGCCTTAAAGGGTTGAAGGACGATTCTGCTCAAGGTCTGCATCAGAGGAAGAATTTGATTGACATAATGACTTAAGAGAAAGGTATTTAGTAGGTTCAACGACTCTACATGTTCAAAAGTAATTCCGCCCAGGCTCTTGAGTTCCGAATTATTCTCCCAGTTATAATGGACGAGAAGCTGAGAATTCTGATTTTGGAACAAGGCATTTTTTTCTTTTTCAATGATAACTTTTCTGAGTTCAGGAAAAATATCTTCAATCTGTGCTGCAAACCTTACGGTTAATGTTGATTTGTAAAAAGTCTTGACGTCGAATTGAGGGAGAAAAAACCGCATGGAATAATAAGGGTTCTCATTCAAAGATTGAATGACTTCCTTCCATGGTATTTCTGCGAAGATGGATTGTGCCTCTTCGAGCAGTTGCTTCACATCATGAATCAATTGATCCACGGTACTTGATTTGACTTCCATCTCTTTTAGATAGTTTTGGAAAAGTGGTCGGAAACACGCCTCTGAAAATTCGATCTTATTCGCTAAGTACAAGGCATAGTAAAGTTTTTCCAGAAACTCACTCATACCCTTAAAAATCGCAGGTTTGAAGGGCGGATATTTCCTAGGTTCCTCTTCGTTCAGGAAAACACCAAAACTCTCCAAGAGGATATGGTAAGGAAAAAGAGCTAAGGGCCTAAGAAAATATAACGGAGAGAGTGATTCTCCAACCCGCTTATAAATTTCATCGGGAATGGAGTCAATATAAACGGGAATGCTGTCCTTAACCCTTTTATGTATCCGGCTCTTCTGACCTGACATCCTGTAGAGGTCCCCCATTTCCGAAAGACTCACAAAATCGAAAACGCCTGTTTTTGCGTTGGGAATCATCGCTTCCATAAGATCTGTCACCGACTTTTCAATGATGGAATTTTTCTTGGTCATATTCTGGAATACGGCTTCCAAAGGGTAGCAGGATGAGTAGAGATCATAGATGGCTTTTCCCAAAACATCGGAAAAGGTTCCGGATTCCCAACTGACAAGACCCGAGGCGTTTTGAGCAACCTGCTTTTTAAGATTTGTAATTTTTCCTCGATACACCAATTCTTCAACACTGATTCCCATAAAAAAGGCCACTATTTTATAGATGAGTTTCTCGAAAAAGGAGAGTTTTCCTGCGTCATTTTTTAATTTTTCCTGGATTTCATCCTTTTGAGGTGTAGAAGAAACAATGGCTTCTGAATCTTTTTGTGACCAATTGAGACTCGAATGAATTTTTTCAAGCAGCTCTCGTTTTTCGTCAGGAGACAGCCCGTCGCTTAATTGATTAAAAGCTGTACTCAACCCAATCCTCCAAGGGACGAACAAGAAAAAATAGACCTGTCGTGCAAGTCACACTCCATTCATTGTCGGACAATTCGTTGCTTAAACTTACCCGAGATTTAAAGTCCACTTGGTCCAACTCCCATTTCAAACCCGTAGATTTACACCTGCACGCAGAAAAAAGAAAAGGAAAAACCGACAACCTCATTCCCCTGGTTCCTTTACCTGACAATGATTCACCCGCACGGAGAAAATAAACCACGTCTTGATTTTGCAACCAGAGTCTCCACTCGGGGTAGCGGCCGGCGAGGAATTGAAGTTGAAGAAGATGGTCGAATCTCCCGCATCCCCCTCCTAGAACAGTCCAGGAGCGAAATCCTTCCTTCCTTGCAGCTTGGAAGGCCAGCTCTGTATCGCTCTCATCTTTGGTTTTCGGGAAGGTGACAACTTTTAAGGCTCGTGATTTTCCCAAAAGGGTGACTGAATCCATATCTCCGAGAAGTACATGGGGAATAATGCCGTACGAAGAAAGCAAATCAGCACCGGAATCAGCCGCGAAAATCTTTGCATTCTCAAAAAAGCTCGTGGGTAATTTCTTTGGGCCTTCTCCGCCTACCGCAATAATTGCCTGCATGAGCTATTCTACAGCATTGTCTCTTGACGGACAACTGTGTGTGTGGGAATGTGGAATCAATGGTTACCCATCTTATGCAGGAACTGGATTCCACCCTGGCCCCCCTTCTCGAAAAATTTTATAAAGCAGGAACCAAGGCCTACCCGGTCGGAGGGTGTGTAAGGGATTTAATGCTGGGAAGACCGCTTACAGATATCGATCTTACAACCCCGGCCAGTCCAGAAATCGTTAAAAAAATATTTAACCGTGTCATTGACACGGGAATTCTTCATGGAACAGTCACGGTCCTTTTTCAAGGAAATGCTTTTGAGGTAACCACCTTCAGGAAGGACATCGGTTACACCGATCATCGACACCCTGATGGGGTTGAATTTAAAAAAGATCTTTCTGAAGACTTGATGCGCAGGGATTTTAGCATCAACGCCATGGCGTGGGACCCTGAAAAAAAAGTTCTTATCGATCCATTCGGGGGGCAGGAAGACTGCAAAAACCGAATTCTTAGGGCAGTCGGGGACCCCGAACGCCGTTTCAGTGAAGACTCTTTAAGGATTTTCCGGTTGTTCCGTTTTGCAAGCCAACTAGGATTTAGCATTGATCCATCGACTGAACTTGCAGCCACCAAGTTAAGCGATCATTGCCGAAAACTCTCGTTCGAACGCATCCATGTGGAAATGGAGAAACTTCTCATGGGTTCGCACTGGGTCACTGCATGGGGACTTGCGGAATCTTCTGGTGCTCTCAGAACCTTTCTGCCCTTCGTCGAACCCAGGTGGAAACGCGATTCGTTTGAGAAAGCCCTTGTTTTAACGGAATCTCAGAAACACCTGAGATGGGCCTATTTTTTCCTAAACTACGGGATACTTACTCCATCCACGGTCGAGCCGTACCTCAAAACATTAAAATTCTCTCGTGTAGATTCAAGCGAAATTTCAAGAACGTTGGATGTTTTCCACCTGCTCTTAGAAGGTATCCGTGATCCGTCGATTCTTCTGCTCGCATGGAAAGGGAGAAAAAACCTGAACTGGCTGTCCTGGCTATGGACTTTTCCGTGGGTAGGCAAGATACCCCGTGAGGAACTCCAAACGCTTGTAACTGAACGGGCGGAAGATCCTCGTCCCTTGTTTCTCAATGAACTAGCAGTCACTGGTACTATGCTGTTGGAGTTAGGATTTCTTCCGGGTCCTGAACTAGGAAAGGTTTTGCAAGGACTTCTAATATGGAGCTCCGAGCATTCAGGGAGGAATACACCCGAACTGTTGTTGGAAGAGGCTATGAGCCTGTTGCGCTTAAGACCGCAGGAATTTACTTGAGGTTGAACTGTGTGATATTCTGTTGCCCATGGCGGCCCTCTACAAAAGTATTCGCTACGATCGGGCTGTGGAATTGGAGAAGGAACTTTCAGAGAAAGTCGCTGAATTGCTACAGAAAGCCAAGGACGCCGATTCAAAAGAAGCAATGGAGACGGACAGGGCCAAGG
>DYOB01000162.1 GCA_020720765.1 Borreliella garinii
TTGGTATTGATCATAGATATCGGCTTTAAGTTAACGCGCCAGTGCTCGACCCTACTGATGAGGGGAAGCTGATGAACGATCAGGGCCGGTGGACACGTAGTAGTCGCGTGCGACGAGGCGTCAATAAAAGTCCTGGCCATGATCGGTAAGTCAGCTTCCTACTCTACCCAGCGCTTTCATGGTGTAGCCACAAAGTATCTGTCGAACTATCTGGGGTGGCGGTGTTCTCTTGAGCAGCACCCCCAAATTTCACCAGAGTCTTTGCTCGCCATTTCTCTGGGGCAGTTTCAACACTTAAAGGGAACATAGCCTTTAATATTCATGTCTTAGCTCCAATGTGGTTTTTTGAAAACAGCTTGCAATGCATAATAGATTCTATTCTCTGGATTTGTCTCGCTATCATCACCTCCCTTTGAGATTTTAGTGGAATCTGTTTTGTAAAAATAATGGTCGTTATTTTCGTCAGGTAGCGAATTAAACGAATAAACGAATTTAACCGCGTGGGTATCCGTCCTCATTGGCATTTAATTCGTTAATTCGTTTAAATCGTCATGATTTCCCGTAAAACGATAGAGTTTCGTTGGGGCTCCTTTTTTGTTCTGTTGCTTTTCTGCAATCACCTGGCCTGAGGTTATGAGTTCGGCCAGGGCAACTTCCAATCTCTCTTTGCTGATATTGTTTTTGAACAGTTGGTAGAGTTCGCGGCCTGCAAGAGCCCCTCCTGCCTTTTGCAAGGCCTCAAAGATCGTTTGTGTTATGTTGTTTGCTCGCTTTCCATGAAAAATATGCTTTGCCGATTGAAAACAGTAATTCCAAAAAGCAATGCCTGATTCCAGATGATCGAGGGAGATGATCGTCTCGCCAGCGAGCAGACAATAGATCATGGCTAAGCGTAACGCCTGAGCCTCCCCTCGATTGGTAATGTATCCGATGAGCCCGGGGCGATCTCTGCTCAACTTTGGATAATATGTGCACCCCCATGCTTCTCTGGCATCTGCACCTAATTTGATTTCACTGCCGAGACCAACACGAGAAATGATGTGCAATAAATGCCGCTGAAGAGATTCCAGTTCATTCTGGGGCATGGGGAGCGCATCTGGAACCTGCTTTTGGCGTTTAGCACATATCCACAGAATTCGATTGGCAAAGCCATTGACGACCTCAGATTGATCCAGTTTTGCTAAAAGTTCTTGCAGGGTGATATGGCTGATCCAGCCGACATGGCCACCGGTGGCGGTGATTTTGTTATTTTTTGTCAAGGGGTCAAAAGATCCACTGTCCCATGCCTGGCGGATGACCATGGAAAGAGTATTGCCCTCCCTCCTTGTGTTTGCCAGCATCCCGCTAAACTCTTCATCAAGAATAAAGATTCGTTTGTCCTCAATGCCATTATCAATAATCGTCTCTGTTTGCGTTTTTGGATTCCATCGGGTAGTGGCATCTCGAATCGCATAAATGATTCCTTCTCCAGAAGAAAAAGGGCCATGGCTTACGCGGGCCGGATTGACAAATTCCTGGCCCTGGACATTGGTAAAATCAAAGAGCTTCTCCACCGGCTTGCCGGATGTCCCCTTACGGGCCTTTGATGATGCCCCGACAATAACAGACGCCAATCGTGCCCGATGTTTGGTGTCGCCAACCTGCATGAACACCCCTGGCCCGCACTCCACACCAAATCGGACAAGAAATGTTGCCAGTATGGCCGCTGGGTCAGCCTCACTGGTTCTGGTGGCGAGCTCTATAAAATCAGCAATAATGCCGTGGTAGGCTCTGGGGTTCATTGATGGCCAATCAGGGGGATTTGGTTCCCATTCTTGTGCCTGTTCCCCAGGCGATAAATCATTCGGACATTCTATTTGCCGATTGCATCGGCTTAATGATTGAGCTGCCGCTGTAAAATCACCAGCATGATTGTACGCAGCATAAAGACCAAAGGCATCATACGAGCGACCAGACTCCAGGGGGAAAGCATTTGATGACCACACGAAGAAATTTCCTGTGTCTTGGAGCAATACCCCGGATGTCCCATCCGATTTTCCAGGGCGTGTCCATCCCTGCCCTGCGGTAGTAGGCTTGTCCGTCACCCAGCCATGCGCCAGAAGTATCTCGGGGATTGTGTGTGACTGATTAAAACGTGTTCCAGGCAGTTCTCTGTTCTGGCCAGACTTTAGTGAACGGGCACAATGTTTTTCTTGCGTATCAAAAGCCATTGCCGCTGCATGAATAGCCACAATTTCTTCCGGGCTCAAAACAGGGCAATCTTTTAAGCCCCCCGAAAGCATTTTGTATCCAGGAGTTGGAGCAGAGAGAAAATATCCCCCTTCACCCCTGGTTTCTATTCTGATTGCTCCTGATTGAGCACTGGCCAGTTTAAGATTACCAGCCACAGATGTTGAGCACCGATATATCAAGTGATAGCCCCCCGATGGAGTCTGTCGTTTCAAGAGTCTGTCAGGCAAACCGGGCCAACGCATATCCAGCAATTTCAGGAAAGGCTCGTAGGTAGTTGGATCATCAATATCAAGGCACTCCAGATTGCCTGAGATTCTGCCCCCGACAATGGCGAGTCGTGTGCCGTCAACAAAGTGGCGATGAACTTCGACGGCGGTCATCATTCTTGATTGAAATTCTTTCCAGGAGATCGTTGGTTTCTTATTTTCATGTGTCGGGATGACAGAAAACTGAAGACTGATGATTCCAAGGGCAGACTGGGCCAGGCACTTATTTACAGTCATGGCTGCCTCCATTGTTTTTTTCACTTTTCACAATGGGCATGGCCCCCTGCTGCCAAATTATGCCAAATCGTCTATCCGCTTGTTTTGTCCTGAGAATAATGATAGAATGTTTTCGTGTAGAGAGAGCGACTTCCGGCCTGCCAGCCAATTTATAGGGAGTCGCTTTTTTGTTTTCGGCCATTACAGCATCTCATTTTGTTCTCTTGAGACGCCTCTTTTCTTCGGATCGTCAGATGTAGAGATCCGCCTTGCCTCCATCCAGCTTTCGACATCGCTAACGGCATAACGAATTGATTTTCCTATTTTAAAGTAGGGGATTCCCCGATTCATCGCTCTGTCATTTCGGAGTGTCTGTACTGCCCGTCCCGTCATCAATGCGACTTCTTTTTCTGTGAGCCATTTTTTTTCTGCCATTTTTTCGTCTCCATAAAAAATAAAAAACCCCATACATCCCGGTAAATCCGAAGTGCATAGGGTAAAAGTACAAAAAATATCTTTTTTAGGTTCTACATAGAAAAAATAGTTTTTACTTGGAAATCAATAGCGCCATAACTCATCTATATCTATAGGATATTTTTCTAAGGCATTCTCAAGGATTGTTGCTATGTTTTCATCCGAAAGACCATATCCAACGGTCGAGATACTGGAATCTGTACCCAAAAGTCGTCCAGCCATCTCCTTAAAAACCAACTCAAGTTGTGCGTAATTAAATATTTTATCTTGCTGTTTTGGTTGCTTGTGGAGATAGCGTTTCTTATCGGTTGTTGCAATTATTGCTGCCGCACAGAGCATGTATTTCTGCCATGTTTTCAGAGCATTGTGTTTTGCCGTTTTAGGTCGGCCGGAATTTTTTGGCAGGATTCCTGATGGCATGTCATCTGCCATCTCAGGATAGGCAACTTTCCCAGCTGGTTCAGCGATGTTGTTTTGACCAGTATGCTTGTCAAATGCTGAGGGCTTCTGTTGCTGGTTGGCAAGGAGATTTTTGCGTATAATTTCGAAAGAATATTCATCGAAACTGATATCATCTTTTGAGTATTCAATCTCATCTCGTAACGCCTTCACTTTTTCGGCAATAATCTTATTCCTGGCACATTCGTCATGATTGCCATTAACATCAAGCGTTAGGCCAATATCGGACAATACAGGGGGGGATTTTATAATTGTGTAGGATTCTTCATGTTTTATATCTGTGAAGTAAGACAAATGAGCAACAACATCATCCCTCCCAATAAACCGGAAGATGTCTTCTTTTCGAATATGCAAAGGTTCATCCCGCTCCAAACACATACCATTAAGGAAATTCCTTTCTGCTTGCCAAAGGTAGCCCTTGTAGTGAACTGATATGTGAATATAAGCGTAATACTTAAGATGCAGATTATTGAATGATTCGAGAATGTCTCTTTCTTGCTTGTCTTTTTCCTCCTTGCTAAGAGAATTTTCTTTGAGATTTTCTAACCTGGCGTTTTTCAGCTTCTCCATTTGTTTCGTCTCGTCTATACTCCTACAAATCTCGTATGCCTCCCGTAGAATGTTATTTTTAATAGTTTGTAAAGTATACGAGCCGTTTAGGTCTGAGTGTATTATGTCAGCCACATCTTCTAAGGGAAATAATGTCATCGTAAATCTCTCGTATTTTGTTGTTTATAGGGAAATGCGGTGGTTGTTATCAGGAGCCTTAGCTGGAGATGTTGTTCGGCCCCATGGCGTAAAGGCGGTTATACTGTTTGTGAGCTTGTTTTCAACTGGGCTAATTTTGGGAAGTAGGCAGTTACAGGGGCAATGAATCATCTGGAGACCTCTTTACACCATGCCAAGTTCAAGTTTGTGTTTTATCTTTTCCCAACCCGGGATGACAGAGTCGAGGAGCTTGTAAAATTCTGGGCTATGATCATGAAATCTCAGGTGACACAACTCATGCGTAATAACATAGTCAATGCACTCTTTAGGCGCTCTGATCAGGTCGGCATTGAGGGTTACTGTGCCCTTGTCTGAAAGGCTTCCCCATCTTTTTTGCATTCGC
>DYOB01000163.1 GCA_020720765.1 Borreliella garinii
TTAATATTCATATTCTTTCATGACCGCAAAATGAAGATGATGCATATCGAGCTGGAAGTGGACGTCCAGAGGGCCGTTATGGAAACACTTCCCGAGGCTTTCTTTTTTTTAGATAGGAAAATCCAGAATATTTACCAGAATCAGAGTTTTAAAAACTTACCTGAAAAACTGCGGCTTTTAGCTTTAAGGACCTCAGGGGTGTTCTTATCAGGGCGTGAAAAGTCTCCAAACCTTACGTCCCTAGAGTACGAGGATTTTCTTACTTTCCAGGAAGAAAACAGCGGGAATAAAGAGTATTTGGTGAGAAAATTTTTCGTTTTGGATGGCCGAAAGCATCTTTTAGGAATGGGAACACTTCTGCGTGGGTTGGAAAATCAGGACGAACAAGATGATGAATTCCATTCTGTCGGCCAGTTCCGGAATCTTGTTGCTCTAAGTAAGGGGTTGGGGAGCGACTTTTCTATTCGGGTTAAAAATATCCAGCATCAACTTTCCTCGATGCACGATTTTACTTTTTCTAAGGCGCCCAGCATTGTTCAAGTCCTGAAGAATAGCGTAAAGGAACTTCAGGAAAAAACCGAACGCATACTCGATCTAGTAAGGCAGGGGAAACATAAAAAACTAACTACCCTGGATTTGGGGGCATTGGTTACAAATGTGACAGAACTCTTCAATACTAGGGAACTCAAATCAGTTGTATTAACCAACCGCTTTCAGCGAAAGTGCTGGGTGCGTGGTTTTTCCGAAGAACTGAAAAACGCCCTTATTAATGTTATCCTCAATGGAATTCAAGCCTACCCCGAATTCATCGAGGAAAGCGATAAGGTCGTCGAGGTAGATTTAAGTTTCACTTCTATGTCTCTCAAACCAGCACCCGGAGATTCTTCGTTTACGTTCGAACCTTTGGGTTTCGGGAGAATCCTGGTACGCGACAAAGGTAGCGGGATCTCCCTTGAGAACTTAGAAAAGGTTTTTGAACCGTTTTTCTCTACCAGAAAAGATGCCGGGGGAATAGGACTTGGGCTAACCCTCGCAAAAAATATCCTTCTAGGACATCAAGGTACATTGGAAATAAGTACAGTCGAAGGTGGAGGAACAGAAGTCGAAATCTTGCTTCCTCAGGCTATTCCATGAACCCAAACACTTGGACATTTGTTTTAATGTCTTCGGGTTTTTCCCTCCTTTTGGCTTTGTACTTCCTTGCGGATGGCGGAAGTATCAGCCTCGGAAAAAAGCGGTACTATTTTGTTCTGACGGTCTTGTTCCTTGCCATAAGCAGCACTCTCGGGATCTTCCAATACCTCTCCCCGACTGTTGAAAAATTTCTTTTTGTTTCAAGGCTGAGATTTTTTTCTGCCTCCTTGGGACTACATTTTGCCCTTTATGCCTTACAGGTCTATACCCAAAAGTGGTTTCCCCGGCTCAACCTCTTCCGAAACTATGTTTTTCTACCTTTGGTGGCTTACCTTGCTGTAATTCAAACTGACTTTCTTATCAATGGAAATCCGGTTTTGCTCGAAAAAATTACTTTCTCTGGCGTTGTCATCCATCTTTATCAGACCAAGTATTCGTTTTTCTATGTTTTGTATTTTGTAACCAATCTTTTTTTACAAATCTATGTGACAGTCCGCGGCGCCTGGATGATAAGAGAAAGCAGAAGACCCCTTTTATTGTATTTTCTTGCCCCCATCGTTTTGAGCTTTTTTGCTATTATCGATATAATTCTAACGGCAATTTTTCATTATCCCACTGATTGGGACCTGGTCTCTACGATGGTATTCGGGCCAATTTTTTTATTGACCTACTTGGTGGAAAAATTAAGAAACCAAAACTTTCTTTCTGAAAACGCCATATTTTCAACCCTTTTTGAGCATCAACGGGAGAAAGTACTTTTTCTTGATCCCAAAGGCAAACTTCTCTTTCATAATCAAAAACAAAAATCACCCCAGCTTTATAAAACCGGTGAAATTCCCGTTTTGGAACCCTGGGAGGACCTTGCACTAAAACAGACCATGGCCTTTCAGGAAAGGGTTAGAGTAAGGAATGGAAAACTCGAGTTGGAGGGGCGGATTATCCACAAGGATAACCATTCTGTTGGAACAGTCCTTGTTTGGCGGGATATCGCTTCCGAACTTTTGTTTCAGAAAAAAAAGGAGTTGGTGGACCGAGCCGAACAGTTGGGAATCCTTGCCGCAAGCGTAGCCCATGATTTCAGGAATCTTCTCGCAGTGTTAGGAGGAAGAATACAGCTTATTGAGATAAAAATTCAAAATCCAGCAGAAGACCTCGATTCGGTAAAAAAAGAATTTCATGAGCTCGATGCGTACCTCGACAGCCTTTCAACGGAGGTAGAAAACCTTCTTGAATTTTCAAGGCTGGATGAAACCCCGCTGGAAAAAATCGACCTTAAAAAAGTTCTTTCAGAGTATGTTAAAGAATATTCCCAGCAAATTCCCCCGCAAATTCATGTCGTATTCTCGGTTTCTGAAAACCCTGGTTGGATCCTTGGGAATAAACTACAACTCAAACGAGTCTTTTTTAACCTTTTTTCCAACGCCATCGATGCTATGGATGGCCAAAACCTCCAGAAAAATTCAGGTGTTTCAGTATTATCCATCAGTCTTGAAAACGATGAAAACTCACCAGCCTGGATAGCCGTTATCAAGGATACTGGAGTAGGTATTTCCGAGGTCAAAATCGAAGAGATGTTTAAACCTTTTCGGTCCACTAAAATAACAAGCGGGGGTACGGGGCTGGGTATGTATTTGGTGAAAAAGGTTCTGGAACACCATAGTGGGGAAATTCGTATCGACTCTAAGGTCGGACAAGGTACAGAAATACGATTATTTTTTAAAAAATATGAAAAAAACACTTGACAAATCTTTGCTTTGCCCCTTAACTTGCAAAAAGGACTTATGTCCGGGAGGTAAAAGTGAAAAAAATCGTTCGCATCGGGATCTCTTCCGCCTTGCTCGCAGCCATGCTTTCGTGTTCGCCGGGTCAGGAGGATATCGTATTTCAAACCTACAAGGGTGCAGTTGATTCAGGTGAAAGGGCTATAATTCCGGGTTCCGGAACAGCCGTCGTTGAAACATGGCTCCAGAACAGGGCCGATACCCGTCTCGTTGCCGGAATGAAAGCCCATATCCTTTATCAAGGCAACTTGGGACTCGAAAATGTTTGGCTCCACTACGGGGTGAATGGTTGGCAGGATGTTAAAACCGTACCTATGGCACGGGCTGAACTGAACACCAGTGCTATTCAAGCTGATTTTATCGTTCCCCTTGAAGCGCGAACGCTCGAGTTTGCCTTTGTACTACGTGATGGGAGAGGCGAGTCCTGGGACAATAACGCAGGAAAAGATTGGAATACCGATGTCTTTTCTGCTATAAGCGACGCTCAATTTTATTCTGACCCTACTCCGCACTGGAGAGTTACCTATATCGGCCGCCTTATTTCCCCCATGGTACATTACGGCGTTAAGGGCTGGCAGGGTGTTAAAGACCTGGGCATGTACAAAGATGGAACCATCGAGCGCAATTCGGGTGTAACAGCGTACTTTCTGGATATTCCCAGCGGCCCCGAGGACCGGCTTGACTGGTGTTTCCGCGACGCTATGGGAAACTGGGACAATAATAACGGACGCGACTGGCGTGGGCTAAAAGCTCAGGTAAGCGCCGAACTCTGGCCAAATACTACCCAGGGTATGCTTTATTACCCGGACTTGATCGGAAAGCCCGTACATTCGTGGCTTAACGGGGTCTATCTGGGAAGCACTGCTTTGATTCTAACCCATTCCGGTGCGTATTTCAGTGCTATGTTCTACACGTTAAAAGCCGGCGACTGGCAGTTTGTGCTTGATGAAACCGTTTCCGGTGTCCGGTACTATTCCGAAGTGAAAACCCGTGTGGACAGGGTCGGTCTGAACATCAGCCTCCCGGTTGTCATAAAAGCCCTTTGACCTTCTTCGATTCATTTCTCAATGCCGTTTTAGCCCTCATCGCGGTTCTTAACCCGGTGGGGGTTTTGCCGGTCTACGAGGAATTGGTAAGTGATCTGGAAAAGGCGCAGAAGCGCCGGCTTTTTCGTCTGACTACCCTTGTGGGCTTTCTCACTCTTCTCATCCTCACCTTCACGGGCCGATGGATCATGGATACAGTTTTTCATATCAGCATCGATGAATTCCGCATAGCTGGGGGCATCATGCTGACAGTCCTCGGTGTACACAGGGTTCTTTTTCACACGACGCACCACGAGACTATCCCTGAAAATATCATGGAGATGGGGGTTGTACCTATGGCTGTGCCCCTGCTTGTCGGCCCTGGCAGTATCGTAACAGGGATTCTGGTCCTTGACCAGCAAGGTTGGTTGATCGCGCTCACCAGCATTATCGTGAGTTTTATCCTCGTATTTGCTCTCTTGTCATCCTCAGGGTTCGTCTATAAGTTCCTAGGACGCCTTGGAACGCTGGTTATCGGAAGGATACTCTATATTTTCATCACAGCTATAGGTGTCAATTTCCTCCTTACGGGTATCTCAAACCGTTTTAGTTTATAGGAGCCTTTTTCAAAACTACTGCGGAGGATTTGTCAGTGCGCGAAAAACTCGCTCA
>DYOB01000024.1 GCA_020720765.1 Borreliella garinii
TCAATCTCCCACCCTCTGTATTCAGCTCGGCTGAGCCTAATCTGTTTCCACGGTAAATCCAAAAGTAACCGCCAAGGTTGCCAGACTATTATAAGCTTCGCAGGTTTGACTTTCTGTTGCAACAGTGCGTTCGCCGCTCCTCCCTGAAGCACCTCAGCTATGGTCCTCAAACTCAAGAAAAACGAGCGGGGTCGATGAAGGGGCCGGAACCTGTAATGGCCACATCCTAGATCCATCCGGTGAAGGGAAATTCGGCTCCGTTAAAGATGGCGCTAGAGGCATAGAAGCCATCGACTTCCGCCTCCCAGCCAAACTAATTGGATAGACGGCTTGCGGCGCGGATTTTCAAGATCGGCACAATTCCAAAATCCTGGCCACAGCTGATTTGGTTCCTTCGGCGTTATTAAAACGGACCGAAGTATTGCGGAACTGAATATTGAGACCGAAGCCCAAAACAGTTTCCGGCTCTTCCTAAAAGTCATAGAGATAACTGAGGCGCTAAAAATCAAACCCGTATAAAAGATCCATGGGTTCACCTGGGTTAAAAAAATTCTATTCATCTGCACGGTACCCGTCCCGTTGCGCCCCGCGACCATTTGTGTGGCGATTCCTATGGGCTGGTAGAACTACAGTAATCCAGTGGCGGTCCCAAGCCTGAATGTCCAGGGTAGAACGCTGGAAAGGAAAAAGGATTTCCTGGTCGCCCTGGTTGATAAAGTCAAAGTTCGTAAAGCCGTCAGCCTCGGCCCCAGAACTGTAGATACGCTGTAAAATTTTCACATACCCCGTCTTGTACCGGGGGATGAGCTTGAGTGGAAACTCTTCCACTGCGGTTTCCAGGGAAAAAAGCACGGTGGATCCAAGGATGGCCATCAAAAAAAGTGTTTCATTGTCTTCTTCTGACCTCATAAAGTACTCATAAACACGAAGAAAGCCCAAGGGTTCAAGGAGTCGGGAATTAAATTCTAAAAAAGTACACTATGGGTAGTGTAGTCCCTTGCATTTTTCGGACAATATTGTATATTAAAAGGATTCCAATCTGGGAGGAGGAACAATGTCCACTGTAGTAGAGACCGTTGATATCACTTTAGATTCTTTAGGTCTGAAATTACCCGAGTACGCTGTAATCAAGCGCGATGGTACCAAACAACCCTTGTCGTTCGAGAAAATCCGCGACACCTTGATCAGGGCTGGCGCAAAAGAAGAACAAGTTTCTTTAAAGACGCTCTGTAAGGAGACCTTTAAGAATATCTTTGACGGTGTTTCTACAAACCAGGTTGAGGATGCCCTTATCCTTAGCGCCAGCACGTTTATCGAACGTGATCCGGGTTATGGCCGTGTAGCGGCCAGTGTTTACCTACAGAAGATCTACCGCGAGGTACTGGGGCAGAGTACGACCCCAGAGACTCGTGACGAAATGGCCAGAAAGACTTTTGTGGACAATATCCGGTTCGGTGTCCAGGAAGGGCTTCTCGACACCCGCATGTTGGAATTCGACCTCGAAGGTTTGGCCCAGGTCTTGGATTTTTCACAGGATTTCCTTTTTGAATACATTGGAATGGAAACCCTCTACGAGCGCTACTTTCTCAGGCACGGTGAGAAACTTGTCGAAACACCCCAGGCTTTTTGGATGAGGACAGCCATGGGGCTAGCCATACTCGAAGAGGATAAAAATCGATGGGCTGTCGAGTTCTACCGGCTTTATTCCCAGCTTCTCTTCGTCAGTTCGACCCCGACCCTTTTCCATTCCGGGCTTAAGCACCCCCAGCTCAGTTCCTGTTACCTCAGTACGGTCACCGACGACTTGATGCATATATTTAAGGTCATAGGGGACAATGCGCAACTCAGCAAGTGGAGCGGCGGAATAGGGAATGACTGGACTTACGTGCGTGCCACCGGCAGCAGGATAAAAAGTACCAATGTCGAAAGTCAGGGTGTGATTCCCTTTTTGAAAATCGCTAACGACGCGACACTCGCCATCAACAGGTCGGGCAAACGCCGAGGTGCTACCTGCGCATACCTTGAAACATGGCACCTGGATATCGAGGATTTTCTTGATCTACGCCGAAATACGGGCGACGAACGAAGGCGTACCCACGACATGAACACGGCTAACTGGATTCCCGACCTCTTCATGAAGCGTGTTATGGAAAATGGCAAATGGACCCTTTTCTCACCTGAAGAAGTTATTGAGCTCCATGATCTCTATGGGAAGGCTTTTGAAGAAAAATATATTGAATACGAAAAGTTGGCCGCAGAAGGGAAGATCAGGCTTCATCGGGAAGTCGAGGCTCTGGGCTTGTGGAGAAAAATGCTCACAAGACTCTTTGAGACCGGACACCCATGGATTACCTTTAAGGATCCCTCTAATATCCGTTCTCCCCAAGACCATGTGGGTGTGGTTCATAATTCGAACCTGTGCACCGAGATCACCCTTAACGACAGCAAAGATGAAACAGCGGTCTGCAACCTGGGAAGCGTAAACCTGGGGCGGCACGTCAGGGGAGGTTCGCTCGATACAGAACTAGTGAAAGAAACCGTAAGAGTGGCTATGCGTATGCTCGATAACGTCATTGACATCAACTTCTACCCGACGGTGGAAGCGAAGAATGCGAACATGCGCCACCGTGCAGTAGGACTCGGGATCATGGGGCTACAGGACACCCTCTTTATGATGCGTGTTCCTTTCGGTTCTAAAGAAGCCCTTGAATTTACAGACACTTCAATGGAACTCATCGCTTACAGCGCCATTCTTGCTTCGAGCGAACTTGCCGCAGAAAAAGGCCCTTACAAGAGTTTTCCGGGATCCAAGTGGGACCGCGGCATGATGCCCCAGGATACCATCGACCTCCTTGAAAGGGAGAGGGGAATACCCCTCGACGTCGAAAGGGGAGGTAGGTTGGACTGGACCCTGGTGAGGGAGAGTGTACGGACACACGGCATGCGCAACTCGAACTGTACCGCGATTGCCCCGACAGCCACTATATCGAACATTGCCTCCTGCTATCCCACCATTGAACCCATCTATAAAAATATTTACGTGAAGAGCAACATGAGCGGCGAGTTCACAGTCGTCAACACCCACCTTGTGGACGACCTCAAGGAACGCGGCCTATGGACACCCATGGTTCTGGATCAGCTCAAGTATTACGATGGAAATCTCGAGCCTATGGATCTCCCCCAGGACTTAAAGGACCTCTACAAGGAAGCGTTCGAGATTGATCCTCTCCACTTGCTCGACATGACAGCCCGTCGGGCCAAATGGGTCGACCAAAGCCAGAGCCACAACGTTTTCATGCAGGGTGCCAGCGGAAAGAAGATGGAAGACATCTACATGGCCGCTTGGAAAAAGGGACTCAAGACCACCTATTACCTCAGGACCCTGGCAGCCACCCAAATCGAGAAGAGCACCTTGGATACGAAGTTCGGTTTTACCCAAAAACGTCAGTATGGACAGATCGAGCCCGGAAAGCAGAAAGAGTTTGAATTCAAAACCGTTTCTACAGATCCCAACGATCCCTTTGAAAAAAGCGATTCCGCCACCCAAGTCGGTAAGGCCTGCAGTGTCCTAGACCCTGAATGTGAGAGTTGCCAATAAGTCAAGGCTAACAGAGAAGGGATTTGATCCGGTTGAGAAGAATATTGAGTTCAAACGGCTTCTGGATAAACCTTGTATGCGGGTCGGTCAGCATGCTTTGCGGGATGATATCGGAGGAGTAGCCGGTCAGGATGACGATGGGAAGAAGCGGAGTTTTTCTCCTGACCTCTTCCCAGACTTCCTGACCGCTCATCTCGGGCATGGTCAGGTCGAGCAGTACAACGTGAATATGATCTTCCCGGAGAATTTTTAAGGCCGCCTTTCCGGAACTTGAGATAGATACTTTATATCCCCAAGCATTCAAGGATTTCTTTATTGATTTCCAGGAGGTAAGGGTCGTCGTCGAAAAGGAGTATCGACCACCCTCCGATCTCCTCGGGATCGCACCCTCCCTGAACGGCGGTTTCAAGCTTTTCCTGGACTACGATCTTTGTCAAGGGAAGGTAGACTTGAAATTGGGTTCCTAGCCCTACACGGGAATGAAAGCGAATAGTACCTTTGTGTTCGCGGACTATGCTCAAAACAGCCGCAAGTTCTATACCGTGGCCAGTCGACTTGGTTGTGAAGAAGGGTTCGAAGAGTTTTTTTGTGTAAGTTCCGTCATACCCGGACCATTGTCTTCAATACTCAATTTTATATAAGAACCTTCAGGCGGCGGAAGAAGAAGACTGGGAAGAAAGTCATCGGTTCTAAAATCTCCCTTTTCTAAACGAATCACAATTCTGCCATTATGTTCCTCGATTGCATCAGAAGCATTGGTAATCAGGTTCATAATGACTTGCCTCAAACGGCCATCGTCACCAACGATAGTAAAGTCTTCGTCTGCTGTTGTTGAAAAGTCTATTTCGATATTTCTTGGAATGCTGGAACGAATAAGCGGTATAAAGTTTGTTGTGAGTTTCATAAGGTCCAACGGTTTCAGTTCAAGGCTGTCCTTTTCTGCGAAAGCCAGAAGTTGAGCTGTTAGGTCCTTTCCTTGGTTGATGATATCTTTAGCCTCCTGGAGTTCTTTAATGACAGGCGACCCCGGTGCCATCTTTAAAAAGGCAAGGTTGATTTTGCCAAGTATGGCTGCGAGGAGGTTGTTGAAATCGTGGGCAATGATCCCAGACTGCATTCCGAGGTTTTCCAGTCTCTGTGCTTGTAGGAATTGTTCTTGGAGTGCATTATTTTCTGCTTCCAACCTCTTCTGCACAACATGGTGCCATATCTCGGTGAAAAAATTACGGAGGTTTAGCGCTACATCCTTTGTGAAAATTGTACGATTGCTTGTTATGCCGCAGAGGAAAACAATTTCATCTTTATCGATGATGGGGACAATCAAACGATGTGAAGCTTCTTCATTTTTTTTGATATTCTGGTTCGTAAAAATAAAATCCCTGGTATTGAGTACTTCCATGCGCATATTTTCAAAAGCTGAGTTGACTGCCAGGAAAACATAGTCGGTGGGTTGCCCTTGAGGGTCAAGAAGAATTTCATGGAGTGCAAAAGCGTCAAGCATGTGGTCAATAACTTCCTGAGCGTCTAAAGGAGCTATCAAAGATGGACCCATGTGTACAGTATAGACCCTAAGTGTACAATTCGCCAGAAAAACTTCTAAAGATTCTATAACTGAGAAGCGTCGCTCTTGAAGTCGAGTTGGAAAAACACGCTGAGAGGGTATCAGTCTGTGCGAAAACATCGATTTCTCTGCGTGCACGGGTCACCGCAGTGTAAAATAGTTCGTGCGTCAAAAGAGACTTTGCACTTTTATGGATAAAAAGTTTGACTCTGGCATACTCCGAGCCTTGGCTTTTATGGATGGTTAGCGCGTATCCTGGTTCATAAACATGGATTGCGGTGAGGGGAAGGATCAGCGGGTCGGCTTCGTCCCTGGGGAAAAGCGCCGCCCAGTTTTCTCCTTTTTTAACGACTATACCCCGATCACCGTTAGAAATACCGAGTGCTTTCTGGTTTGATCGAACAATAAGAGGCATTCCATGGTAAACATTGCCTTGGGTGAATTTTCTCTTGAGTAGAGCCTGAAAATTTTCCACGCCCCATTTTCCTCTTCGGTTGGGTAGGAGAAGAATCTCCTGTTCCAGCCAGGTCCGGAGTTCGGACGAATTCTGCGGTATGGTTTCCTCCTTATTCTTCCAGTATTCAAACTCAATTTTCACTAAATCAGGGAGAGTCGGTAATTCTTTAATCTTCACAGTTTTACCACTGAATAATTCCGGGCTTCTACCTTTTGAATTCCTTACCGTGTCAAAGAACTCCGCCAGCTCTTTAGCCCCCTCTCCCTGGCTGACCCTGTGGTTGGTTTTAAGTTGGGCCAATGAAACCGAGGAGAGTTTTAGGCAGGCGTCGACTAAATCCCTGAATACAGCGCCTGAAGTGATACTGGGAAGTTGCATCGGATCCCCCACCAGAACAAGGCGGGTTTCCGGGGAAAGGGCATGTGTCAATTCCAGCATCATTTCAACATCTATCATGCTGGCTTCATCGACAATTATGGTTGAATAGGGTAAAAAATTTTCCGGCCCGAATTTTTTTCTTGTGCCGTAGCCCGGGTAAAGCCCCAGCAGGGAGTGGAGGGTGACGGCTTTTGTTTTACAAAACTTGGAAAGCTGATCGTTGACCCTGGAAGCTGCCCTTCCGGTAGGAGCGGACACAGCGACACTTTCCTGTTCTTTTGGATTAAGGCGGGTAAGGAACGACGATATCACGTGTGTTTTGCCGGTACCGGGGCCCCCGGTGAGTATAGCGAAGTTTCGTGAACTGATAATTTGTAAGGCGATTTTCTGCTCTTCATCCAGCATATCTTCCGAAAGGTGTTTGAACGTTTCCTCCCGTGCGCTTTCACTTTTAAGCCGGTGTGTGAAAAAGTCCGAAAGCTCTCTTTCTTTCTGTTGGTCGATAGTCCAGGTAAGGTAGGATTTATTCTTAAACTGCTCCAGGCAGAGTACCGGATGAAAAGAAATCGATGGAATTATATCGAATAAGTTCCGGAGCATAAGTTCTTCCTCTGGGTTTAAGTTTTCTTCCTTGAAAAAGCGTTTCAGATATTTTTCCTTGTGGTCTAAAGGAAGTGTGGTATTCCCCTGGGCTGCATTCCAAGCTAAAAAATTCAAAAGACTCCGTGTTTCTTCCAAGTGTGGAAAAGCTTTCGTCAGGGTTTCAAGAAAAGGTTGCCTCCAATCATCCATTCGATGCCTCCATCCAGAACTGACCCGCACCGTTTGCCCCAAGCCCACGTACGAAGAGATACAGGGCTCCGCGGTAACGCAGTCCGCTTTGTTGTTGCAGTACCTTGGTTACGGTTGTGCCGTAAAACTGGGCCTGGGTGGTGTAATGGTGGGACTCCATAGCGGCCTTCATTGATTCCTGGTTATAGGACTCCAATGCGTTGGTTTTATAATCCAGGATGTAGACGTTATCTCTATATTGAAAGATAAGGTCTATCACACCTTTGAGGTAGCCTTGGTTGGAGGGAATGTCACTCGTTCGAAGAAAAGTTCTTTCCATGGTCAAAGGTCCATTTCCCAACTTTTGGAGTGTGAGATTATCCACGTTGATTAAGGGCGTTTCAAGGGTGAGTCTGACCAGGTTGAGAATTTCGGGCAGAAGTTTTTTTGCCTCATCGGGGGAATAGCCTTGAGTCTCGATCCAATTTTCGGTCAGGGTTTCTGTAAGATTCGAATCCCAGGGGATGACCTCCATGGCCGTGTGAAAGAGGGTGCCAAAACGGGGTCCAAAGAAAAGAGGGTCCTTCTTTTCCCTGTGAATTACTTCGACCTCTTCGTTTCCCCATTTGAGGGAACTGAAACTCTGAATAAGCCTGTTACTAGACCAGCTTTTCCGGTTCTTTTCCGGGGCTAAGACCTTAAATATTGAAGGCTTATTCTCCGATGACTCCGTAACATCCTGGGTTGAAGATCGAACAGTCTGTTTGATTTCAAGAAACTCACTCGAGGAGAAAAGCTCTTCCGACTGTGAAAGCCGGAACTTCCAGTCATCGCTTTTTTTATCTGGGGCTCCGTCTGTAGCTGGTTTCTTCATAAGGGACTTATACAACCAGTCCATTTCCCAGAGCTTGCTCCGACGGTCGGTAGCGGAGGGAAGGAACGCTGGTAGGTAGAGTTTTAGCTGGGCGCGAGTCAGACCGACGTACCAGAGTCTGCACGCTTCAAGCCACGATTCTTTTTGAAGTTCCACCTTGTTTTTAGAATGGTTCTGTGTCAGCCAAACGGGGTTTTTGTTAGAGTGTTCACCGCTTGCCAGAGTAAAGTAATCGTCTTTACTGATGGTGATTCCCGAATAATCCTTGTACCCCATGGAAAGAAAAACCACAGGAAACTCAAGTCCCTTCGAACTGTGTACTGTCATCACCCTCACTGCCTGACCGCTATATTCGAGGTGAAGGGCTTCCCGCTCAGACTCGGGTGCAGTCCCTGACATTTTACCTTCCAGCCATAAACTCGGCGGCCGGCTTCCCATTTCACCATTCTGGTACGCACGTTCCAACTTCTCAAGGATATGGAGGATATTGGTGTAATACCTGTAACCGAGGCGTTGAGAAAGCAGGTTGGTTATCCATCCGGGCGACCAGCCTAAAACCCATGAGGCGAGTCCTGAAAAGTTGCCTACACGCACTAACCTTAATCCCTCGCTCAATGAGGCTTGAAGTTCGGGGGGAAGGAACGTGGTCCCTGCCACATCCTTGGGTGAGTTGCCCGACCAGAGGTCGAGAAGAAGAAGCCGTGCGCGCTCGGGTTCATGCGATTTTTCAAGGTACCTGAGTAAAAACCTGACGGCCTTTGCCTCATTGCCTTCCCAGAGGTTTCCCATTCCCAACCACACAGCAGGAATTCCCGCTCGCTTCAAGTCGCGGATAAAGAGCTTTGCATCGCTATTCTTAGAACAGAGTACAGCAAAATCTCCCCAGCCCAGCAGTCTTTCCTTGGTCTGGCCGGTTTCGTCTGCGGCCAATACTGATCGACCCTTTAGACACATGATTTCCTTGGATACCTCGAGCCTGAAAGCGTCCCGGTGGTGTGGTAGGTTGCCCTTCGGACGGTTTTTCAGGTCCCCTAGAAAAACTACTCCTTCGGCATCAGGGACCTTCCAAGTCACTTTGTTTTTCGGTGCGGGCTTAGAATACGTTTCCGGGGTGTACTCGATCTTCCCCCAGCCTTCGGCACCATTGAAAGAAAAAATTCTATCAGAAAGAACATTCACCGGTTCCAAAAGTTCGGGTACAGTTCTATAATTTGTGGTCAGTGAAGCCCTGATGGGAATAAGGGTTTTGACTCGCGAGTAGAGCCGGAGGTCTGCCCCACGGAAGGCATAAATGCTCTGCTTGGGATCACCTATTAGAACAAGGGGGCGGCTATCGTCTCCGGGAAAAAGCGAGCTGATAATCTCCCATTGGAGCTCGTCAGTATCCTGAAACTCGTCGACAATGCAGGCCAGAAACCGGCCTTTAAGTTTCTTCACGAGTGATGGCTGATTTTTGAGTCCTTCTCTGGTCATGCTAAGCATGGAGTCGAAGGTCATCCACCCTTTTTCTTTCAGGAATGAATCTTTATTTTCATAATAATAGGTGAGAATTTGGTGGAAAATAATTTGTTCCGTCGTCAGATTTTCATCTTCCAGTACAGCCTTTTTTTTAGGATCCAGGATATTGTTCCTGATCATTTCAACTGCTTTTTCCAGGTAGTTTTTTTTAAGGAGGGTTTTCGCAAACCCGGGCTCGCCATCGAATTCCAGTGGTTGTTGGCGGAGGAATCGAGTCACGACGAGCCTGGCAATTTCAGTGGAGTCCATAAGTTGGGAGTGCGGGCGAACACCGAGGGATGCCGGATAGTGTTCGAGTACCCAGTTGCAAAATCCGTGGATGGTGGTGATCCGTGCGCTCGGAATATCTTGGGCAATGTTCTGGAGGTGCGTGTCTGGTGATTCCAAAAGTAAGGAACGCAAACGGGTACGCATCTCACGTGCCGCTTTCTCTGTGAAAGTCATCACCAGGATCTGGTTGAGTCCGATACCCATTTCGAGCCAACGCCGGATAATACGGACTAGACTATATGTTTTACCCGTTCCCGCATGGGCTTCGAGAAGGAGGTGTTTCCTGCCGTCCCAGCTTCCATCGGGGAGATTGGTTTCTTCCGCGTTCCAAACGTTAAGGTTCACCACGATAAAAACTCCGTCTTCCACTCGTTAAAGAGGTGGACAAATTCGTAAGGCGGTGTCGAGTCCATGTCGAGCCCTCCTCTGATAAACTCCAAGGCATCTACCCACCGCTGTTTTACGTTTGTCATGCCTTGTTCTGCATCCAGGGCCTCCTTCCAAACCTCGTCTGCGGTTTTTTCTAGGAGTTTTCCGTCGAAGATATCATAGAAGATAGGCCATGGCTGGGATTCAAAGACACCCTGCCAGTGGAGGAAGCGTTCCCTCCTACCAAGGGCCTGTTCAATTGTGAGGTCTTTTAATACTTCAGCGGAGAATACGACCTCGTCTTTTTTATCGATTTTTTTGGTGCCGAGGAGTGCTACTTTTGACACATTCATGTTCAGTGCTAAGGATGCTTCGGTCTGGACCCATAGTTGAAGGACCTTGTGGAGAAAATCCTCTTTATGGTGGGGTTTTTTCTTAAGTTGGAAAGAGTACTGAAAACAAAAAGCAATTCGCTCCCCGCCCTTCTCCGCGACAAAGAACATACGTGGGGTATCCCAGAGGAGTATTTTGGGTTGGTCGGATTCTAGAATATCGGATATGCTCTTGGACCACGCTAAAAAGTCCTGCGTCTTTTCTTCTATCCAGGGAGGATGGAGAAAATGCTTCGAGAGTTTACCTTGCCCCGTTAAATCTGTGATAAGCCCCAAAAGCGAACTTGCCCAATCCACACTCGAAAATCCCCGGTCCTTCAGCGTAAGCATAAACCAATCGGTCAAATAAAAATCGTTAAGATCCCAAGGTTCCTCGTCAGCATCTTCTTCGAAAAAGTTCAGGGCTTTCCAACCGAATCTTCTCTCCAGAAAAAAGACTAAAGGTTCTGCCCAGCTTTTTACAATCGCCTCGTCTCTGATTTTTGCGGGTTCGAGACGCCACCTATCCCAGTCGAGCAGGGATTCCTTTCCCCGGTCCGCTTGGGAGAGGCTAGCTCCTATCTCGGCGTAGGAGGTAAAATGCGTTGAGCCGCTCCCTTCCCAATGGTAGAGTTCTGTTTGTACTAGGGCGTTTTTAGGGAGGTTTTTTAAAAGAGGGGTAGGGGGGATCGGTTCGCCTTTTTCGCGGTCCCTGCTCGTGAAAAAGACCCAGAACTCTTCCTTTGCAGCGTTGCGGGCGTTATCCCATAGCCTGATGTCGCCTAGGTGCCTTCCCAGGGAATCTCTGCGTACAAGTAAACCCGGCCAGTTCTCCTGTTCTTCGTACAAGATGTCATCAGCGAGCGGAACGTCACCGCGCGGAAAGCCCTCGTCCATTCCCAAGAGGACAACCACCTTAAAAGGAATCGAGCGGAGCCGGTTGAGGCTGCCCGCACTGATACCCCGCACTAGAAGTTGTGGCTGGTACCCCTGACGGCTCCAGGACGACTGAACCAGATCCGTAAAATCTTTCACAGTCATTTTCATCGCTAAAAAATCATCCGGTGGTGTAAGGAGGTTTTTTTGAACCCAATCAGGGTCGCTTGGAGTTACCCATGTTTCCAAAATGGTCTTCCAAGTTAGGGCGAAACTTCCCAGCTCGCCTTTTTCAAAAGCCTGATTCCAGGTTCTTCTCAGCTGTGAAAGGGTTTGATAGACACTGCCGTAGGTTTGAAGGTCCGACCAGGAAGCTGTGGGGAGCTGACTATTTCCCCATAAGGTGAGGCAGAATCTCGACCAAGCTTCGTCAAGGCTGAAAGCTCCGTCGAGTTCGGGACTGAGGTTTTTCCTTTCCGAGGCATCGCCCGCCCAGTGCCAGCCGCAAGTCTCAGCCCAATCATCCCATCTTTGTGCGGCGTCTTCCGCCCAGCCCAATTTTACGGTCCAAGGATGCGTGACTAATTCTTCCAGAAGGCTGCGGGTCCAGGTTTCTGTCCCTGTCCGGAGAAGCAAGGATAAAAGACGCCCTCTGAGTATTTCCTTATCCGAGGCTAAGTCTTCGCTTAGGAGTTCGAGCGTGGGGCCGCCGAGAGGAGATTGGTCCTTCCCGGAAAAACGTGAACCAAATACTTCCTCGGCGAAGACAGCGTACGGTTCCCAGTCGACAGCCATAAGGGCTACATCATGAAGTTCTGCCTCTGGGTGTATCTCAAGCCATTCGATGAGTTTGTCAGCGGCTTCTTCGAGTTCCCTCCTCCGTCCCCAAGCTCCACAGGAGTAGACCTTCACGGGAGGTGTTTCAGATTCAAGGTGTGTGTGCCTGACCCGCGGGTCATTCTGAAGTGTTTGAAAAGCTATATTTTCGCTTGTGGGGGTAGAAACTTCAAGGGAAGCCGAACCCAGGAGGTAGTGCCCGATTTGGGTAAACTCACTCAAGTAGAGTAAAAAATTCTGTTGGGTGAAGCTCAAGAAGGATGAACCCAAGACAAGGATTTCAGGAAGAACGGCCTCCTTCTTCGTCCACTTCTTCTTGACTGCTTGGTGCAGCCACCAGCCAAGCGGAGCCCTTCCCCCTTTCCATAAAGTTATCCATAGCGGATGATTCCAGGATTCAAGGACCTCGGGAAAGTTGTCGGCGTAGTGGTTGATCAGCGCCGCAGTGTCGCTTGCTGCGTACCATCCCCCGACACCGATAGTGCCTGAATCTTTGGAATAAGCCTTCAGCGCAAGTTCCTGGTTTGAAATCAGCCCGGCTTCAGAAAACTTTTCAGGGGCAAGCTGCAGGAGGGCGGATTTAAACACCCCTTTCGGGTATTTCCAGTCGGGAGTAAGGACCCTGCCCATGTCGGCAAGGCGCAGTTCTATCCAGCGCTTGACGAGTTCCGACTGGGGTATGACAACCGGCCTCGGACCGAACAGATCGTCAAGGATGCGCGGACCGTCGCCGGGAAGTGTTAAATGGCCGAGAAGGGATTTCCAAGAGTTGGAAGTGTAAAGGTTGTAACTCATCTGTTTGTTTTAGCCTCACGGACCGCCCGGCTCGAGACTTGGAGACCGAGACCGTGATCCTCGCCGAGCTTGGCGTACTCCCAGCCTAAGGCTGCTATCATCGCTCCGTTGTCCCCGCAAAGTTCGAGGGATGGGAACCTGACCTGCCATTCTTTCTTTTCTTGGACGGCGGCACGCAGGTAGGAGTTAGCCGCCACGCCTCCGCCAGCAACCACCCTGTTGATGCCCGTCTGTAATACCGCGACCTCAAGCCGGTTGAGGAGGAGCTTGATAGCGGCCTTTTGGAAACTCGCCACCAGGTCAGCTTCGGTGGGTTGGGCTACCAACTTGGACTGGAATTGCGAACGCTGGTAAATGACAGCGGTTTTCAACCCGGAAAAACTCATATCGCAGGGGTTTCTGCCTTTAAGGACCTTCGCAAGGGGAAAGTGGTAGGCCCGGGGGTTTCCTTTTGCAGCGAGTTTATCGATGAACGGTCCGCCGGGGTAACCCAGGTCCAGGTGTTTTGCGACCTTGTCAAAAGCCTCGCCTATGGCGTCATCCACTGTGGTACCAAGAATTGTATAATGAAGGGGATCGTCGACACGGCAGATCAAGGTGTGTCCGCCGGAAACAAGCAATCCAAGAAAGGGGTATTCCAATTCCCCTTCGAGGTTGGGGGCGTAAAGATGGGCCAAAAGGTGATCGACACCAAGAATAGGTTTTTCCCGGGCGTGTGCTAGTCCCTTCGCAAAACTCAAACCCACAAGAAGCGAGCCCGCAAGTCCCGGACGCGTGGTCACGGCAACTGCGTCCCATTCCTTTAAACCCGCTTCGGCCAAAGTCTTTCTATACACAGTAAGAAGCGATTCGGCGTGGAGGCGGCTGGCAAGTTCGGGAACAACACCTTGGTACGCGCTGTGTTCCTCTATCTGCGAGTGGGTGACGAGTGAAAGGATGGCTCTGCCATTTTCAACTAAGGACATCGAGAGTTCGTCGCAGCTCGATTCGATTCCCAGGACTATCATGGGGTTTCCAAAGCGAGAGGAGCCAATTCGATCTCGCTCGAATAGCGGTCTTCGAAACCTGAAAATAATGGAGCCAATTCCGGCGACCAAACATGTCCTATCAGAATGGCCGAATTGTTCAAACGTGCTATCCTTAAAGTATGGTTGAGTGTTTCGGACATCACCTGGATGGATGCTTCATTATCAGCGAAGACATCGCGCCGGAGTGTAGCCAGGCCAACTTCCTCAGCAGCCTCGGAAACCTTCGAGTCGGCGTGGGTAAAACTGTCGAGAAACACCAGACCTCTTTCACGGGCTACCTCCAGAACCACCTTCATCCCCTCCAGGTCGGAAGTGAACCTTGATCCCATATGGTTGTTCAAGCCGATAACCCCGGGGAGTGAGTCGAGGGCCCGTGCCAGTTTCTCCCGGATGACCTCGGGGGTGTCGCCAACCATCAAGGCACCTTCTCCCGGATTCTGGGCTCCCATAGGTTCCATAGGCATATGGAGAATGGCTGTTTTCCCTGCCCGGAGGATTCTTTCGAGGGAAGTCTGGCTGTGTGGTAGGAAAGGCAGAATGGCGATGGTTAGGGGAATAGGCAGGTCCAGAAATACTTGCAGTTGTTCGAGGCTGTAGCCAGCGTCGTCGAGAACTATCATGATTTTCGGTCTTATGTTTTCTGGTGGTAGGCTAGGGGGGGCTGCATTCCGGCGCTCGGGGGGCGGAGGCAGACTGGGTTCTTCCTGGATAGTTACTGTCGCGATGCGGTTTTCGGCGCGCATCCTTCCCCAAGCAAGAAAAACTAACCCCAGAGTCCCGGCAACAAGGATAGAAAAATAAATCTTGGACCATGGAATCTTAGGAAAACTGAAGCGGGGTTTTTTCTTAGAGGATCGACGGGTTCTGACTGCCACGTTTGTATTATCGACAGTCAGAAGTTTCCGTCAAGGAGAGCCCTTAAACAGCGGCGAGTTCCCAGACTTCAGACTGGACGCGGAGTTTGTTCAGAGCCTTGATTTCAATCTGTCTGACCGTTTCAGCGCTGATTCCTAATTTCTCGCTGATATTTTTCAGGGTGAATTTTTTGCCTTCGTAGAACGAAAAACGGTACATCAGGATCTGTTTCTCTTTTTCAGCGAGAATGTTTAACAGTTTTCTAGCATTTTCCATCGTATCTTCCCTTTCCCACAACTTGGCAGGCTCGAACGACATATCTTCTATGGTGTCCAATATTGTTGCGCCATCATCTGTGGCTTCCTTATCCAAGCTTTGAACAGGTTGGATAACTGAAAGTATGGTCACCACTTGTCGAGGGTTAATATCCATTTTTTCTGCAATTTCTTTAACACTGGGCTCGCATCCATACTGTGAGGCGTAGTCGGAACAATATCTTTCGACACGGGTTAGGATTTCTTCCTTCCTGTGAGGAATGCGTATCATACGTTTCTTATTGGAAATGGCCCGGAGTATGCCCTGGCGTATCCACCACGCGGAATAGGTAGAAAACCGTACACCATGGTTCCAGTCAAACTTTCCTGCGGCTGTCATTAAACCGATATTGCCTTCCTGGATAAGGTCCATAAAGGAAATCCCGCTTGTTAAAAAGGCCTTGCAAATACGAACTACAAGTCTAAGGTTGGCCTTTACAAGCGTTTCTTGGGCCCTCTTGTCCCCTGTCTGCACCTTTTTACTCAAGGCAATCTCTTCCTCAGGGGTCAAAAGGGGAATACGGGATATTTCTTCAAAGTACTGTTCCAACATCTCTTCGCTGCCCGCTTTTTCATTCTTAGCCATACTGCACTCCTTAGTTTCGCATAATAAGGATGCAATATTGATGCTAAAGAAAAAGGCAGGTAAAAAAGAAAATAAGTCATTTATAGGAAATAAAATATTATTAACCGCATTCACCATTAAACTGCATTTTGTACTAAGTGTCTACAAAAGCAGACAGTCGGTTTTTTTAAAAAGAAAGGATCTGAAGTTACTCCTTACCCATTATCCAGTTCATGTTAAAAGCCAGGCGTTTAAAACGCCATCCGAGATTTTCGACGGACCTATGGCCATAAAATTTGTTAAATATCGTTGCGTCGGTATAGTCAAGGTAGTTTTCAACCTGTAAGAGAAGGGCAAAACCTAAGTCCTTGCTTACTTGAAAATGTACTAAAGGTCCAAAGACGATTCCCACGAAGTCGCTCCCCCAACCTCCACTGTTGATTGTACTATAAGACCGTGCGGGTTCCAGGTTGGTGTTTGTTTCAAGGAGTACACCGACTGTATCGACAAGCATAGGCATTTGATACCCTAGAAAATAGGTGCTTGTGAGATTAAAGGTATTAAAATTTTCACCTCCGTCGGCCTGCCATTGCCAAGCCTGCCCACCAAGGGCTCCTGTATAATGTTGGTAACCCGCTTGAACCTTTGCCAGGAGGAGAATATGGTTCCATTCTCCCGGGACAAGCGCTTCCAGGTCAAACTGAAAAGTACCTGCTATCCATGTTTTCAGTACCGCACCGCCGAAACTCGTTCTGGTGATTTCCCCAGAAGTTTGGGTGTTGAGACCGACACCGTTAAAAATCACAGCGTCCCAGCCGCTACCTAAAGAACCCCCCAAGGCGAATTGGAGAAAAGCCACTGGTGTAAACACTACTTCGCTTTCACCCCTTAGACTTATCGGGTTTAGGGCTGCTGTCAGGTTGATTTTGATATTGTTGCCACTCAATAGTGCGCCTTCACCCTGGAGAAAGGGGAATTTAAGACTGCGTTTATATAAAGCCTCTATTCCAGCACCGCCCCAACCGCTTCCAAGGTTTCTGCCATTATCCCCAGGGGCAAGAAGCCCTAGGTCCTTCTCTATGGGTGTGTAGGAAGGAGGTGTCCAACCGCCGTTGACGCCCCAGCCGTAGTTGTTATCGAAGGAGTAGGCGCCTTGAACCGTAAAAGTATCAGTGATTTCAGGTTCCAGGGCAAAAAGATTGCCGCTAAGGACCAAAAGAACCGTTGTTATTAGTAAAATTTTATTGGATTTCATTTTTCCCTCAATCAATTATACCGTAAAAAGAGGTTTCTCAAAAGTATTTTCTATTATTTTTAAAAAAGCCGCTTCATCCAGGATACGAATCTGGTGTCCTTTTTTTCTCAGGTCGTCTGCGCGGTTGAGTTTTGTCGTGAGGATATGGGGCCCTTCGTTCCATTTTCCCCAGATCAGGTAATCGGTGGATTCGCTGACGACGGCAGAGAGGTTTCCTCCCATTTTTACTATCCAGTCCTCGGCCTCATCCCTCGTCAGCCTCATCAGGTTTCCGGTAAGCACCACCGTTTTACCTGAAAAACTGTCAAAATCTCTTAATGGGTCGGAAGAAAGCTGAGCTACTTGGGGCCCCATATCCGAGGTTTTGCGCTTCAAATCGCCAAAAGAATGGAGGGCAAGACCCGCCTGCTTCCACGTGCGTTCCGATGTTATTCCTGCATCCTTGATAGCGCGCAAGGCCAAACGGGCACAGACTCGGGCATCGCTGAGTGCCTCGTGGTGGTTGAGTTCGTAATCAAAGTGCTGGGCGAGTGCGCCGAGGCTGTAACCTTTAAGACCGGGCCACACTTTCTTGGAAGTACGGACCGTACAAAAATAGTTTGCTGTGGGAAAGGGCATTTGTCTTGATGCCAAACTCGTTGCCATAACCTTCATATCGAAACCGGCGTTATGGGCTGCCCAGACACCTGTCTGCAGATAGGGGAGCATGAGGGGCCAAACCTCTTCCCAGGTCTTCTCGTGCCTTACCATGTCGGGGGTGATCCTATGGATCCGGATATTCCCGGGTTCAAAAATCATGGGTCGCGGTCGGATCAGGAACCTCTGCTGATCCACGATTTCCCCGCCTGAGACTGTGACCAACCCGACACTGCAGGCGGAGTCGGCATTTCTATTGGCTGTTTCAAAATCTATGGCTGTAAATTCGGAAGGAAAAAAAGTCATAGGGAATTATACACGGAAATGGATGAATTTGCCTACATAGGATTATTTTAATATTTTCAGACGAAGGAGTTTAACTTGAGAAACATTGTATTTTTTATGCTGGTTTTAGCATCGGGTATGTACGCCAACGGCACAATCGAAGTCCAGGATGTAGGTGCGCCCACTATGGAGCGTAAGGTTTTAATTGCCACCGAACCTACGGAGTTCAAGAATGCCCTTGTGACTGAAATTGTGAAAATGCTCACTGACGGAAATACTTATATTAAAATCGTCAATCACGCAGACAAGGGCCTCGACACGGTCGACCCGAGAACCTTTGACGCTGTTCTCATCACGAACAGCGGGGCCACTGCAAAGGTGCGACCCTGGGTGATGACTTTTCTCAATCGGGTAGCCTCCTATGATGACAATATTATCCTTCATACGACGCAGATAACCATCTGGACCCCCCCGGTACAGGTCGATAGCGTCACATCAGCCTCTGATATAGGCGGGATAAGGCGCGTCGCCATCGACCTCGTGGGACGGGTGAGGAAATTATTATGATGAACTCCCCCGAGAAGGAAACGGGAAATTTGCTTCTCAAGTTCGGCCTTCTAGCCGCCTACTTTTTCCTTCCCTTGCTTGGGGTGTTTTTATATTTCCAGGGGAACTGGTACGGATTTTTTGAACCATGGTCCCTTTCCATAGCTGTAGGAATTCTTGCCTACGGCTTTATTATGAACCAGTTCCTTCTTGGTTCACGGTTGAAAATCGCTGATAAGGTTTTCGGCCACGACAGGGTTTTAAGGTTCCATGGTTTTATGGGAATTTTTACAGCCCTACTGATCTTTTCCCACGCCTTTCTAAAAAACTTTCTGGAGTTTCCCAAAAACCTTCAAGTTTTCTTTGGGGTAGGTGCTGCGTTTATCTTTATGGCCATCATCGTCCTGAGTGCTCTTCTGATGAGTCCGATCGTCCTTACTCGGTGGAAACCCCTGGTTGCACTTAGAGAATTTTCGGCCAAGAAACTACGCTTGCGGTACCAGCGTCTTCGTGTCGTTCATAACCTCGTGGCATTGGCAGCCATCCTAGTCGCACTTCATGTTTTTTTGGCAAGTTCCACTTCGGAGTTTTATCTGAGGCGAGCCTTTATGGGCGGTTGGTTTGTTGCGGCCATTTCTGTTTACCTTTACCATAAGCTCTTGAAACCCTTCCTGCTGAGAAACAAACCTTTTATTGTTTCCCGCGTGAGCGAGGAGTCCCCCGGCATTGTCACCCTGACTTTCAAGGTTCCCGAAAGCTCGGGTTTCCCGCGCAAGTCGGGTCAGTTTGCCTTTTTTAAATTTCTCAACGGTGACGCCCGTGGCGAAGAGCACCCTTTTACGCTTTCTTCACCCGCAGACTCAGATGAGATTTCCATCACTGTAAAAGCCCTGGGTGATTTCACCAAGAAACTGGTGAAGGTTAGGGTGGGCGATAAGGCCGCTGTGGACGGACCTTACGGACTTTTCACCGTAGCCCGCGTTCCCGAGGAAAAACCCCTGACATTTTTAGCCGGCGGTATAGGCATCACGCCCTTCCTAAGCATTTTGAGGGAATTGGTGAAAAAGAGGTCACAAAGAAAACTCAACCTCGTTTGGAACGTCAGGTCATCCGTTGATGTCTTTGCCCGACAGGAACTGGAGAGTTTTAAGAAAAATCTTCCTAATTTCACCTGGAAGGCCCTTATTTCCCGCGATTCGCAGTCGGGGGACGAGAAGGGGAAACTGAACGCCGAATATCTCAACGCTAACCCCATAGAAAATTCGAGCTCCGTTTTTCTCTGCGGACCATCGGAACAGATGAGGAACCTTATCGAGGAATTGAATAAAAGGGGTGTGGCAAATAAGGCTATCCATTTCGAAATGTTTTCATTCTAAAGGGAAATTTTATATACGGAAGGCCTCAAGAATATAAGAAAGAGGAATTCCTTTATTCTGGTGTTTTTCAAACAGTCCCAAAACATCGAGGGGTTCCTCCGTGAGGGTTGTTATGGCGAACCCTGCACCAGCTGCACCCGACACAACTTCACCGAGAGGGTGTTGCCAGTCTATGAATTCCTTGGATTTATATGTACCGGACATATAGTACATTCCGTCGCTGCTGATGTTTGCAGTCTTTTGGAAATAATCCCTTTTGGGCGTCCATGGGTTCATGGGGTCAAAACCCGGTTCTCCAGGTCAATCAAAGATTCCGAGAAAGGGATGCTGTTCGTGAAGGGAGATGTATCCTCCCGGCCTTAAAACCCTGTAAGCTACTTCAAACCAGGCTTTTAAATCTTTGAACCAGCTCAATGCCCCGACGGTAGCAAAAACAAGGTCAAACTTTTCGTTCCATCCGGCGTCTATAGAAAGAATATCTGTTGCAACAAAGCGGCAGCTTGTGCCGAGTTGGTCGGATACCCCTTGCGCATAGGCAGTCATATTTTCCGCAATGTCGAATCCTACACCAGAAGCTCCGTGATGGTGACAAAGTGAAAGCAACTCCCTTCCGTTATTGCACCCGAACTGGGCTACCGACTCACCGCGGAGATTGCGACGCAACATACGTTCCCGAAACCCTCCGGTCAGGAAGGGGAGTGTCTCTGACCGGAGAACGGGAAGAATATCATCGGCATAGGCGCCGCTGCGTTTCTCAAAAGCTTCTTCCCACGCTTCTTTGTTCAAAGATGCGCTGTCTGACATTTTATTTGTTCCTTTCGCGTACCCTGGCGCTCACACCTACGGGCAGTCCGAAAAGTTTAATAAAGCCTGTGGCGTCTTTATGGCTGTACGCTGATTTACCAAAACTCGCCAGGCTTTCGTCGTAGAGGCTGAAGGTAGAAGCACGCGCGAGAATTTCAATATTTCCCTTATAGAGCCCCGCCGTGATGGTGCCTGTCATGGTCCTTGAGGAGCTTTCAAAAAAGGCCTCGAGGTTTTCCCTGTACGGGGTATACCACTTTCCCGTGTAGATGAGTTTAGCGTACTCGCTGGCTAGAAAGCGCCGGGTGTGCAGACTTTCGGCATCCACGGTGAACATTTCCAATTCCCGAAGGAGTGAATGGAGTACAGTGCCTGCCGGGGTTTCATAGATGCCCCGGCTTTTCATGCCCACGGTGCGCGTTTCCACCACGTCAGCGCGGCCTATCCCGTTCTCCGCCGCCAAGGCGTTGAGCTCGCCAATAAGCGCCTCGCCTACGAGTTTCTTGCCGTTGAGGGTCACGGGAATACCCCGTTCAAATTCAAGGGTGATTTCGGTTTCCTTATCGGGTGCGTCCTTAGGGCTTTTGGTCAGCTGGTAGACCGTGGGCAGGGGCCGGTTGGCCAGGTTTTCGATCTCCCCACCTTCGTGGCTCATATGCCACATGTTCCAATCCCTCGAGTAAATGTTGACCTTGTTGATATTGCCTATGGAAATATTGTGCTTCTGGGCGAAGTCAATCGCGTCTTCACGGCTTTCGATATCCCAAATTCGCCATGGCGCAATCACTGTGAGGTGGGGGGCAATGGCTGCGTAGGTCAGCTCGAAGCGTACTTGGTCGTTTCCTTTTCCGGTGCAGCCGTGGGCGAGTGCGTCACAACCTTCACGCAGGGCGATTTCCGCTTGAACGGCGGCTTGGAGGGGCCTGGCTATGCTGGTGCCTAAAAGATACTTGCCTTCATAGATAGCCCCAGCGCGAACCATAGGGAAAAGAAATTCCTTGGCGAAGCGTTCCCGGACGTTTTCGATAAAAATTTGAGATGCCCCGCTTGCCAGGGCCTTGGCACGGACCGCTTCCCAGTCCTCCTTCTGACCAACGTCTACGCTGACGGCGATTATTTCAGAACCCGGGTACTGTTCTTTCAGCCAGGGGATGATAATGCTTGTGTCGAGTCCGCCCGAGTAGGCGAGACAAATCTTTTTTATGGTGTTCAAAGCCAATCTCCTTTTCGAGCCGCCAGCACTTTTTTCAGCCGGTCGACGCCTTTTTCAATTTCTTGTTTCGTGATGGTGAGAGGCGGGGCGATCCTTATAACATTGGCCCCTGACCTAAGAATAAGCAGGCCATTCTGTTTGGCTTCCTCGATAAAGGCCGGCATCGGATTCTCCTCTCCCTCGGGGAGTTTAAGAGCGACGCCCTGGAGGAGGCCTTTTCCCCTGAGTTCGGAAACGAAGCTGAACCTCGTGAGTTTTTCCAACTGGTGTTTGAGAAACTCTCCCTTCTCTGCGACTTCTTCGAGAAAGCTCTTCCTCCGGATAAGGTCCCAGACTTTCAAGGCTACTGCTGTAGTCACTGGACCGCCACCGAAGGTCGTGCCGTGGTCGCCCACATGGATTTGTGCGTTGACTTTCTCCGAAATCAGGGTCGCACTGAGGGGAAGACCCCCTGCAAGAGGCTTGGCAAGCGTCACAATATCGGGTTTGAGTCCCAATGCTGTATGTGCATAGAGGGACCCCGTGCGTCCAACTCCCGTTTGGATTTCATCGGCTATCAAAAGTATTTGGTGCATTTCACAGAGTCTGTTGAGTTCGGCTGCAAACTCCGGTGTCATCATGGTCAGACCGCCTTCGCCTTGGATCGGTTCGACGATCACGGCCGCGAAAGAAGCGTTGAGTACTTTAGAAAGACCGGCTACGTCGTTATAAACGGCAAATTCAACACCGGGAAGAAGCGGCTCGAAGGGTTTTCTGTATTTTTCAGTATATGTAGCGGACAAGGATCCCAGGGTTCGGCCATGGAACGAGTTCTGAAAGGCGAGGATCTTATAATGATCCGGGCCCTTAACCCTAAGTGACCAGGCACGGGAATATTTTAACGCGGCTTCGTTCGCCTCCGAACCGCTGTTTCCGAAGTGGACAGCGGCAAAGGGTCCAGACGCGACGAGTTCCCGGGCGAGATTTAAGGCTGGACCCGTTGTATAGAGGTTCGAGACGTGGGTCACCTTGAGCATTTGTCTGTAGGCGGCCTTGGCCAAGTCCCTGCGGCCGTGGCCTAAAGCATTGACCGCTATACCGCTACCAAAATCCAAATACTTTTTTCCGCCGGCGTCGTAGAGCCAGCTTCCTTCGCCGTAGTCGAGAACAAGAAAGTCCGAGGCGTAATTTTTTGGAAAAGGGGGGGAGAAGACCATTGTCGATTTTTTCATTGGATAACCGTTCCTTTTGTTCCGTCCAGGAGGCTTTTAAGGTCCCCCGGTTTTGTGTAGTCGCCGATGATAACCCCTCCGATTCCTTGCTTGACGCCGGTGATGGAGCTACGGATTTTTGGTATCATTCCGCCGCTGATGATCTCGTTTTCAATCAATTCTTCTGCAAGGGCTTCATTGATAGTGGAGAGCAGGACGTCGCCGTTCTTTACACCGCTCACGTCGGAGATATAAATAAGGCGTTTGCTCCAAAGGGCCGCTGCGACGGCGAGAGCCGCTTCATCAGCGTTAATATTAAGACCGTGGCCTACCCTGTCCTGTGCTGTCGAGTGGAGTATGGGGAGATAGCCACCTTCGAGAAGGTGGTTGAGGATTTCTGGTTGGACAGAGGTAACCTTTCCCGTACGGCAGTCAGGATAACCCTGGACGGCTAAGGCTTCTGCTTCTAAAAGTCCGCCGTCCTGACCGCCGAGGCCTACGGGGTTAAGTCCGGCTACCCTCGCCTGCCGCACGAGGTGGGTGTTTACACGGCCAGCAAGAACCATGTCCACAACGCGCATTTCACCTGTGCTGGTTATACGGATTCCATCCTGGAAAACCGCAGTAAGCCCCAGCTTTTCAGAAAACAGGGTGACTTCCTTTCCTCCACCATGAACGACGATAAAAGCGTAGCTTTCCATCATCGTTGCCATTTCCTGAAAGAGAGTGAGGAGAACCTTGTCGTCAGAGGCGGGGAGACCCCCTATCTTAATTATAACCCGTTCTTTATCCATATCTTTTACCTTTTAAAACTGGTTTGTGAGGGGAAGTCCCTCATTTTCCGGAAAACCGAAACGCAGGTTCATATTTTGAACAGCCTGTCCAGAAGCGCCCTTCATAAGGTTATCGATCACCGAGAACAGAAGAAGTGTGTCACCTTCATCCTGCCAGCTCATATCACAGCGGTTTGAACCCCACACGTCGAGGGTCTGCGGAATCCTGGATGACCACTGGACGAAGGGGCGCCCCTTATAGGCCTCACTCCAGATGCCTGGCACTTCTTCAGCCTTTCTGCCAGAGGCCATAGGAACCACGATGGTGGAGGCCATCCCCCTTTTCATAGGCACGAGGTGGGGTTGGAAAAGGATTTTGGTCCCGCCCGAGACTTCTCCCATCTGTTCTTCTATCTCTTTACTGTGGCGGTGTTTGCGGCCCGGGTTGTAGGTTCCGGCATTTTCGCCCCGCTCTGTCATCAACATATTGAGGGTAGCTTTTTTTCCGGCACCGCTGATGCCGGAAAGTGCGTTGATAATAGGCCTTCCTTGAATCAAGCCCGCTTGGTAAAGCGGTAAGAGGGGCAGGAGGGAGCAGGTGGGGTAACAGCCGGGGTTCGCGATAAGGTCGGCGGTTTTGATGGCTTCGGTGTTCCATTCAGCAAGCCCGTAAACAGCCTTTTCAAGGAGGTCCGGACGGGGGGGCTTCTGACCATAGGCTTCTTCAAAGAGTGTGGGGGATTTCGACCGGAAGTCCGCTGAAAGGTCTATCACGACGCTGATCCCGAAAAAGGGTTCGCAGATTCGGGCGCTTTCCAGGTGGGGGAGGGCTGCGAAAACCACGTCGGGTTTTTGGGCCGCCGCTTCGTCCACGGATAAGAAACGCCCCTGGCAATCTTCGTATAAACCAAGACTTTCTAGCCTCATACCGAGCCCCGGATCTTCTTCCCAAACCCAGTTTCCGGTTTTGGATCCGGAGACTGGAAGGATGGAGCTTACCTTAGGGTGTTTCTCGAGGAGTCTGAGAAGGAGCATCCCTGTATACCCGGTGGCACCGATAACCGCGATTTTCATAGAGGGCATTATATCGAAATTCAGACGTGATTCAAGGGTGTTCCAGGTCAAGGAAATCACCGATAATGTTCTTATGGATCCCACATTCTCCTACCTTAGACAAGAAGGCGACTCTTACGTTCATTTTTTTCTTACCGATGGGGATATGATTCTTAAGGCGGATTTTCATCCTGCAACAGTTGGAGGGATGCTTCTTGTAGGTGCGGAACTTGAAGAAACCCTACGGGCCGAGGGAATAAGCCAGGGAATCATGGTCCAGAATATCCAGGAAGCCGTGTTCGGGTGCAACACTTCAAAAAAAATCATCGAAAAAGTCCTTGTAGCCGAGGGCACGCTTCCAGTTAAAGAAGTACCCTCATATTGGCGCCTTCAACCAGAACTCTTTGAGAATGTCCAGTGGGAACTTATGGGCAACCAAAGGTTAGACTATAAAGAAATCCAGCCCTTTGCCGTCGTTCACGCCCATCAGGTTTTGGCGCACGCCATTGTGCCTAAACCCGGCCAGAACGGGATCACAGTCAAAAGCGTCAAGATTCCTTTCGGGAAAAAAGACATTGTAAAACTCCTGCCGGGCAGGAATACCCTTGTACACAACGGGGTGGCGTACGCAAAAATTTCCGGAAGGATGATTCAGGAAGGCGGATATTTCCACCTTGACGACTATCTTGAAGTGGAAAATGTGGACTACACGACGGGGCATATCGAGTTTCCCGGCCATATGACGATAAGACATCGGGTTCTAGAAGGTTTCCGCGTTCACGTAGGGGGTGATTTAAAGATCAACGACACCCTGGACGCAACCGATGTTTATGTGAAAAAAAACCTTTTTGTCCACGGAGGAATTCTCGGGAGAAAAGAAGGACTTTTAAGGGTGGGGGGCAATCTCCAAACCGATTTTCTCGAAAACACGCAGACGGAGATCCTGGGTTCGGCGGACATAAAGAAAGCGGTCCTCCACAGTGAGGTTCTTGTCAACGGTGATTTCTCCATGGGGGAAGCAGGAAAAATTATTTCCAGCCACCTCAGTGTCAAGGGAAATTGTGATATTCACCAGATCGGTAATGAATCCAATGGTGCCAGGGTCACCGTCGGGGTAGACTTTGTTCTAAGGAGAAAATCGGACCGCCTGAAAGCGAAAATTGTCCTCCTTGAAACCGAAAAGCTGGAATATGAGGCGCATAAAATCAGGGAACCGACATTACAAAAGAAGATTGACGAAATCCACGGCCTTTTAGGACCTTTGGTTGAAGAGATGAACGCTTTGAACACAACCATGATCAAACGCGATAGCATCCTCAGGGTTAAGGGTGCGCTGTTCTCGGGAGCCGTTATTGAAATCGGCTTTGCGACCCTTGAAGTGAAGGAGAATATGAACTCAAGGCAATTCTCCTTAAGCGAAGAAGGCCACAGTATCGTGATGGAAGCCTACCAGGCTCCTGAGTAAATAGCCGGTTGGCGCACCTGAAAGTGGATATAATTCTTCCTAA
>DYOB01000164.1 GCA_020720765.1 Borreliella garinii
AAAAGCGGAACTTGGCCGCCGGTGAAAAGCGGAACTTTGAAACCGGTGTTGACAACAAGGGGGTGACATAGATGACATTGTCGTCTTCATCCAAGAGCTGGAAGCTTGTCAAACGGTAAGACCCCACGCTGAGAACAAGGTTCTCGGAGAGAAGGTTGCCGTTGAAATTAACAAGGTTCAACTTGCGGTTGGTTTCAACGGGTGTGCCTGCGGCGGTGGTCACCGAGAACACAACACTTGTGGCGCCCGTGCTGGCCAAACCGCGGGCAAGAGACTGGCTCTGCTCCACTTCCGCACTGACAGGACCGAACTGTACAACACCGATTTCGCAGGAAACTCCCACGGTGATCGGCTGAGCGCAGCCCAGGAACGAGATCGCCATAGCGATACCCAACATTTTAGACATATTAAACTTTTTCATATGTCATCCTTATATAAACTTCACAGGGAGTATACTGCATTTGATTCCAGTTTCCAATTACTAGTCAGATTTTTTTAAGCCTAGTTGTCTACTGGCACACCAATTTCAAGCAGGAGGTCAGGAAAAGAAGGAAGGTTTAAGATATCGTTTATGAGGGAATCGTTGTTTTTCATATCTAAATATTCGATTTCACCTTGTTCTTTAAATTGATTAATAATTTCGATCTCATTTTTCAGCTCTAAGCCCAACGCAAGTTCATGAGCAAAGGACAAATATTTTGCTGCCAGCACATCACTACCAAACTTTTTATGCCACTGTGAAATATATAACCAAGAAAGTGGATACCCTGGATAGGAAACTGCGAAGCTGCGAAATATTTCATAACTTAAGTCTGGTCTACCGGAATCTTCAAAACGCTTGCTAATAATTATCATAGAATTTAAAAGCGGATCCAAACCTGATGTTATGGCGTTAACAAAACTTGAAACCACCAGAGGATCACGTGGCCAACCAATCGGATAAGCATTTACCCTTTCCACTTGAATTGGAATAAACATACTTGAAAAAGGTTGATTGAGGAAAATGGAAACAAGCCGAACCTGTGCATTTTCAGCAAAAATGGAGTGAAAGGGTAGTACACTTCTTAATTTTTCTGGATTAATTAAATACTCTACTCCAGAGTTTATTTGTTCAGAGCTAAGACTTAATGTTCTTGCCAGCCTTGGAAAAATAGTTTGAGCGAGGGCAAGGTGGCCGTCAAAACTTAAGTGTACATGATCGACGAAGAAAGGAAACCCAAAAAAGCCAGCGCCATATTTTGAGAATAAATCCTGGTTCAGCTGAATAAAGGAGATATTATAATTGTTATTCATTTTTTCTTTTGCCCATTCCCTATATCTTTCGATCATTTGCGTTCTCGCTCGGAATGGAACTTCGTCTCTATCTTTTGCATTTACAAAAAATTGAAGATTTACTTTTGACTCAACCACCAAAAGCGATTGTCCAAGCAGGTATTGGGTTGTGGCTAGGTAGGCAATCAAGGGACTGCTTAGCGCCCAGTCAACGTTGGCCTTTATAGTTTCTAAATCCTTGCTTTGGAGTGCGTTATTCCAATCCTTCCAACGAGAAATTAATTCATCGGATGCTGAGGTAAGAAATGGTGGTTGGTCAATCAAGTTAGAGACAGGCTCGACAAGTATAATGGGGATAGCACGGTTATTTGCATACGAAGTAACTGCGTCAATGTTGTTGATAAAAGGTTCAACAACATCGGCGATATCCGAATCTACTAAACCATACCTATTCCTGTTGAATTGAAAATCCATGAGGCTAATGTCTTCATCAAGAGGATCTTTAAACATGCTAAAAATGAACCTCATGACCGAAATTTTATTTAGTAATAGAAAAAGTTCTCTTTGAAAGCCATTTTGAAAACTGGAACGAGAAATGGTACCGTAGTACTCATTATGTCCTGAGTACACGAGAATAAATTCCGGCTTCAAGACATCAATAGTCGAGACAAGGTCCCGAACGGTATAACTTGACTGGGCTGACTGACTCAAATTGACAATCTGATAGTTTTCGCCAGTCGAATGCCGAAGCGCCATTTCGAGAAAATTTGGGAAGTCAACATTATTCAGGTAAGGATACCCTTGGGAGGTAGATTCTCCAAGAACAACACCAACTCGAGAGGTTTGAGGGTTCCAAATCTCTCTCTTAAAAACATAACCACTATTATCGATTGGTGTTGAGAAATATTTGTTAAAAAAAGACCAATTTACAGTTTCCAAGGATAGGGAATTTAGTTCACTAGTTAAATGAACGTCATTGTTGAAATCGAAAATATTAAAAATTATTTCAATGGAAAATAAGAGTGCTATGGTAGCAACAAGGGTTATAATGGCAGGTTTAATCTTCATACTAGGGTTTTACTTTATTTTAAAAGAATTAGCAATAAAAAACCCGGCTTTCGCCGGGTTTTTTTTCTTCTAAGAATTAGAAGTCGAGGTTTGCACCGAACACCAGCTTGTTATACTTCGAAAGAGCACCGCTTGCAGACAGGCGATCGGCGACATAGTCGTCGGCCATCTTCAGCTTGGCGTTCTCATCGTTATCCCAGAGGTCGAAGTTCTGGCTGTACTGGATGAACAAGGAGCTTCCAGCGCGGCCCATAATCTTGATGTCCTGGCGGAAACCAAGGTTGAAACCAACTGTGTCCTGAGCATCGGTAAAGGAAGAAACAACTTCTCCGGTAACCTTAGCCACACCAACGTAAGCATACATATCCAAGGGCAGACCAGCGGTCAGCACAACAGAGTGAGCAATACCATCGTCGGTGGTAACAGCAGTGGTGGTGGTACCAGCAAGGCGCATACCGTAGTCAAGCTGCAGGAGGTTCAATGCTCCAGGAACAACATCGGACATCGCGAAGCGGAGGCCAATGTCGCTGATTCCGAACTGAGCGGTATCAGCGGGAACAGTTTCCCAACCATTATAGAACAACTTAGCCATCAAACCGAGGTCGATTTTGCCGAGATCGGCTTTCACGTAGGGCTTGGCGTTGTAGAACATGTTCTTGGCCTGAATGCCATCATCCTGGTTGTAAAGCGGGCTAAGCATCTTGATGGTGTTGTCCAAGCCGATAGTGATGATGTCCAAAGTAGCCTTGGGGTTAACCTTGAACTGAAGGATACGGACCAGGGTTTGATTGATGTTGTAGCCCTTAGCCTCATCTTCCCAACCGAAGTCATCGTAGTTGTAGAACGCACGGTAGTCAGAACCGCCGAGAACAACGTCAGCGAAAACAGTCACAGGAGCGCCCACTTCAGCCAAGTCCAGGTTCACCTTGGCACCAAGGCTCATGTGGCGGCCAACGGTCCAGGCGAGCAAGGGAGAAGGATCGCGGGTCGAGAACTGAGTGGCCATTTGAGCGGCCCAAGAACCCATAGCGAAGGAACCTTTAACACCGAGGGACATTTCGTGGTCCAGTTTGGACAGGTAGTCATCCACGTTGTTGGCATGAGGAGTCACGTCAGCAGAGCTGTTGTAGTATTGGAACATAGCGTCAACAACCGGGGTCCTCAGGTAAGCCATAGCGATAGCACCGTATTGGAAGCTGAATTCTGTAGTCCAGTTAGCGCTGTTAGCACCCCAACCGCCCAGGTTGCTGCGGGAAATGGAACCCCAACCAAGGAAGTAGTTCAGGCCGATGCCGTCACCAAAGGAGAGGTTTTTGCTAAGGCGGAACATACCACCGAGAGCGTTGATACCGCTGGCAGCATCGTTACGAACCAGGCGGAACAAGTAACCATCGTTGGCACCCATGGTCTGGGGGATGGGCTTGGCGTAGTGGTCCAGGTAAGCGATATTGACATAGTCGGTAGCGTATTCCAGGCTGAAGTGGGTCAGAATAGCCACATTCGTGCCGCCGAAATCACCACCCTTCCAAAAAAGCTCGGCGATGTCAATCTTGAGGGAAGGATCGCTAGATTCATTGTAGAGATTGATTTCGCTATCACCGGAGTTGGAGATAGCGTTGAACTGAGTGTACACGGTCAAACCGGGGAGGATTTCGCCACCGATCTTGAACCACATAACATTCTTAAGGTTGGCGTAAAGGTTACCGGTGTAGGTGTCTTCGCCAACAACCCTGGGGCGCCAGGTAAAGGCGGCCTGCATGGTCGGAGCGAAAGCCTTGGTTAAGGTACCTCCAAGAAGCGCGTCGTCAACCGTGACGAAACCATTCACGCCACCGAAGGGGTTACCAACGGTTACGGGATAGTTTTCAGCTTCGTCCATCCAGGTGTCATCGGCAAAGAACTTGTATTCGAAAGTCTCGCCAATAGCCTTACCGGTAATGGTGAAGCTGAAAGAACCATCATCGTTCTTGCTCATCAGCTTACCACCGCCCCACTGATCACCATCGTAGTTACCACGCAGATAGACCTGAGTCCAGTCATCGGCGGGTTTCCAGGTGATTGTTACATCTACCTTGTCACCATTTTTTACCGCAGACAACGTTGTGATGTCTTGCGCGAAAGCCATAGCTCCCAAGGTGACTAAAGCGAGAAAAAGCAATCCTTTTTTCATCGCACACTCCTTTTTTTATTTCCCTGTCC
>DYOB01000165.1 GCA_020720765.1 Borreliella garinii
GAGCATCCCGGCTCCCCGGTCCTGTATCAAAATCTCAAGCGCAACAGGCTCTTAACCAACTAAAAATAAGGAACACGAAATCTAGAACATAAAAATCAAGGGGGAAAAAATAATCGAGTATCATAGTAACAATCAATGCCAAAGTCATAAAAGAAAAAAAGAACCTCCACTCTGGCTTGAGTTTCTTAATATGGACCAGAGCCAAAAGAAACCCCAGAGCTATAGTAATCGCGCTTAATAAAAAGGAAACAATGGAAATTGGGGTTATTTCTCCCTGGAAGAGGAATATTCCGCCACCCCAAAGAGGATAAGTAACGACCTTTTCGGGTAAGGTTTTATAAGTTCCCGAAAATGGCAGAAAAAAGCGCACCGCCGCAAGAGAGACATTCGCCAAGGAAATAAGGAGGTTCGCTTTAGGAAAGTAGGTTTCAGTAAGTACCTGGAAAAAGATAAAAATAGACAAGGGAACCAAGGCTGTAAACCAAAGCTGGCCTTGAATAAGCCGGAGATAAGTTTGAGGGTCGGGGGCTTGGTATTCAGCAAGTGTGAAACACGAATAAAACGCAACCAGAAGCGGAGCAAACGAGGGAAGTAGAGTTATCCATTTCTCTTTCTGAAAATGATGGTGGACTACGGAAAGGGTGAATAAGGAAAAATTGGCTCCGATAAGTACAGGCATAACCAGAAGAACCACATTCATTCAGACAGTATTGTTCATTTTCCTGTATCTTTCAACTTTCCCATAATTTTAGGGCCGTTTTTACACCGGGTATTAAAGGATTCGGAAGAGCCGAGGCTGGCCACCACCTCAAATCCTTAAAATCGGCCAGACCAAAGGGCCAATTTCCGGTGTAGGCTCCCAAGCGCTGGGCTTCTTCATCTGAAAAATCCAGCTTGAGTGACGCCGGTTCTTCCTTCAAAAGAACAAGTTCCCACCGTGTCTTCCTGAGGATTCCTGTCGTTACTGTCTTAAAGGGTGTCCAGTCGGCTGTTCGCCCCTTCACCGGGGCAAACTTGGGCCAGATGCTTTTATCAAAGTGTTGCCTGACTACAAGCCAGTCGATCACCGAGTCCCTTCCTTCAACCGGAACCTGGGGAACTCCCCATTTCCCCGCCTGGTTTCCCAGACGTAATTTCCCTAAAAGGACATGAAGTGAACCACGCTCTGCGCATCCCACAAGGATCCCTGATTTGAACATACTTCTATCATAATCCTAAATGCCGTGGTTGCCAATAACTATAATAATCATTACCCTTCCGGTGGAGGAGTGTATGAAGAAATTTTCTGTCAATATCAGTTTCATGGCTCTCTTCGCAGCCTTGATTGCAGGGGGTGCCTGGCTCAGTATCCCGATTCCTCCGGTGCCCGTCGTTCTCGCCAACCTGGTTGCCGCGCTTTCCGGCATCATCCTAGGGCCGCTGTGGGGTCTTCTATCCGTTCTTCTTTACCTCGGACTCGGTGCACTTGGTCTCCCCGTTTTCGCTGGGGGAAGCGGCGGACTCGGTGTCTTTTACGGCCCGTCCGGAGGTTTTCTTGCAGGCTATGCCTTATCAGCCTTTGTCGCGGGTTTACTGGCAGACAGAAAAGAATGGAACCCTCTAAGGAATGTTTTAGCATTAATAGCCGGTTTTATTGCGCTTTACGCTTTGGGACTTCCCTGGCTTGATTATAAGGTCTACCCCATCCAGGGACTTATCCCTGCGGCGGCTGCGATGCTTCCATATATGGCCGGTGACGTCGTAAAGGCCTTTTTCGGTGCCTACCTCGTTGTCCTTCTTAAACCCTACTTAAAAAGACAGTTTCCAGTTCAGCAAGAAAGGAATAAAGACTGATAGCCGTCAGCGACCTTGTTATAAGTAAGGAAAACCGGGTTATTCTCAACGGGGTCAATTTTAGCTGGGGCCCGGGAATTACCCTCTTGGGGGGTGGAAACGGTCAGGGGAAAACTTTACTCTCAAGGGTTCTACTGGGACTCGAGCCCTGGAAAACCGGTACAATAACCATAGACGGGGATGCTTGGACTCTCAATCTGGCACGCACACGGATGGGGATGGTCATCCAAGACCCAGTCAGGTACTTCTTAGGACTCACCTGCGAAGAAGAAATCACCTTCGGCAGACGAGGTATCGACGCCGCGGAAATTCTCAACAGGGTGGGACTTCAAGGGTTTGCAGATCTCCCTCCGCTCACGCTCTCCGGGGGTGAACAACGCAGGCTGGCCGTGGGTTCGGCTCTTGCCCCAAATTTAAAAAACCAACTTACCTACCTGATTTTCGATGAACCCTTTAACGCACTGGATTGGGATGGGGTTCAGAGGACGCTGAAAATTATTCTCGAACTCACGGACTTGGGAATCGCGGTAATGATCATCACCCACGACCTCGAAAAATGCCTGGCACACGTTGATGATGTCATCCTGCTCGCGGAAGGAAAAACCCTTTACCAAGGAAGCGTTCCCGGAGCGTGGCCCCATTTTCCCCGAGCAGGTCTCCATCCCCCTGCGGGTGGCGCTGAAAACTGGAAAACTATGACGTGGCTTATTTGAACCTTACCGCACTTCAGAACATCCAAGGTCCTCCCAAACTCGGTGGGTATTTGGTTTTGACGCTCTTATTGATCATCCTACCGCAGCAGTTTCAAATTTATTCTTTTGTCACACTGCTATTATTCGGTCGACTTTTGGGGTTTACCTTTTTTTTCCAACTAAATCGCCTCCGGCGAGTCGCATTTTTCATCCTGCTTCCGATCTTTACCTACGGAATAACCGCTTTATTGACCCAAAACTGGGAGGGCGCCGCACTTCCCTTCCTAGACTCTTTTCAATTCGCCTCGGTCTATCTTTTAGCCGATATTTTTACGCATTCGATGAGCGCCATGCAAATACGGCGTATGCTCAGGTTCTTTCCCAACCTCGCTGTGGCCGTCAGCCTTTTTCTTACCTATCTTCCCTGGCTTCAATCAGAGATCGCCCTTCTCAAGGAAGCCGCAAAACTCAGGGGACCCTTGACCAGTATGGAAAAATTGACTATCCCCTTCCGCATCCTGATCAATATTCTTATCCGTGGAATGGAGAGGGCCGTGGACAGCTCCGAGGCTTTAGAGCTCCGGCGTTCAGGTCTTGACAGCCAGTCATAAAAAACAAGATAATGGCAGGCCCTTGTTAAGGGTCGAAAGTCTAATACGGGAGAATACATGAACCGTAAGCAAGTTGCAAAAGGGAAGCTCGTACGTCACTTTGGTGTGAACGTTTTCGATCAACCCAAGTATGATAAGCTTTTGAAAAAGAAGGCTACGAAACCGGGTATGCACGGCACCAAACGCAAGGGCGGCGGTAAGCAGAGCGAATACGGTAAGCAGCTGATCGAAAAACAGAAGCTGAAATTCGGGTACGGATTGTCTGAAAGGCAATTCCGCACAGTCTTCGAGCGCGCAAAGGCTCTTCCGGGCGTTACCGGTGACAATATGATGGCTCTTCTTGAAAGACGCCTGGATAACGTCATCTACCGTTCCGGACTTGCAAGCACACGCGCCATGGCACGTCAGTTCGTCAACCACGGGCACATCCACATGAACGGCCGCGTTTTGAACATACCCAGCGCGTTAGTCCGTCCGGGAGATGCTATCATGGTTAAACCCCGCGAGAACATTCAAAAGTTCGCTCGGGAACAGCTTTCCCGCAACGGCGGAAAGGCCAGGTTTACCTGGTTGGAAGTCGCGGAGGACGCTCTCTCTATTAAAGTGAATCATATTCCCCGCAGGGAAGAGATTCCAACCATTGCCAACGAGCAGATGGTGGTCGAGCTTTACGCCAAGTAAGGCTATAGCCCCCGAAGACGCCGGCTTCAAAAATCCCTTCCCTTTAAGGGGAAAACGGATTTCCTGTTCAGGCGGGTTTTACCGGCATCCTTCGGGCGGCGTTTTTTTATTCTCTTATAAATTCTTCTAATGCGTAAGGAAAAGGACTCGGGGACAAAGAACGTGCTCCATAAGTGAACATGGCGTTCATGTGAAGCAGCCGCCCCCTGTAGGGTACATACAGACCTTCGAAATTCAGCGGCTCGCCGTTCATCTTCAACCCCCACCAACCATACCCCCTCGGATAAAGCGAAAAATCAGGGTGCCAGATAACATCACGGTTTGATTGTAAATATGGCGATTCAGGGTCTGCAACCCTTACCAGCCACACAGCCGGTTCAAGGATTCTCCGTGCAGCCCTCGCCTCGAGCCAGGTGAGGGCGTTATCCCTGGGTGCTTCAGCCTGGGGAATCAATCCGAGAAGGACAAACATTTGAAAGATCTGTTTTAACCATCCAATCATACTTGTTTATCGGCGATTGCGGAATGTTAGATGATCATCGTCTGGTCGATGTACCTGATGCACTCATATATCCATTGCAAAGGGCCCAAAAATCGCAAAGAAAATTTTGCCACGGGCGGCCTATGGCCGTTCACGGGGCCGCTTCGCGGCGACACGGGGCCAACACACACCCCATTTTTATCCGCAGGTGAAGCAGATTCGTAGATTTTC
>DYOB01000166.1 GCA_020720765.1 Borreliella garinii
CTGGTGATAAGCCCATTCCAAGCGGCCATAAATCACCTCCCCCAGTACAGCTCTTATCTCTAAGTCTGTAAGCATGTTTGCTTCTGGAAGAGCTTCTATCAACATGACGGAACGGTCTCCGTAGTCATCATTACGGCTGCGAACCATATCAATATTTGCTTTGTACCATTTCCGAATTTTGGAATATGCCTTCTCTAATGAAATACAGACCGGCTTTTTATCACTTTGTGACAGTCCCATCGCTTCCTCCTTTATTAGTTGCTTTTACTTAGCAATCTCATGATTGCATTAATCCTGTTGGTAGGTTGTTTTGCTTCGGTCGACCTAACGGCATCTGCCCCCGTGACAGTTTAGGAAAACCATTCCATGGAAATTCAGAGTTGGGCTTGCCAGTCCTGATACCACTCAATATAACAGAGGGGCCATGACAAAGAGTGTCATGCTAAGAGAAAAGTGATGTTGTGTGGGGGATTTAACTACAAGAAGTTGTTGTCAATACAGTGCCAATCGGCAATACATAGCCTTGCAAGGTCAACACTAGTTATTGGGGGGTATGCGGGATCATTTCGCACAACTCGAAAGTTTTTTAGCCAAATCCAGGATTTCCTCCTCTCTGGCTAAGGTATTCAACCATTCTTCGGGGATGGAAGATAGCCCGTAAAATGCCCCTGCGATTTGTCCACATACCGCCCCTGTTGTATCGGCATCATTGCCGAGATTAACTGCCCTCAATACAGCTTCGGTAAACGAGTTGCTTCTCCAAAACGACCAAAGTGCTGCCTCAAGGCAAGAAACCACATATCCGGTTCCTTGAATGTCCGGCGGAATCTTTTTTTTATATTCTCCAATGGCAATGGACCGCACTCTGGGTGACAAAAAATCGTTCAGACCATGGTGAAGGATAACCTCTTCCTTGTTGGTTGCAGTAAGAGCCCTGATAATAATTGCTGCCAAGAGGCGACAACACTCAATGCACTCATTTGCTCCATGAGTGGTTTTGGATGATTTCCCGGCCAACTCAACAGCCTGGTTCCAGTCCCCATAAAAATAGAGCGGGACTGGAGCCAATCGCATAATGCAGCCATTCCCTGCCGACATGGCATGTACTCGGTTTGTGTAAGGATCTTGCATATTTTCAAAGCGCCGGATGCTGTACGAAACAGTTTCACCAATATCAAAGCATCTACCGTTGCTACTCCAATATCCCTCTCTAAACCAGCGAACATAACGCTCCATCTGATCTCTGGCATCAAACCCTTGCTTGGTAACGAGACTCTCTGCTAAACAGAGGGCCATGGATGTATCGTCAGTCCACTCCCCAGGACGCAGATGATAAGGGCCGCCTCCTCTCATTCCAGTCACCGGGGGAAAAGTGCCTGGCCTGGAAAATTCTACGCTTGCTCCCAAAGCATCACCACAAGCCAGACCGAGCATACATCCGCAGATTTTATCATGAGATACCATGTTCTTTTCCATGATGAGTTTCTATGAATTCATCGCCTGATTTGCATTGTAAAGGCTGCGGCGAGCTGGTTTCTTAAACACTTTTTGGAACTATTGTCTATAACCACAAGCATATAGCCGAATATCTTTTCCCCTTCCAACGCTGGGGACATAAACAATTTGACATAAATTGACTTTGCCCTCTTTGGTTCCCAATAAAACTCATCATTATTGACCTTTTTTTTCTCACCAGCAGAGACTGCTTCAAAAATTTCTTTAAATTCGCGTTGATAAAAAATGTCTTTATGGGTGGTTATGGGATCTTTTTTTAAAACTTCCTCGGAGGCTCCTGTCATTTTGGCAAAACTGTCGTTGCAATATTGCAGCCTTTTTTCCTGGTCAAAAAAAGCAACCCCTGCTGGTACGAGTTCCTCAAGGCATAATCGTAAAGCTTTCTCCCGTGGCAACTCTCCGAGGCACACAGACTTATCGTTCAGAATTTTAGGTGCTATCATTTTCACTGACTCCTTTTCGGAATTTTCATAAAGTTTGCAACACAAAGTCATTAATTTAAAACATCAAAACATATCTCTTTGCTCAGGCCTTCCTCAGTTGCTTCCCCTTCTGTTAGGGCCAAGAACACATGTAGGAATCCTTTGTTAAGTCAGGTCAGGTCATTGTGTATTTTTTTTAATCTGCTTACTTTTTCCTCAATAAGCCACTCATCCAATGTCATGAGGACGCATTTTCCTGCTATCATTTTGGACATGTATTGTCGTTGTTCTCTTAGATTACCCAGTTCAACAATAACTGTAGGTGATGTATTTTCCCCCTTATATTCGGGGTTCGTCAAGGGGGCAGTATTTTCCTTTGAATGGCTGTTAGATGAGTTCATTTTTTTTGATTTCATGTCGTAATTCCTTTGTATGTCAGGTCGGGTAGGCCGGCAGCCTTTATCATTGCCTGCCGCGTGGTTTGTTGCTCTTATCGTGTCAGCTTGTCAGCGTGTCATTGATGACGCCGGTTGCCAACTCAGGACTTGTTCCCTTTTTTTTGGATCCATGAAATTCTTTACGATGCCTTGGCGGGGATTTTTCTGTTTCATCTTAATTTTGCTCGCAACAAACTTGGCTTCAAAGTCATTTTTGATCCTGCTTAGCATTTCAGCTTCTTCTTTGCTGATGTATGAAAATTCGGCCATTGGCAGTTTCCTTCCATTTCCCCCCAAAAGAAATTGTGTAATTCATAACACCTCCTGAAAATTTATGAATCAATACAGAACGATATGATTGTAAGTGCAGGTCGAGATTTTACTCGACTTGCACTTTTCTTGCCGAAGACACTCCTTTTATGACGGTTCAATCCTCACAATTCTTAAAGGTTTGTTCAGTTTTTTTGCAATATTTATCGAACTTTGCGTCCCTTTTGAGATGCCATCCCAGAAAGCGATAATAAATTCAGCATTTTCAACAATGGTCTTGTTCCTGGCAGGCCCGGCTCCACGACCGAGACGTTTCCAGTCAGGTTTAAAGATCAAAGTTGGTATTTGATTCTCATGAGCATATTTTTCTCCAAGGGCATCAGCTCCATTAGCCCCACCAGAAACAATTACGCTGATTTCATACTCTCCAAGAATTTGTTTAAGCAAAGCAAAATCCTGAAAATTCCTCGATCCCACAACGGCCGTTTTCATACACCCTCCTTATTTTGGAATTGAACTAAACAGCTCACATTCAGAAGGGTAATGTATGGCTGTGACGTATTCGTACACAGCCGGATTATTTTTTTAATCGGTCCAGAGGTCAATCGTTTTCGCTTTAATGAAGCATTCTGCTACAATGGCATCTCATAAGGCGGGGGGGATGAATACTCGTTGCAAATGTAAAATTTAATAGGGGAGGTAAGGTAGATGCGAGGAGCAAACCTGGTGAAACTACTCAAGGTTATCGACATGCTTGGCAGTCATCGTGGAGCCACCGTTGAACAGATTGCTGATGAGTTGGAGATTGATCGAACCAATGTCTACAAGTGGTTACGGATCGTTGAAGAAGAGCTAGGCTTTCCGCTTGTAAGCGAGAAAGATATTGTGGAAAATCGGACCAGAAAGAAACTTGACAAAGACTTTCACCAGAAGCTTGGCTCGATCAACTTGCCGGATATCAGATTCACTCTCTCGGAAATCATCTCCCTGTTTCTGCTCAAGGGTGAATCTAAGACCATGAAAGATAGCAGTCTGGAGGAAAACATCGCATCAGCCTTCTCCAAAATCGCCCTCTTTGCACCAAAAGGCCTGGCCGAGAAACTGGACAAGCTTCAATCCATCTTTCTTCCTGATGCTAAGATGGCCAAGAGCTACAAAGGTAAAGAGCAAATCATTGATGATTTAACAAAGGCCATGCTGGGCAATTGTACTTGTGTAATCACATATCATTCTTTTTGGGCTGACAAACTGAAAGAATATGAAATCGACCCGCTCCATTTTTTTGAGCATAATGGAGGAGTGTACCTGTTTGTTAACACCACTAAGTACGGAGATATTCGTATACTGGCCGTAGAGCGGATTTGCAAAGTCACACCTACCGACACAATTTTCACTTATCCTGACAACTTTGATCCAGAAGAGAAATTAAGGCATTCCTTTGGAGTTATCTACGATGACCCACTGGAAGTGGAGATTTGGTTTTCTGCCTCTCAAGTACGCTATGTCACCGAACGAACATGGTCTCAGGGGCAGGAAATCATCCATCAGAATGACGGTTCTATCGTTCTAAAAATGCTTACATCAGGGAGGGATGATGTAAAAAGATGGATACTTGGTTACGGGGCCGAAGCTAAAGTGCTGGAACCAAGAGATTTACGCGAGGAGATCATTGAAGAAATCGCCCGCCTGGAAAAAAATTATCAGAGCTGAGATTTTTATCTGCAACTTGTGTCCGATTTCGTCACTCTGTCAGTTTATAGTGAGATTCGTTCCAAACAATAGAACGATATCTTGTTCTGAAAGGATTTATGGTTGGTTCAGCGGATGCCAGCTGGCTATGCGTGAATTGGGGGGAAGTTGAAATT
>DYOB01000167.1 GCA_020720765.1 Borreliella garinii
GCTGGGGCTACCAGCAGGTGCAGGACTGGCTGGCGGGTAAAGACGTGGCGGTGGAGAAGACAAAGTTTTACAGCAACATCCGGCCCTACAATTTAGACGGCCAACAAGTGGCAACCACACAGGAACTGGCGGCGGCCCTGATGGAGACTCCCGAAGTAGGCAAGAAACACCTGATGCGTGGACTGGTGGAAGGCTGGTTAGCGGGCTTTGACCAGGACCTGGCGATGGCCGTGGGGGACATCAAAGAAGAGATGGAAAAAGAAAAGAACGGCGACATGAAAGCACTGCGGAGGACCGCGCTGCTGTTAGACCCCAGCCGGCCTTTTTGTTGCGAAGACGGCACCGAGGTCCAGAGCCCGCTGGATTTGCGGCGGGTGTTACACGAACAACCCGAAAGCATTATTGGCAACTTGGCGGATACCGAGGACGGTTTTTGGGATTACTTGGCGGTCTGGGGATTGGGCGAAGCACTGAAAGCCCTGGGTAAACTCGCTTCGACCGTGAAAAGCCGCAAAAGGCTGATCCACATGTTCTTACTGGCCATGGACGGGAACGTGCTTACCCCGTTTGCCGGAACACGTTTTGCGGACACCAGGCTGGGTAGTTTGGAACAACTCGCCGACCTGCCCAAAGAGCTCAAGAACAAGCTCTTGATGGAACTGGAAGACACGAACGGCGCAGTGGCCGTGTGGTTTGAAACCGTGAGCGGCCGGGAGTACCCCAAGGTCTGGGTGGAAGAAGGTGTCCCCGAGTGGGAAAAGATGCTGAAATACTGGAATTCAGGAATTGCAAGTGGTGAAAAACTAACCATCAGTCCTGAGATGTGGAATAATGAGTATATAGATTCACTAGAAGGTGGTACTGTGCTCATCCTCCAACCTGGACAATACTCTGGGGTGGATGCTCTTGATAAGAAACTTCGCATTGAATCACAAAACTGTAAGAAACCTGCTACGATTACCATCGATGGTTTGTATCTTTCTAGTGAAGGATCGTTTCATGGACTCGTTTTTTCACAAGTCAACGATAACGATGATACAGGTATCACGGTAGACTCCAGATGGGAATTCTATAATTGTGAATTTCAGGGTGCAGAAGGTGAAACCAATTCCATCGTCGATGTTACTGGTGGTTCACCTCTTTTTCAAGGTTGTACTTTTAAAGGATTTAAAGGAAAAGAAACTGGCGTACTTCTAGACATTTCCCATGGAAATCCAGAAGTAAATCTTTGCAAATTTTCAGGAGCGACAAGCTACGCAATTAGAGTGATCAAAATGTATGATGAAGATGTAAACGAAAAGGTAGAACCCCTAATAAAAGGGTGTCAAATTTTTGATAACAATAATGGAATTAATATCTGGGGGGGGGCTGGTGGCCTCTACGAGGAAAACGAGCTCTGGGGCCAAAAAAGTAGTCAAGTTGTGATCGATGGGGAAGATACTTCTCCGACTTTCCGAAAGAATAAGATTCACGACGGAAACTCAGATGGTTTTTGGATTAAAGAAAAAGCTGGTGGCCTCTACGAGGAAAACGAGCTCTGGGGACATAAAAAAAGTCAAGTTGTGATCGATGGGGAAGATACTTCTCCGACTTTCCGAAAAAATAAGATTCATGACGGAGACTCAAATGGTTTTTGGATTAAAGAAAAAGCTGGTGGCCTCTACGAGGAAAACGAGCTCTGGGGACATAAAAAGCTACACGTGAGTATTGAAGGGGAAGGCACAGTCCCGACTTTTAAGAAAAACAAAATCCAGGATATAACGTACGAAGGAAACGAGTTTGTTGGGCAGTTATATGCGTCACTATTTCAAATGGTACGGGTGGAAGGCGGCCGCTTCAATATGGGCTCTAACGAAGGTCATGACGATGAACGCCCGGTGCATACAGTCATAGTGAGCAGTTTTTACATAGGCAGCGTCCCAGTGACCCAGGGCCAGTGGAAGGCTGTAATGGGGAACAACCCTAGTGCAACAGACAAAGGCATCGGCGATAACAACCCTGTTAACAATGTGAGTTGGTACGATGCCCTGGTGTTCTGCAACAAACTGAGTATGCGTGAAGGTTTAACTCCAGTATACTCCGTTAACGGCAACACTGACCCGGCCCGCTGGGGTGCAGTACCTACTAGTGGCGAAAATGCCACCTGGGATGCTGTGTTGGCCGACTGGGAAGCCAAAGGTTACCGCCTACCAACGGAGGCGGAATGGAAGTTTGCGGCGCGGGGGGGTAACAAAAGCAAGGGCTATCAATACGCCGGAGGGAACGACCTGGACAAGGTCGGCTGGTATGATAAAAACAGTGGGGAGAAAACGCACCCGGTAGCCGAAAAGGCTCCTAACGAGCTGGGGCTGTACGACATGAGCGGTAACGTGGAGGAATGGTGCTGGGACAGTTCAGGGAACTACACCCCAGCAGCGCAAACCGATCCGAGGGGGCCTGCATTCAGACTGGGCCGTGTCAGAAGCGGTGGCGCCTGGAGTGATAAGGCTTCTAATTCTACAGTGTCTAGGCGGAGTTCCAGCACCCCGTACTCCCGTGGCAGAGGCAACTGCGGTTTCCGGCTGGTGCGTAGTTGAAGCCCAGTATTCCAGGATGTGGATTGTGGTGGCACTTTGCGCAAGCAAAGTACTGTAGTGAGTGTTGAGGGGGGCCTGGGGGGAAACAATCCCCCCAGAAAGATTTAGCTGGAAACTGGGAAATTGAAACAGGAACGTCGCCATTATTAAAAAATAATAAGGACTAAGAGAGACCGTAACAAATTCTAGTTTCTATACATCTCAATTTGAACCGAAACGGAGAATAATACCGAGAGCTCCACCAACCCAACGGTATTTTTTTCCATGATCAGTACCGCCTGGATGTCCGGAAAGTTGAATAAGGGTGGAAATAAAAGAATGCAACACCGAAAGAGCAAAGAACCCGGTAAGACTCCATAACAATACATAAGGTATCCATAGTAGAAATGTTAAACTAAAATCATTTGGTAGTAAAAATGAAAAAAAGAGAAAAAACGTCCATATAAAGCCCAGCAAACCAGATTTAGAATCTTTCGTGATAAAAGATTTCCAATCTTTTTTTGCCAGTAGACCAGCCAATATAAGTGCAACAAATGTCATAAGTGTCAATACGAAAGAGAGAAGGAACTTTAGCAAACCATGCCAATAAGGACCCCAATCCTTTACTACATCCTTCATTGACCAAGTTCCCCAATCCCATTCTTCAGCGATATAGGTATCTGTGATAGTATATCCTTCAGGTGGCGTGGGATATTTATCCATAGTAAAAAGGTAAACACCATACGCAATACCAGCAGAAAGAAACATGGAAATAATTGTTTGAACCAGTGTTTCTCTTTTCTGGCGTTTCTGGGAAAACGCCGCCTGTTCCCTTTTATACTGTTCATAGCGTATTGCTTCTTGTCGGGCTTTTTCTTCTGCGGCGGCCTTTTGCTGTCTAGCGCGTTCTTCTGCTTCCCGCCTTCTCAGGGCTTCCTCGGCTTCCTGTTTTTTCTTTAAGGCTCCTTGTTTTTCCTGCTCAGCAGCTTCCGCTACTTTTTCTTGAATAAAGGTTTCTAATTCACCTTTACTTACGGGTGACATTGTCTGCAAGAGTTTATTGAGTAGTTCAGCGGCATTCGTCGAAGACCCTTCCTTTGATATCGTCTCAAGAGCTTTGTTCTTGGTTGCTTCGAGCCGCTCTCCTGAGGTTAAAGCGAGACCACGGGTAAAGGCGATGACATCGTTCCAGGTCGGTTTTGCATTTTCCCATTCTTTGGGCCACTCCCGTTGACTGACAGTTTCCAGCCATACGCTAAAAAGACTGTTGGAATCTTCTAACTCCATAAGAGCCTTGGTCTGGAGTTCTTTTGGAAAACCGGGTAGTTGTAAGGTTGTACTCAAGACGGTGTCGGCAAATCGTGAATCCTTAAAGGGTGCAATAGTATTGTTTTTCAAAGCTACCAGGAACAAATAGACTACGCGCTTTCTGCTCTTAACCGTTTTCATTATTTTGGGTAGGGTGCTCAAGGTTTCTTCAAAACCCCAGATAAAAAAGTGGTCCCATAAAATGCTTTCTGTGTTCTTTAAATCATTGATAATGTTTTCAGGATGGGTTTCAAGTACATTCATTAGTTCAAAAATAGAACCAATGGAAGAGGTTCCATCTGCTAATACAAATCTCTTTTCTGGATTAAGAAGTAAGGCACTCCTTCTGAGGACTAAATTTTCGTCTAAGTTTTTTGTTTGTCGAAGGTCCTTCAGTTGTTCCGCTAAAAGCGGGTTCCCGTTGTTCTCTAGCCATGCGTCTACCAATCCGCGGTTCAGGGGCTTTTTCCAGAGCTCTGGTTCTTTGAGCATGGACTCTGACACTTCCAAGGCGGTTTGGAAGGTTCGCCCCTGCATACTGAAGGGCGTCATGGAAAGAATTTGGGTTTTTTCCACCGCCACGTCTTTACCCGCCAGCCAGTCCTGCACCTGCTGGTAGCCCCAGC
>DYOB01000168.1 GCA_020720765.1 Borreliella garinii
ACCTGGGAGGAAAGGCCCAAGTCCCGTAACCGTTAGGTTTTTAGAGGGGGCCAAGCATGTTGATAGGATCTTTCTTGCAGATACTACTTTCTGCCGATATAGTGAGAGTATGGGAACCACGGGATTTCTCGAAGAACTTCATAGCGGTAGGGATATACTGCAACACTACAACCTCCTCCAGGAATTGGGCATCCTGGAGCACCTGGATAAACTTTCCGGTGAAGTACGGGAACTTGAAGTCCTTCTGCAGGAAGCAGGTGAACTCTCTACGAAAGTCAATATGGACGAGGTTACAGAGTACATCTGTCAGAAACTCCTTGAGCGTGTCGCCCCGGGCTACCTGGTTTTTATCTACGAAGAGCACACACCCAACACCAGCCCATCCGTCGCTGTCTTTAAAAATATGAAAAGAATGGAAAAAATGCTGTCCATCCCGACATTTGAGCCTTATAAACATTTTTTTTCACTCTCACCTATGTCCGTTGACTTCAATGTTTTTGAATACATGATCGACCGGCCTCCTCTGACCAGCATTTTTAATTTTCTGTCCCCGAAAAGGGTGATGCCTATTATCAGTTTTTCCAAACCCATAGGGTTTATCATCATCGGGAAAAAAATAGTCGGGGAAGATTTCACACAGAAGGAAATCCGCTATATGGAGAGGTTGATCACGTTCGGCTCCATAAGCCTGCAGAATACTTTACACTACCAGCGGGCCATCGTGGATTTCAAGACAAAACTTTTCAACCATTCGTTCCTTATTCAGCGGATGGACGAGGAAATCGCACGGATTAAAAGGTACCAGGCACAGCTGACCATCCTTATCCTCGATGTCGATTTTTTCAAAAGGTTCAACGATATCCACGGGCACCTTGCCGGTGATGCCGTTCTTGAAAACGTTGCGGATATATTGAAAAAAAGCATCCGTATGGAAGACGTAGCAGCACGGTTTGGCGGTGAGGAATTCGTGATCATGCTGATTCAGTGCAACCAAAACTATGGATGGCTTATAGCTGAGCGCATCCGCAAAAGTATTATGGAAAATAGGGTCCGGTATGATGGAAAGGATCTCAATGTCACAGTGAGTATCGGAGTTGCATACTGTTCAAGCCATAAACCCGTACCCGATTCATCCACCCTCATACACAGGGCGGATAAAGCACTGTATTCATCAAAGGAAAAAGGTCGCAACCGAACAACGGTATTTCAGAACACGGCTTCACCCGAGACCGTTGAGTCAAATGTTCCCGACGACAACGCCTATCGGGAGGGAAATTAGGAGCTCCGTCTCCCCATTTTCCGAACGGACACTTAAAACTCCTCCAATAGCCTCGGTAAGAAGTTTTGCGCTATAAGTACCTAAACCTGTCCCGAAAGATTTGGTGGTGACATAGGGGGAGAAAAAAGATTTGAGAATGGAAGCCGGAACTTCGCCCTTATTTCTAACCTTGATTTCCAACCGGTCCCCATTTTGAATTCCCGACACATAGATTAAATCACCCTCAGGAGAAGCTTCGATAGCATTTTTTATGAGGTTCTCTAGGGTTGCGCGAAGCAAAAAATAATCTAAGATGATAACGAGATTCGCCCCGTGATGTCTTTCCTTTACATTTATATAAAACTCTGTTTCCACCCTGTAGGACTTAGCCAGATAAAAGAATTCATTTTTAAGTTTGTTAAAGAGATCATTCAAGTTGATAAAATTTCGAGCTGGAACAAAGTTGCCCGAGGTAATTAAACTTAGGTCCCTGACACATGTTAATTGGGTATGGATCCTGTCAACCGAGTCCCGCATAGAGTCGCAGTATTCTAGGACACGCGGCGGTAAAACTTTTCTGGTTGAAAAATTGATAATATCGGTTTCAATTTCTTTTAAGGGCTTTGAAATGTCCTGGAATAGCACCCTTTCCGATAAGGCTTTTTGCCTTTTTAAAAAGTTCTTATGAGTGAGTTCCTCAACCATGGTGAGTATATAATATTGTCCGTCATTCCCCTTAAAGCGGCTCGCTTTTGCGCTGATGGAAATAGACTTTCCATTTTTTCCAAGAACAGTCCACTCTGCGTCAAGCTCTTCTTTCCCCCGGATAAAATCTTTGTGCAGGTTTTGAAGCAATTGACGTTGACTCGGCTGAACTATTTTAATAAATGACTCCCCAATGAGTTCCTGCTCCGTGTACCCGTAAATACGGCAGTAGTTTTTATTGACAAAGACAAAAAAACCGCCGGCATCAGTCACGCAAATGCCTAAAGGGAGGGTTTCGAAAACGGCCTGAAAAATATCCCTACTGGCTAGAAAAGGAAACGTCATAAATAGTTTTTCCCTTCACCATTCGGGAGATGAACATGAAACACAACTTCAGAATCTGTTTTGAGGCATTCTATCTCACCTCCCAACGCTTGTGCAAAGCGCCTAGCCGTATACAATCCCATCCCCTTTCCCGTCTTACTGGCAATATCAAGAGGAGAAAAAAGATGAACAAGAAGGTCCTTTGCGATTGTCCCTTTATTGGCAACAGTGAGGTCCAAATTATGAACGTCATCGAAGGTTGCCACAATTTTTATTTCGGTTCCGGAGGGTGCTGATTCCAAGGCATTTTGAATAAGATGCTCCAGAATCGAGACAAGCAGGGTGGGGTTTGAAATAAACCAAAGAGTCTGCTGAGGTAGATTTTCTGGCTCAAAGTTCCAGTGTAGACCAGCTTTCTCCCGGACCTCATCCCAATGCGAAAGTGCAGAATATACAAGGTGCTCAAGATCAACCTGTTCAAACACAAGATCAAAGACTCCCGACTCAATGCGGTTGAACGCCAAATGAGACTCCATTCTGTGTAAAACCCTAGAACATCTTTTAAGGAGTGTTTCAGAAAGGGCCGAAGCCTCATTATGATCGGGGAGTTCGAGCCTGAGCAATTGGGCCAGACCCATGATGCCGCTGAGCGGACTTTTAAGGTCATGAAGAAGAATTTTATCAGCAGCTTCTTTATTAAGCCGGAGGTTTTCTTCTGCTGTGACATCGCACAGGGTACCGACGAGTAAGGTTTTTCCCGAAGCACTTTGAAAGGGGGCGCCATGGATAAGTGCTTTAAACCCACGCCCGGAGGTATCAACCAAACCTACCTGTGTGTGGAATGCTTGGCATGCTGACTTGAAATGTTCCTCGCAAATATCATAAAGGTCCGTACTTTTGCCTTTAGGAAAAAAGTCCATAAAGGAAACCCCTGACATATCCCCTTCCCACCCTAGAATCTCTTCCATCCTTTTATTAGCAAAGATCATTTTCTGGTCCGAATCTATGACGAAGAGGCCTATAGGCAGGTAATGAAAAAGAGCTTCAAGGAGCTCTTGCGACTCAAAGGCTTCTGCGGTATTCTTCATAGCACTCACCCTTTTATTATAGGGTACAGGGGGTAAACGTGGGAAGGAGTTTCGTTGAAGAAGCCGAACATATCTTGGATACACCATTTGATGTTCTCGATAAGGGTTTTGTAAGGCTCGTGGACTACCTCGGGGGAGATGCAAGAATTGTTCAGGCCGCCCGAGTGAGCTACGGTGAGGGCACAAAAACTGTCAGGGAAGACAGGGCTCTGATCGATTACCTTCTTCGAAATGACCACACCTCCCCATTTGAAATGGTAAGCCTCACTTTTCACTGTAAGATGCCTATTTTTGTTGCCAGACAATGGATACGCCACCGGACTGCCAAGGTGAATGAGATCAGCGCAAGGTACTCTGTGATGAAAGATGAGTTCTATGAACCTTCCCCCGAGGTCATTTCCCTACAGAGCAAAAACAATAAACAAGGCCGCGGCGAGGCTGCGGATGAGGCCTTAGCCCAGGAATTCCTCACAGAACTGCGGGGCATCGAAAAGGCTGCCTACACCTCGTACCAGAAAATGACTGAAGCTGGCCTGGCCAGGGAGGTGGCACGCATTGGCCTACCCGTCAACCTTTACACCGAATGGTACTGGACCATGGACCTGCACAATCTTCTTCGGTTTCTTCAGCTCCGACTCGATCCGCACGCCCAGTGGGAAATTCGCCAATACGCCCAAGCCATCCTGAAAATTACCAAGAAAGTCGCACCGATGACGTGTGAAGCATTTGAGGAACATTGGTCCGGTGGAGTTCACCTGAGCAGATCAGAACTGAAGGCTCTCAATCCTCATGTGAAGTCCGTCTTGGAAAAACTTGAAGGCTTGAGCGAGCGCGACCTTGAGAAGCTCTCCGAGAAACTTCAAGTCCGGGAATAAGGCCTCCTTTAGATCCTAAGAGCCTGTTGCGCTTGAGACCGCAGGAATTTACTTGCGGTTAAACTGTGTGGTATTCTGTTGCCCATGGCGACACGATACAAAAGCATTCGTTACGACCGGGCTGTG
>DYOB01000169.1 GCA_020720765.1 Borreliella garinii
TGAGCATCCCAGCTCCCCGGTCCTGTGTCAAAATCTCAAGTTCGACAGGCTCCTAATGACAAATGAATTAATTTTCAATAAACTACGGATTTGTAATGAAAATACTCTTCGTGACAACCGAGCATCCAGAGTTCCAATACGGAGGTTTGGGCACTTTCTCTAGGGACTTTGTGTCGGCACTTAAAGAATATGCCGAGGTGAAGGTTCTGTACCTACACTATCCACATTCTACCCCCCAGGATAATGGTCCATTGGTGGACTGGGTACTTCGGCCGCACCACGTTTTTCCAGCACACAGCCAAGAAGCGCGGCTTTTAGAAAACGCGGATTCTCTTTTTGCTCAAGCGCTACCCATCGTTCAAGGCTTTTCCCCTGATATTATCCATACCAACGACCGCTTGGCTTATATTCCATTCCGTTTCTTAAAAAATGTGATCTATTCTTCTCACCTTCTTTTCACGAATATGCTGGGTACTCAGGCTATGAATGACACCTACTTTCAGGAAATGAAGATTGAAAAGACAGCTCTAGAAAAAGCTGCTTTAGTCCTTGTCTATAGCTCCTTTGCACAAAAACGTGCGTGGGATGGATTGACGGTACGAACACAACCTGTCATTTTACCCCTGGGTTTCTTTCCTGAAAAGTTTGCACCCCAAAAACTTCCGGGGCGTGTTCGAGTTGCTTTTTTTGGTAGAACTGATGCTGTGCAAAAAGGTTTCCAGGAGGCAGTACACGCTATTCGACTCCTGGGTACTGATTTCAGGAAAAAGCACCAGTTGGAATTCTCAGTTTATGGTCGTGGGGAAATACCTGACGACTTTCGCGACGTGGTTAACGTTCACACTTTTCTTTCAGGTGAAGAATTAAGCAAGGCTTATTCACGCACCGACATAGTCCTTATGCCGAGCCGATATGAACCTTTCGGTCTAGTTGGTTTAGAAGCCATGGCTAGCGGATGCGTTCTCTTATACACCCCAGGTCTGGGGATGGATGAATATACTGAACATGGAATCAATGCTCTTCCAGTACAACCTCAGGCTGAGAGGATTGCAGAAGTCCTCACCTTGGTTATCAACAACCTGGAGGATTACCTCGAAACGATAGGAAAAAAGGCCGCTGAATTTGTTAAGCCATGGACTTGGAAAAGGTCAGCCGAAGCACACTATAAGGTATTTCAAGAATTCGTGCGGCATGGATCCAAAAAAATCAGAAACGCCCACCATGGCGCTTATCAAAAAGTCCATGAAACTTTGGATTACCACAAAACTTTTCAACAGGAAATATTAAAAGAATGGGATAACCTAGATTTGTCCTTAACAAAGGATACTACAATACTTCACGGTTTCACGGTCCCGGTCAACTTTTCAGGGGTTCAAAAATCATATTCTCTTTGGGTTCGTGACGAAGAATGCGGGCTAATACCCAAATTAGATTGGCTGCCTTTTAATGACGGCGCTTTTTCCGAAATAGTTGTTCTCCTAGCCTGGGAAATGGTTTTAAATCCCCGCCAAGCGTTTGGAGAACTGTCAAGAGTCGCCAAGAATACCATCACACTGTTAATCTGGAACGGTCCACCTTTGCCCTGGCAGGTAACAGCGATGGAAAGTGACGCTGATTGGGACACCATCGCGGAAAACTTGAAAGTGATGCGAGTCAATATAGAAAAAGGTTCCAGTAAAACTAGCAATTGGAAAATCGTTCAATATGAAAAGGAGAAATCATATGAAACAGTTTCTTGAAGGATTCCAGCTCCTCAACCGCGAGGAGCTTCTGGAAGTAAACGGCGGGTATAGCAGTTCTGCCTATGGGGGATCAGGATCGAGTTCTTGGTCATCTGCGTATAGCGGTTCAGGTTCCACATCTGGGTCGACTGGGTATGGCACCTCCGGGTCTGCACCTAGTGACGGTGGGAATAAAACACCAGGAGGGGATAATAAACCGCCGAAAACTGGCCCTGGTAATCCGGGGACCAGGCCCAAAGGTTATGACACAGATGGAAGTGGGGGAGATCCTGACGCGCCCGTTTATCCGGACTTGCCGGAGGATGATAATTACAAGAACTACAAATATAGTCCAAATGATCCTATCCTTAGAAATGACCTTGAAAAGAGGTTTGGATTCGATTATCAGGATGATATTGCATTAAACGGGGATGCCAATAATACTGAACGGTTAAATAATGCTAGGGCAATAGACTCCGTTCTCAAACAGGAGGGCGTGTCGTATTTCTTTCAAACAAGATCTGCCCTACTGGGAAATAATCAGAGTTATATGATAACCACAATGTATGTCACATATAACGGGAATATAGTTAACCGACTCATCGATACCAATAAGGATGGCGTATATGACTATATTAAATAAGTTTTTTCTAATATTCTTTTTCCTTAATGTTAGCTCCGGGCTTTTCTGCCAAAATGTAGAATGGATCGAATACACAGGCGACGATTTGCAGATGGAATGGGACATCCTCAGATCTGCTGGCATCAATCCCACTGTAGATTACCATTTAACATTTGACCACGCCTTCGAGAAAGAAGGTGTTTATTACGGGTATAGCTTTGTAATGACTGAAAAAACCGCTGTTGTTGTGAACTTAATAATTATAAAACAAATGATATATTTGGATCAAAATGGAAATCAAACGCGTCGATCTTGGTATCGAATCCGACCCGCCAACGCAAAACCAGAACACTATCGCTCCGCAAACGATAACCTTCCTTTCGAACATGAACTGGTTTTATATTGGGGGCTTGATAGGGATGATGTCCCAGGAATTGCCCCTTATAGTGGTAGTGTATTACCTACAGGTACCGAAGGGATTAGCGAAAGGAAATAGTTATGAAACAGTTTCTTGAAGGATTCCAGCTACTCAACCGCGAGGAGCTTCTGGAAGTAAACGGTGGGTATAGCAGTTCTGCCTACGGGGGATCAGGATCGAGTTCTTGGTCATCTGCGTACAGCGGTTCAGGCTCCACATCTGGGTCATCTCGGTACGGAGTAACTGCGTCTTCGGGACCAACTACCCAGCCTACCTATGGTGAACCCGGCAGTTTTCCACCCACCCCGAATCCTGCAAATCCTTACCCTCAGGCAGGGGATGGGAAACCAACCCAGCCAGTCGGTTTAGAATCATGGCGCGATAGGGACGAGTGGGAAATTGGTTTTGAATTTGATAGTGCTGGTGGGGCACTTTATATTGATAATAGGGATACAGAAACAATTGCAATGGCCTTAAACGATTCTCTAGGTATGGCTAAAATGCTTAAAACAGAGTTCAAGAGTCGTTTTGGAAGAGATATTGCCATAAGTGACGCATCTCTCGCTAATGAAATCAGGGTCCATGCTGATTGGTATAGAAATGGATGTTTCACGGGTAGTACTGAAGAAACCTACGCAGGAGAACAAAGTAAGGACGGTATTCGCTGGGTTTGGGATGCGATGGTGGGTTGGCAATGAAATCGATGTTACTCTTTCTACTATTGGCCTTTATTATGTTATCGTGTGTGGAGGAAAAGAATAGAATCTTTAGGGATAGCATTTTGGAGTATACAATACGAAGTGTCTACGGTTTTGGCGAAGGCGCAGTATCGGAAAACCAGCTAGAAAAAATAGAAGCTCTGACAATTCAAACCAGTGACGTAAGATCCCTCATTGGTATCGAAAAACTTGTGAATCTAAAGAGTTTTTCACTGAGTGGCGATAGCGCATTTCTTGGTCCAGATCTTGATCTTGCTCCCCTCAGTTTGTGCAAAAACTTGGAAGAGATCAATATAAAATTCTATCTACTTGAAGAGATTAATGAACTACACTCACTTCCCAATCTCAGAGTAATAAATATTTATCGAAGCAATATACAGAGTGTGCCAGATTGCGTGTCTTTCCCAAATTTAACTAACTTAAGGATCAAGCGTGCAGAAATTTCAAACATGGAAGGAGTGATTAGTGCGAAAAGTCTTGTTCAACTTGATTTAGATATGAATAAAATTCAAACGGTAACTCTGAACAACAGTATGAGTAAGTTGCTTTATGTGAATCTAAAAAGCAATACCATATCCGAAATAGATAGCTTAAGAGGAAACATAAGTATCCGAGAGTTGTATTTAGATCGAAATAACTTAACTACAATTGATTGGGCTTTTTCAATGCCGGGTCTTCTAAAACTTAGCATTGAGGGCAATCCGCTCGACCCAAGTACAATACCAGCTCAAACGCCGTTTACATTGGATTACAATTAACCAACATGAAACAGTTTCTTGAAGGGTTCCAGCTCCTCAACCGCGAGGAGCTTCTGGAAGTAAACGGCGGGTATAGCAGTTCTGCCTACGGGGGATCGGGATCGGGGTCCTGGTCATCTGCGTATAG
>DYOB01000170.1 GCA_020720765.1 Borreliella garinii
TAATCGGCGGTAACTTCACTACTTTTAAAACCCACACCAAGCGCGAGCAACGTGAGCCATGCATCCTGATCCTCCGCAATTCGGCTCCCAACCGGAAACAAAGGGGCATCACCAATCACGCTTTTTCGTATAGCAACAGCACTAGAACAGAATGGCGGAAATCCGTCCGCCGAACACCGCAAAAAATGGTCTAAATCGATCACCTGGTCTCCAGTATTCACATCCTTATTATTAATGACTCTCCCATTTTCCGACCAGCATGTCCCAATAATTGATGCTTCCGGATGCCTTGCAGCCAGTTGCGCCAAGACTGCAAGGTGATTATTGCTCCATGTGTCATCAGCATCAATCAAGGCTATATGGGAGCCACGAGCAAGGGCTATCCCAGCGTTTCTCGCGGCGGAAACTCCCTGATTAGTTTGCCGTACATACCGCACCCAATCATCTCCAATTTTCTGCACTACGTCACCACCACCATCGGTCGAGCCATCATCGACTACGATGATTTCCAAAGGAAAATACGTCTGGGTTCTAATCGATGCCAAGCACGTTTCGATTCGATGACGTTTCTGGTAAAGCGGAATTACCACCGAGAAAGTTGGGTCACCTGTTGGACTACAGCTTTCCATAATGATTCTCAATGTCAGTTTTCAAAACCTCTCCAGCGGCATAAGCACTCTTCTTGAGCTTTGGAATAACCAACTCATATCGTTGCATTATATCTGGCCGCGCACGCTCCAGTTCCTTAAAAGCATCCACAAGCCGAGTGGGAGAAAGCAGGGTTGGAGAGATACAAAAATCCGTAGTATCAAGAACATCCTTATTAAGCCCACGCGCTTTAACACTATAAGCAAGACTGATGCATGGAACTCCAGTGCTAAACGCTGCAATCGTCGCGTGGGTTCGCGCTCCCGCGAATGCCCATAAACGAGAGATTTCATGCTTCAACTCCGGCGCAGACAATTCGTTGCTCAACAGCGTTATTGATAGACCTTTCAGTCTGGGATCGTTTTTTACTCCGGCCAGGAATCCGTAATCATCCTTGTAATACCAACCCGGATCACAACTACGAGTCGCTTCAGTTGCATTCACATGCGGAATCAGCACAATCGGCCGCTCGACCGCCTTAGAAACAGCCAGTATCATCTGTACAGCCATTTCCTTCCACGCATCCATATCCCCAGCCGTGACAAACTGAGCCATCAAGGGTGAAAGATTAATACCAACAGCCTGCTCCAGCGATTCTACCTCATACCTTGATTTCTTTGGCACCATTGCAAAAGCGGGATCCGCCGCCAAGTATAGTTTGCGCTCGAGTCCGAGTCGAGTCAAGTAGGACATCGTTTCCGTTTCACGCACAAAGATTCTCGTAAGTGTTTGTGCATGCTGAATAAATTTCCTCTCGAACGTCTCCTCTTTGCTGAAAGGCCCTACACTTGCACCCCAAATGAAAACCGGCAACCCAGCATCTCGAGCGATGGAATTCCAACCCAAGAAATTATACGGTATGCCATATTCAAGCGAGAAGTTATCACCACCAAGGGCAAGCATGGCGACCGCATCGCGAAGATGCGGTGCGATCACTTTCTTAGCGGAAGGAACTTCGGCACTTCTGAGCCTGATGAGCTTATTACGGCAACGATCTAACAACGAAGGCGTTTCATAAATTGAATATGAGCAGACATCTTGGACTGGAATAGTTTTTTCCTGTTCCTCGACAACAGGAGGCCTCTCACTAATGCCATTGTACGCTATGATGTGTTCACCAAACGCATGCTTGAGGATTTCCATCGTTCCATGAACAATCGCCTCGCAGCCATGGTTGTTGTAAGAACCATTCCCCAAAAAAACAAACTTGTGCTGGACAGACATTTGCTGTTTCCCTTTTAAAAGACTTAAATTCAATTACCTTACAGAGTTGTCATCTATGACTCTTCACTTCATTTTTTTCATTATATTCATAATACTTCGCTTAAAAAACACTCGTTCAGTATCATCAAGCCCAACATACCATGTTATCACTACGCCCATAACAGTGCTGGTTACAGTTGTCAAAACAAGGCGACAAAAAGATTCAGGCACCATTAAAAAAGGAAAAATAGCCCCTATCAATATAATTATCCCAACAAAAACACATGGAACAAGTACTCTACTAATCCAGCGTTGCAAGGGTACGCCAAAAAGATGTTTTACCCAGAGAATACGGCCTATGGAGCACAATGCCATCGTGATAATAAAAGCAATGCCGACACTCGTAGGCTCTAAACCTATATACAAAAACACCCAAGCAATCGGCAGGGTCATGACCAAGATCGTTCCTAATGTTGCCTGATAGGCGGCAATGCGGCCATAAGCATTAACTGCCATCATATATCCAGATGTTGTCCAATCAATGAGAAAATTAGTCAAAATGAGCCTGCAAAACAGTGCTGTATGCTCAGGAGGGTCTATCAGCCAGAGTTTTAAAATATACTCTAATTCCACCATTAACGGGATGGTGATGAACAGGATTGAAATCGTTCCTATTTTACATACACGCAACGCTAAGGAAAGCATCCCTTCGCGGTTTCCCCGCCCTTCACTGGCTGTAATTTCCGGGGTAAACGCCCCCATCATAGCTGCGGCAACTTGATTGGTTTGAGCCGATACCTGATTAGCAATTCCATAAGAAGCATTGATTTTGGCTCCAAAATAGATGTTCAGTAAAATCGCTGTCCCTTGGTTGCGCAACAATGCCCCGAGGCTTCCGATCAAATTCCAAACAGCAAAGGAAGTTATTTCTCGAAGCCGTTTTGCATCAAAAAAATAATACTTATTGATAGCACATTCCTCAAAAACAGATAAGGCCCGAAATATCTGGACGATATACAAACTTGTTGGTATTGCCGACATACCAATAGCATAAAGTAACAAACGGTCACCTGTTGCCTGACTTATCCACCATGCCCAGATAAAACAGCAAAAGGATTGAATAACCCCAAATATGGCCAACTCAGTAATACGCTGCTGCGCCGTAAACATAGCTATAAAGGGGACAGATGCCATGCCAAAAAAAGCAGATACCAACGAGATCCGAAAAACCCAGGCACTAACCAAGACTCTCTCAACCGGTATGGTTAACCAATGCATGATCCAATATTCACCTACCATCCATCCTGCCAAAACCAATACAACCGCCAATACCAAATGAATACTTAAGGCGGCATTAAACCATCGGTTCACCTCCCTCATATCACCTTGCCCAATGGCAAAGGCAAAATGCCTGGACGCACTGGTGGACATGACAGTATTAAAAAAAACAACAAAAATGATAAGAGACCCAACAATACTGTATATACCGAAATCAATTTGACCAAGCCCATTGAAAACCCAGCGGCTACTAAACAACAACAGACCTGCGCCCAAAATAGTCCGGGAAAAAGAGGCCATGGCGTTCAGAGCAATACGTTGGGATGATTTCATAAATCCTTTTAATATACAGCTAACTACCTGAAAAAAATCTAACCTCCACAACATGAGGTCTAATAGCCAGAGGAACAATAATAAATTTCAGAATAGATGTAATCGACGCAGGCAGGACCCTATAATACGCTTAATCCTCTTAATGTTTTCTTCCCACTTACTCGGCGGAACCATGTATTTACTCATTAATTCTTCAAAGGCAAACTTGTCCAGATTGGCAAAAAAAGCCTCCCGCTTCTTCCCGGATGGCGTAGCTCTGCAGATACTAGGATTGGCAGGGATCGCAGTCGTCACATCCACCTTATGTGTGACCAAAGAATCTTGGCAAGCTTCGAAAGCAACCTTCCCTTTCTCAGTCTGCACGAGAATAAGCGATGTGCCCTTGTCGTCATCCCACTCGGGATGATGACTCTCTACACCCCAAAAATCAGCCATGGATATGTCGGCAACTCTGGGAAAACGTGAAAATTTACAACTATGACAAGAGGGGCGCAAATACGTATTCTGCAAGAAACCTATCATAAAGGGATCATTAAGAAAAACTGTATGATACTCCGTATTGTTGTCGAATAACAACGATACGGAGTATCGCTTCCAACCACAACGCTTGTCTCTGAAAGTGATTCTCTTCGTTTTTCCACCCCACTTCTTTTCCAAGACTGCCTGGTATGCAGCCAAGACCTTCGGTGATGGGACACCATGGCAAACAACATCACAAGTTAACAGATTATCATAATCCTTCCGAAGAAATGAATACAAGCCAGCAACTTGACAAGGCGTTCCTGAAAATAGGACGTTACGCCCTTCTTTTAAATAATTCTTCACTTGCTGAAAAGAAGTCCCTATGA
>DYOB01000171.1 GCA_020720765.1 Borreliella garinii
ACGCGCTTATGAGCAACGCTTCGCGCGACGGTGAAGTTGGTTCTGTTTCGAGAACGCATATCTACACCCAAAGACAAACCAACCCTGCATTTTGGAGGAAGGCTGATCTAACTGGTTCTTAGCATTTGGTTAAGTACTCGCTCCCATTCATCTTCAAATACAATTTGGAACTTTACTTTATGCTCGCTGAATTCATTTGCGATTGCGTCCCATGGCGTTGGTTGACCATGTTTATCGCATAAGTCAAAGAGCTTTTGCTTGTAATTTGTATCGTCATTCTTCAAATGTAAACCTTTTGTTTCCAACACATAAACTATCGGCTGCAAATTACGCATGGCAACAAAATCAGCATAAACACGGTCTTTTCGCCAGCCCTGCAAACCGTAATCCAGTTTTACACGATTGCGATACCACCACAAAATTTCTTCCTGCTGGTCAAGATATAAAGCAACCGCTTTTTCAGTTTCATTAAAATCATCTTCAAGAACATAATCAAACAAGGTGCGGGCTGGTTGGTCGCCGCGCGCATTGGTTAACTTGCGCGCGTCCGCATGAACTTTTACGCGGTCTGGAATTGCAAGACCGGCAACTCCCGAAATAAGGAAAAACTTAATTTCTCCACCCTCTACTTTTTTCTCGAAAACAACCTGGGCAAAACGGTCGCGCTCTTTTTCAACGACCTTCTTTATTTCTCGAATCACAAAGCCAAGACCGCGGCGAATATCCGCTTCAGAGTATCCGCGCTTCTTTAACTTCTTGATCGCTTTTTCAACATATTCATACGCAATCCATGGATTGGGAACAACATCCATTAACTGGCGCACGATAAATACTTTATCCAAAGGCATATCGGAAGCCGTATAAGTTTTCAAGACTTCAATCTCTTCATGGTCAAGACTCATGCGAGTGGAACTATCCTGCGTGACTGTCGGATTTAATTCAAGCGTATCAAAATCATTGAACTTGAAAGCTTCCCAATCTATGCCGCTGAGAATATCCATCTCATAGCCAACTTCACGCCAGCCTTTTTTCCCATCAGACACAACAAAGTAGGGCAGATACACTTTTCCCGCAAATTGCTGGAATTGAGCGCGAATAGGAACATCTGTCGAACCTGCGGCATCCTGGTCAATCATCACACGCCCAATAAGGTCATAGAGACCTTCTTCCATCAATCCTGAGCGGATTTCATTGAGTAGTTTTGAGGTTTGAGCGCGATAACAATAAACATGGCTTTCATCCAAAGCAAAAATACCCGTTTTTGTCGCATAGGGCTGACGCAAAACACGCCCAATGAGTTGGGTGATTCCCGTTGTGGATTCGGGGTTCGTCAACAGCGTAACAATATATGCAAAAGGACAATCCCAGCCTTCCTGTAAGGCATGTTTCGTGATGATATACCGAATCGGGCAATCGCGGCTAAGCAAATCAATATTTTCGATTTCATCTTTTTCACTGCTTTTCACAGCGATTTCTTCGGGCAGAATATTCAAGCGTGTGATGAGATACTCGCGCACATCCTCAGCATGAATCAAACCTGGCTTGTTGCGCTGCTTTTCGCCTGTGCGTTCCACCTGAAAGAGAATAATCGGGCGGATATAAATGCCTGTTTGGTTTTCATATTCCTGCGCGGTTCTTTCCAATTCATTTCGATGTTCACAGGACGCATAAACCGTATCGCGCCAATCCATGCTAACCTTTACGCGAACATGCATATCCAATTTGATCATGCCTTCACGTAAAAGGGCTTGCCCGCCAATATCAACAAGTTTATTGCTTCCTTGCGGAGGCGTGGCAGTCAGTTCAAGAATAAAACAGGGATTAAATCCCAAAAGCGTATGTTGTGCGGTCGCGCTATAGGCTTTATGACCCTCATCTAAAATAACAATAGGATTGAGCAAGCGAAGCGTATTACCGAGTGATGTCTTGACCACACCCCCAAATGTGCTTTCAACATCATACGTATCCAAATTGGAAACACGCTTAAGCAGTTCCGCATGATCTTGCAAGCGGTCTTCTGCGGGGAAGAAAGCCTCAAAGCCGCCTTGATCTTTGAATAACCGCAGGGTTTCTTTGTTCTGTCTGTTTGCGGAAGGAAGCATTAAGAGCAGAATAACAAGATGACTCTGAATATCCTCAGGCGAAAACTGTTGATTTTTTTCAAGAATCATGGTCTGGTTCGCGCTTGTCAAATCTAAAAATTGACGATAAGGGTGCGCGCGGTCACGCAAGGCGTTGATGGTTTGTCTGTAAATTTGTGTGGTTGGGACAATCCACAAAACCAAACCTGATTGTGTGTGTTTGAATAAGGCTTGAATGGAATCAATGGCATGTACAGCAAGCAGGGTCTTCCCGCCGCCTGTGGGAACTTTAAAGCAAACTGTTGGCAATACCTGTCCATGTCCTGTACGACGCGGAACATACGGCGCGTTAGGACGCACCATTTCCCATGCGGCGACATCCCATTTATAAGGAATCCCAAGAGAATCCGCCTGCGCCTGTTTGGCGCGGGATTTGTCGAGAGCGCGTAAATAATCGCTCAATCGCTCAAGGGTGGTTCGCTGGTATTCTTTGAGTTGCATGGCTTATGCGCGGAAACGATAAATGGCAAACGGCAATTGACAGAATTCAACGCGTTTATCCTGCAAGACAAAATCATCCACATACTTGTGAGACGCGATCACAAGACGGGTTTTGCCTTTTGGTTTTCCAAGTCCTTTGACGAATTCCAGATCGAGCGGACGATGTTTGAGGAATTCCAAATCGGGTTTGTATAGAAGGTATACCTGATAATTGCGACTCTCGCCCAAATAAAAATGCGTTGCATCCACTTGCGCGTCATCCAATTGTTCGCCTGTGGATGTAAAGAAAACATAACGCGCCAAATCCATGTAGGATGGCATTTTATTGCCTTTGAGCAGGTTTTCGTCGGAAAGGGACTCGCCTAAAGTGTAGTAAGTAAATGCGCCCCCCAATCCATTTTGAAGGCTCTCATCTTTTGATGCTTTCACGCCTTTTATGACACGCCTCACTCGTTCAGCGGTTACAGTATCTGCATAATCTTCCTGTTCAATCAAGATGAACTTGCGGCTACCGCCATCTTCCGCATTTAATTCCAAAACCGCCTGGGCGGTCGTTCCAGAACCCGCAAAAGAATCGAGAACTAACATATCTTTATCGTTTACAACATCAAGCAGATGTTTAATCAAAGTTGTAGGCTTGGGATAATCAAAAGGTTTCTTGCCAAACAAATTAGACAACTCTTTTGAACCATGCGCAGTAGTTTTCACCTTTGCAGAGTCAAGAATTGAGTCTTGGGCAGTTTCGGTTTCAGTTCCGCTGGGTATGATCCGATATGCTTCTACCCGCCCGTCTTCTTGAAGTTCAAAGACTACCCTGCCTTCTCTTTGCAATTTATTAAACTCTGACTTTCCTAATCTCCATCTGCCTTCCGTGTTGTCAGGTCGTATAGGATATACAGAGCCAAATTCTTCCGACTCTACCGAATAAAACATGGTCGGTCTGTCTTCACGCCTATCCCCTTGTCCCCATTGTCTCAACCTTTCCTTATTCTCTCCTTCTGAGACGCGCACGTCCTTCTTAAACGCCAAGTCACTCAAGCCTTTTACATAGCACAAAATATACTCATGAAGTCTTGCCGTATCCTTTGATGTTGCCCCTTTGCCCAATCTGGAGCGCCAGATAAAAGTTTCAACAAAACTCTCTTCCCCAAAAATTTCATCCATAATAGCGCGAAGATGATGAACTTCATTATCATCAATGGAAATAAAAATTACGCCATCTTCTGCAAGTAATTCACGCAAGAGAACCAAACGCGGCCACATCATGCACAGCCATTTTTCATGGCGGGTCAGGTCTTCACGGTCAACAACCTTTTTTAGCCAATCCTGGTGCATAGGACTATTAACATTATCGTTATAAGCCCAATTTTCATTGCCTGTGTTGTAAGGAGGATCAATATAAATACATTTAACTTTGCCGCCGAAAGAGGGCAAAAGAGCCTTTAATGCCAATAAATTATCGCCATGCACAATCAAGTTGTCATGCAGGCTGGGCGATTTGGTTAAAGATTTTTTGGGGGTTGGCGTCAACTGGCGGAAAGGAACCGTCAAATGATACGTGCGAATGACGCTTTTTCCCTTGAAATTCAATGTTGTCATAGTGATGCCTTAGGGGAGAGATAAATAATTTATTCTATTTTATCATAGAACACATATTCTATTTTACTTTTTGAAGATTATCGTGTTGTGTTTACAAGGATTTCACTGCATAGTGATGAT
>DYOB01000025.1 GCA_020720765.1 Borreliella garinii
TAGGGGAAAAGATGGACAACGGGGACAGCCAAATGACCACGAGGCTGAAGTTCCAACCTAGGAAGAACGTCGCTGAGCCAATGAAAGTAACCGTTGGAATGGTCGTCTGTGGCGAGGAGAAGATTTAAATCAACGTTAATGGTTTGACGTGATTGGAAGCCCCTTAAAAAATCCCGTAAGTGTTGCTTGAGGGCAGGGAACTGACCATCCCTCGGCAGGTGACTTTCCGGGAAAGGAAGAGCATGCCCCTTTTTCCACAACAACCCATACCCGTCGACAGCAATCGAAGGAAAAACACGCAAATAGGTGGGCGGGATAGTTACACGCAGCTCGTGCAAAAAAATGCGAGAATCTCCGCCTTGCAAGTTCTTGGGAGAATTGCGTTCTACGGATTGCTCCGGGAGCAGGATTTTAAGACTCATTGCAATCCCACCTTTTTGTAAATTTCGGCGTGGTGTCGAACGCTGGCTTCCCAGGTAAAGAGACCCGCCCTTGCCAGCCCCGCCCGTACTGCCGCGCTTCTACGATTTTGGGAATCCAGTTGGGTCATTTCCAAATTGCATGCGTGGGGATCCTCAGGGTTGAAGTAGAGCGCAGCATCGCCCCCAACTTCCGGGAGCGAGCTGGTATTGGAGCAAACCACCGGGCAGCCCCAGGCCATGGCCTCCACCAGGGGAAGACCAAACCCCTCATATTTGCTGGGATAAATTAAACCCTGTGCGTTTTGATAAAGCCAAGCAAGCTGTCCTTCCCCTGCTTGAATTTGGAACACTTTTTCAGCGAGTCCTAATTTGTGGATCCATGCTTTTTCACTTTCGGAAAAGGAACCGCCTCCAACGTGGATAAAAAAATCTTTAGGAAATTGGTTTTGCCTTTCGACGAAAGCAAACAAGGCTGTCTCCCAGTTTTTGTACGCGGCCCTGCCGCCGACGTACAGCCAAAAAGGCGAAGGAACATTCAATGGAATGGGTGCCACTTTCTCTGGTAATAGACTGTTGCCGTGGGGAATTACGACAACACGGCTTTCCGGAATATGAAGGATTTCTACCACGTCTTTTTTTGTGGATTCGGAAATAGCAATGACCGTCGCCGCTTCTTTCGCTAAAATGCCTTTCAATGGAGGAAGGGTATCCTTATCCGACAATCCATCGGGAAAACGTTCGTGGGTCATATCGTGAATGGTCAGAACAAAAGGACGTCCCTTCAGAATCTTTAGAAAATACGGGTCAAAATAGGTGGGATGGAAAACATCCCATTTATTCGTTCGAAGGCCCTTTTTCGAGAGTCCTTTATTCCATGCATTGAGGAGGTGGTTCTTCCCTTTGAAAGAAAACCCCGGAAGCCAGTCTTGATAACGCTCGGGAAATTTTTCCAATAAATACCGGGTCGGGGTCCGCCGAAACGTTGTCCCAACCTCTACACCGCACCCGGGTAAGCCGCTGATTAATTCAGCAAAATAACGGGAAACACCGCCTTCGCGCTGGTAGCTGAAAACCTGGTGGTCGAAGAGGACGGTCACCGGCCGATCCCTATCATCCTCAAAAATTTAGCGAGGCGAGCCTTCAAGCGGGAACCAAAGGAACCATAGAAAAACTTGCGGAACGTTGCGGCATCCGCGTCAGCATCGCGCTCCACCTTGGTAGGATGCAAGATCTCTCCCAACGGTTCCCACGGCCGCGCGGACTTGTCGGCGTCCACCTCGTGCGTATTGGTGGAGTCCACACCGAATCCAATGTTGGAAACCATGTTAAAGTTAGGATAGGCCGTCAGACCTCCGGCATTCCAAAGAGCGAAGAGCCATTGGTAATCCCAAGTGTTCACCTTGCCGGCAAAAACCGCATCGAAAATCCGTTCCCAGTAGCGTTGTTCCTTGCCCGATTGCCAAAAACCTTCACGGGCGGTCCGTTCCTTGAACCCCGGCCAACCGGACATGTCCACATCGTATTGCCGCCACGCCCGCGCCCAGGTTGCCCATCCCCAAATATGGGAGTATTTGGAAAAATAGTAAGAGCTCCTATTGTCGGCTTTCACCAGGCAGGAGCCGCTGATCTGCATCACACGTTCATCGGTCCGGTAACGCGCCAGAAGTTCATCGGCATAGTTGAAAAAATCTTGCGACGGATAGCAGTCGTCTTCAAGAATGATGCCTTCTGGTTCTTGGGAAAAAAACCAGCTGATGGCTTCGGGAATAGCTTTTTTCAAGCCCAAATTGGATGGCCGGAAGAGAGTTTCAACCCGGCATGGCCAGTCGACTCCTTCAAATATTTTCCGGGTTGCAGCACAGGCTTCCGGCTCCCCGGGCTTCCCGTCACGGGGACCGTCCGCCGCCACGTAAAGCCGCGGGGGCCTAGCTTTTCGCACGGCATCGAAAACTTTCTTTGTGGTTTCCGGGCGGCGGAACGCCAAAAGGAGGACGGCGCTAGTCATTCTTGCCAAAGAACAGGCGGATTTTGGCGCGCAGGCGCTGTAGTAACGTCAGGGCGCGCCAGGAGCCGGTGCAGTGATGGATGCCGTAGACCGATGTTTCTTTTTTGAGCGCCTCGTATTCCGCCACTGTAGCGGGTATGGGCGGGTTGAACGCGCGTTGCTTCGGGACGCAAAAATCTTTTTGGGGAGAGTGTCCCCTGTTGTAGACACGCGATAAAAGCCCCGGTCCCGTCATGCCGATGACTTCATCCTCCTGAACGATCCGGTCGGGACGCAGACCTTGGCTCTTACATCCTCCAGGGCTTCCATCCAAAAAAGGTCTCCAGGTTCGGAGGCAAAGAAACTGTTGCCCAGGGCAATGGGGTCAGAATCTTTGGACTCCCGTGGGACAACTATTTTCTCCTGAGTCAAATCAAAGGGCCGCAGCATTTCATAATCCAAATCCAAATACAAGCCCCCGAATTTGTACATGAGCATGTAGCGGATCACATCCGCGCGCATAATGTTTTTAGGAAGGTTCTTGTAAGTTTCCTCAAACCAGGAAAAATCTTTTTGCACCAAGGCTATGTTGTCGGCATCTGTCCAGAGATGATAGGTCCAATCCGGGTGTAACTCTTGGACCCGTTGTTGGTAGGGCTTCCAGGCCTCGGGAATTTCGGCGGTTTTGGCGGTTTGATGAAGGAGTTTGGGAATCATTACTTGTCTTTCCACAAGCCCCAACGGCGCAGCCGTTTGAGAATCATATCTTTCAGGAGACGGGTTTCTGTTTTCTCCAGGTGCAGCATGTAGTAAAGTTCCTGCGTCGGCGGCAAAGAATCATGGGTCCGAATGTATTCGTAGAGCGCGAGGATGCCGTCTTTTTTCTCTAAGGGAAAATGCCAGACGCTGACGGGGTTGTATTTGTAGTTGGTGGAAAGAAGGTTGAACCCGTTGCTCGTCCAATACCGGTACAAGTAGGGATTGAGGTGGCGAATCGGCAAAGCACCGGAGCGCGTCAACCGTTCCGCGGCAATGGACAGAACCACCTCGTCGCTCTGGTCGCGTTCCGGCGTAAAGACAGCTTGTTGGTTCACCATGGCTTCAAAGACACGGGTGCACTCCTGGGAAAAAACCTGGAGCGCCTGCTGACCACCAAAGACCGCCTCGCCTCCCCAGTGCACGGGTGTTCCGGCTTCACCCAACAAGTCCTTTTGCAAATTCCGAATCTCTGTCCTGTAGGGATGCTCGTGCCGGTGCTGAGTATCGTAAAGGAAGAGGGCGTCCCCAGCTTCTTCCGCCAGGTCGTGAACTGGCGAAACAAAAAACGCGTCAGCATCCAGGAGAAAGGACAGCCCCTCATGTTGGGACAACCACTCCAAGGCGACGAGCTTGTAATACGCAAGGCGCCAACGAAAGGCTTCCGGCAGGACATAGCGGCTCCACGGAACCACTACCACCTCAACGCCGATGGACTTGAAACGCTCTTCGTCCTCACCCAAAGGCTCGTTAGTGAGCAGTAAACGCTTGGCTTCTGGTTGGAAGCGCCCGGCGGACCAGAGCGAGACCCAGCTGTTGCGAAGATAGACCTCTTTGAGTGTAAGCTTTGCGTCACCCCCAACGTTAGGGGCGTTTTGGACATCTGGAAGAAAGCAAAGCGCATTGGCGATGTTCATATTACCTACCATGCATAGAGTATTGCATTATTAGTATGGATTTTATAATCAGGCCGTAGGAGTTTAAGAAAAAGATAGAACTTAATTCTATCTAAAACTCTATGATACGTGCAGAGGGCCAACCTTGGTTTGTCCCTTAGAATAACCTGTCTTGCCCCCTGTAAAGCCCTAAGTTCAAATCCCTCAATATCCATTTTAATAAAATCAATACGAATATTCTTTCTCTCTGCGTAATCATCAATGGTGATAACATTGTTGGTTTTTGATTTCTTGTCTATATAGTATTGTACTAATTCAATATTTGGATACAGCTGCGACGTCTTCTGTAATTGGGAAGAATGTTCTGGATCAAAGGCGAAAACTTTGGACGCGCCGCATAAACAAGCGAACGCAGAAAAATCTCCTGGATCGGCACCAAGGTCAAGAACGGTGTCTCCTTTCTCGACGTAACATCCAGAATGAAAATATGGCGCCCCATGTGCCTGCATACCTTTCTTATATGTGAAATGAAGAATATTATCATTGTAGAAGCCCAAGCTTCGAAATTTTCGCTTTTGGTCCCGGAAAAGGTGACGTCGGTTTACTGGCTTCTTCCATAAATAGAGAAAGGGTAGAATGACATTAAAATACATGTCAGGCGTAATAGCCGCTTTTGGTACAACAAGCCCCTGAAAATTAAAGGAATCTCCATGAGCATACTGTTCCATTTCCCTATTCAGCTGCTTTAAATCTGACTTGTATGTAGTTCTATTCGATTCTAGAAAAAGTCTCTCAACCGTTCTTCGAATAAGGATGGCAACTTGGCTTAAGACCCAAAGAGGTTCTGTTAGGTACCGTAGAACGTTACTTATCTTCATTTGTTAGCCACTTCCATTGTTTCCATCCACGTTGGTTTGATTCCTTCAGGATACCATATTTTATGCCGCCATCCCAGCCAGTATTCAGGACCGATCACAGGCGCTTTTCTTTGACACCAGAAAGCCCCCCACCACGCAAAGGTGCTGTTGCTGATAATCCCGCCCTCGCAAAGACTCATCGCAGCAAGATCCGTCTCGGGCGACTGCCTGGAAACGGTCTTATACGGCAGATAGTCAAATTCTATTTCGGCCCAGTCAGGATCGTCCCCGACGATAATGAACAGAAATTCTTCTTTTTGGGGAAAAAACTTACTTATTGCACGGTGGTAAAAATCCGGGGGTAACTGCACAGACTTACCGCCCATGGGAGAAAAATCCTTGTAGTCTGTACGACGAACATGGATAAAAACAGGGCGCCGCTTGCCGAAAACGGAACACAATACCAACCCTCTGTTTTTTGTTCTTGCATTGAGAATGATGTTTCCTACCGCGCTTCCAGAAAACACACTCTTTTGAAAATAGCCTTCTATGTAGGTTATCGGGAGCAACCCTTTTATTTTTTTTGTCTTTCCTTCCTTTTCAAGAAGGGAGCTGATCAGCCTTGTTCGAACCAACAGCAGTTTCAAAAGGGGGCCGAGAAGATAATCTATCAGGTTAATCAGCACCTTGTTATTGCTATTATAGAATCGGCGTAATCCCGAAAGATACTTCGGTGCTTGTTTGAGCTGTGTCGCGAAAATCCGTTCCCTTGGTTTTTGGATGTGGTTTAGGAAGGATATCTGGAAAAAAAGATTTCCAAGACGGCCGCCGGGGGCAAAATAAAGAATCATGAAATCAATTCCCCGATTGTTTCCCTAATTTGTTTCTCCCAGAAGTCCATTTTTAAAGCCTGGCTATCAAACCGCGGAGATAATTCTTGAAATATTTTCCTGAGAGTCTCCTCATCCCAGAGTTTCACTTCATCCCATGTGTCAATGAGTTTAATAGGCATTCCCAAACTTTCGAAGTGTTCCATCGCCGCACAGCGTGTGACAATGGGAACGACTCCCAAGTACATCGCTTCCCATGTCCGATGGCATTCCTCACCGTTACCGCTTGGGCTGCATACAAACGCATATTTTCTCAGATGTCTGCGATACTCATAACTGTTGAGCCTGGGTGATTGCTCTGCAATCTCTAACTGATTTAGAATTTCAAGCAGTGGTTCTCTAATGGCTCGTCCATTATCTACGGTAAAGCCATAAAGTATTTTAAATATCTTTTCTTTCCGCAAATTACCAAGGGCCTTATAGGCTTGAATATCTCCATGCCACTTATACCAATAATTTTCCAGCCCAAGAGGAATGGCCTTTACTCTTTCCATGTGCACCAACATGTTAATGGACCAGAATGAAAGAACGGTTTTAGGGAGAACGGGAATATACTGTTGGGCAAGATTCTGATCGCCATTTGATGCTATTAGGAAGAATCTATTCTTTATTACAGGCAGGAATTCTTTATAAAACACAGGCCAATGCCAAATAGAAATAAAAACAATATCATTTTCCTTGATGTCTTCCGGCCTAAAGGGGCAGGGCTTCCACTCATCCCAACGCAGTCGAGCGAGTTTCCGAAACGAGTCCCCGGAAATGTAGGGATGACTGGACGGCCTCCAGCCGAACACTTTGGAGAAAAACCTATAGGTGTTGCTTCGCAAACGGACAAATGCTTTTTCCAGCTTATTCATCGCGCAAAACTCTTCGCCATCTCCACTATCGACAACACCATTTCCTTGTAGCTGCACCATTCCCAGCGGGTAGAATGCAGGTAGGCATCCATTTCAGTCAGGACAGCTTTGGCCAGATGCTCCCGGTTGGTGACATTATCTTTTGTTAGAGGTAAATAGGTACCCGCAGCGATTGAAAGATCGACGGTCGGGTCGCCCAAATAAAAGGTCAAACAACCCGACCGTTGGCTTTGAAAAAGTTTTTCCGAGAAATATCCGTGCTCCTGGCAGTTTTCAACCGCCAACCGGTACTTATATTGGAGGCTTGTTTCATACTCGTCATCGGCGGGACCCTGATACCCGGGAATGGGCCAGGGCTCCCGGCTGTAAACATCCAGCTCCACACCCCAAGAAAGGACCTTCTGGGCCAAAGCCACCCTATCCGGGTAGGGAGCGCCGAACCACACAAATTTATCCAGGCGCTTTTCCCAGGTTTCCACATGGGGTTCCTTCCAGACCTGAGGGAGGTAAAGCCGTTTAAATTCTTTTCCGGGAGCGCAGGCCAAGGTGCTTTTCGGGTCCGCAGTTCGGTAATACGGGGCGGCCTTATGCCTGGGTTCTCCCAAGAGCAGAATCCCGGGCCCACGCAGCTTTCGTTCCACCAGGTAGTAAAAAGATTTTATCAGTCCAAGAACAGGTGGGTCTGAAACCGTATTTCCTTTCCAGAGATAAACATCGCCGGTCCTTCCACCTTCTTCCCACTGCACGCCAGCTTCCTCTAAATACTCAGAGACTTTCTTTCCTTGGTAATCTGCCGGGGTTTCCCACAGCCGAAGGTTCCAGCATGGTGAAAGGCGTTCTTGAAGAAGAATGTTATTTCCCAAAACTCAAAACACCTTTTAAGAAGAGCTTGCATTGCTGCGCCAACGGCCAGGAAAGCTTTGTCATTCTTTTCCACCACTTGAAAAGCCGAAAGCCTTCCAATCTTATGCGCGGACTGCTACGGGCGAGATCAAAAACCTTTTTTAAAACGATGGCATCATATTCATCACTCGAAAACAGATCCCAGTTTTTTACCGCATCCCGCAACTTGAGAACCCAGGATTGGAGTGCCGGAACTTCTTGTTGTTGCAGTCCACGCCAGGTTAAGGCAAGCACGGAGTGTATTTCCAATTCTTGGTTTGAGGCGTTTATCCCTAATCGCTGGAAAAAGGGGCGGTAGACATTCTCGATAACGAGCTGATGCTTTGAGGCGACGCGCCGTGTTGTTTGCCCGGGGTGCATCCTGTAATAACCGACCGGTTCAGGTATTTCGGCGAACCACCCTATGTTGACGGCCTGGGTGAAAACTTCAAAATCTTCCGCAAAGCGTGTGGATGTATACCGCATCGATCCCCAGGCACTTCTCCTTGCCATCACTGTCGGCTGCAAAAAAATGGAATTAAAAATCAATCTAGTCGCAATCCTGCGCGCCGTTTCTTCCGTAGGCGGCGTGACTGGTTGTGCCAGCGGCTCAACAGAAACTTTTTCACCATCCTCAAAAACATGCATTCGGGAGGACCCTACGAGAAAAACTTTCGGTTCCGATCTCAGGATTTCCAACGACTTCTCGAAGCGATTCGGCGGCGACAGGTCATCGGAATCCATCAGCGCTAAAAAATCGCCTCTGGCCAGTTCCAACGCCGCATTATAACAAGAGCCGGCACCACCGTTAGTATCCTTAGCAACGACTCTAATCCTCGTATCTTCCGAGGCCAATTCCCGCAACAGTTCTAAAGAGCCATCCGTAGAGGAATCATCAACGGCAATCAACTCCCAATCGGACACCGTTTGATGCTGAATGCTGCGGATGCTCTCTTCGAGAAATTTTTCCGTGTTAAAGACCGGCATCAGAACACTGATAAGGGGGGAACTCAGCTGGTTCCTCCTAAAAGCCAGGCTCCGGACAAATCATCTTTCAAATAATAATCGCAAAGATGTCTGCCGAATAAATCCCGGGATAAAAGGAAACCTTCCAGGTTATGATTTACGAGCGGTTGAATTTCCAAACCGGTAGCTTCTGCGAAACGGGCAAAGAGGTTTTTCCACCCCTCCCACTTGACCAGTTTTCTGGCCAGTCTCCTGGGGCCCCAATTCACCTCTATCAACACACCTTCTTTCAGCCTTCCCGAAATTTCAGGAAGGGTGGACATCCATTCACCTGGGGCGATTTCAAAAGTCTCAGCCGGTGTATTTCCAACATCGAAGAGCGGCAAAATCGGTCTATCTGTAATGGAAAGACAAGCTCCCCAACTGGGATTACGGTATTCCTGAATGAGGTTTTGCATCTGAAGCTGCAGGCTTTTCCACACCGCTGTCTTGGGCCTGTGGATAGGATTGTTTTCCCAAGGGTGCCAAGTGTGGACCAGCCTATAATCATGGGAGGAAAGCCACACAATTTCCGCGCCAGCCTGTTTCAGGCGCCCGCCCCAATCGTTATCCTCGTCACCCCAGAATTCCATCCTTTCATCAAAGCCATGCAACTTGTCAAACCAGGACCGGTGGATAAATTGAAAGACTCCGTAGCTCCTATGCCTCCGGCCCCTTTTCCAAGTTTGACGTGCGGACTGGGGCCAAATGGATTCAAGAAAATACACCTTGGCCGGATCAGGGTTTTCAGCAAGAAAATCAAGAACAGGGTCCATAACAATCATATCTATATCTAGAATACAGAGCCATTCGGAGTCGCTGGCTCTGACACCATTATTGATAGCGTGTGCTCGGCTCCACGGGAGACCTTGGGTAGAGGAAGACACAACTTGAACCCCTTTTTTTTCTCGAGACAGAACTAGCTCTGCTTCGCTCGGGTGGGTGCTTCCATAGTTGCTCAAGACATAATTAAGGCGTGTTTTATGTGCGGAATCAAATGACTGCGCAAGAGAAGAGAGCCTTGCAAGCGATCGGTTTCGAAAAGGTATGACAATATCGATAGAAATCATGCTAGAAAAGGATTCGCCTTAAATTCTGGAAGAACTCTTTGACCGCGCGTGCTAGGAGTTTCACCCTGGATGCTTTCTTTTCCCAACCGTACTTTATTTTTATTCGTGAAACTTCTAAAGCCGTTTTGGGTGAGGCCATACTGATGCCGCCCATATAATACTTCACCATAGGGTATGGAACTTGAATAAATGGGACTCTCTCAGAATATAGCCTCGAAAAGAAATCGTAATCCCCCGCAATCCTGTACGATTCGTCGAACATACCGTATTTTTGATATATATCTCGATGAACAAAACTGCTGGGATGCTCAATCATATGGTTCTTTAAATGATATGATGAGTGTAAAGATGCATGTGAAATTTTTTTTCCATCATAAACCAGCATGAGTCCAGTGATCACTGAAGGTTCTGACGGCAAGTGACGCCGAAGCGTCTCCAATGCTCCATCGCACAATTCATCTCCTGCATTAACAATGCCGATCCATTCTCCTTTTGCCAACCTGATGCCTTTATTCATGGCATTGTATATGCCTGTGTCCGGCTCGCTGATCCACTTTACATTTGAATTACTAATTAAAGAAAGGAATTCTTTTGTGCCGTCGGTTGAAGCGCCGTCAACAATGATGTATTCATCTCCTGCCTTAAGTTGCGTAGAAATTGAGAAAAAAGTTTTTCTGAGTTCATTCTTCGCATCCCTGCAGACGGTAACTATTGAAATCAAATGGTCCCTTTCCCTGTTGATGAATCCTGCCTATAAAACGACGATACTTCAGGACTGACACCGACATTAAAGAATGAATTTACCCGCATCTGAAAGTCTCGATCATCATGGGGAGAAACCCTTTTGGATTTTGGCCAAAAGCCTCCAACAAAGTCCCAGGCAGATTTTAAGAATGAACAGCCCGTCATCGTCATGTTCAAATCGTTGTCAAACTGATAACTGCTCGCCTCTTCAGGTGTATGGATCAGTAATTGAGAATTCGGAGCATATGTTATCGAATGAATGTTATTCACCAAATACTCATCTGTTATGTTCGGTACAGAAAAGGGCACGCTGTATCCGCCTATGAGGCGTACATCATAGTTGTGAAAACAGTCTTCGACATACTTGACCCAAGGATTTAACAAGATGTCATCTGCGTTGACCACAATAAAAAGGCTATTTTTGGAGAGCGAAACAGCTTTGTTAATACTTCCATATTGGAGCAAGTTCGTTTCATTCCTTATTAAATTAAAAGAATATTTTTTTACCAAGCCTTCCAGAATCTTTTGGTCATCTTCACCGCTTGCATCGTCAACAACTGTTACCTCAACAGGCAAGGAAACCAAGCTGGGTATGGTATGAATAAGGTATTGAGCATGATTATGACAGGGAATGATGATTTCGGTCTTAAATGACTTTTCTTTTTCAGGCAGGGCCCTTTTATTGTACTCTTCAAAAAATGCATCAAGCCTGATTCTCAACTCCGAGTCAGGATTGGGTGGTTTTATTCCCAACAGTTTCTTAATATATTTTTTTAAAGTCTTCATTGCGCTGACAGTCGCTTATAAATATTAAAAGTCTCTGCGGCTGTCTTTTCCCAGCTGTAGTTTTTAACCTGCGAGAAACCCATCTTTCGCAATTTTTCTGCAAAAACCTTGTCTTCGAGAACTCTCACCATCATTGAATTGAGACTTCTTATGTCCTTAGGCGGGAAATAGGCGGCGCTGTCACCAGCGATTTCTTTGAAGACCGGTATGTCCGAGAGTAATGCAGGCGTCCCCGCCCTCATTGCCTCAAGAACAGGAATACCGAAACCTTCGGCGTAGCTTGGAAAAATAAAGGCTACAGCATTTTTATAAAGAGAATAGAGTTGAATCTCATTCGGTGAAAAATGTCTAACAGCACTGTGTACACCTAAATCTTCAAGATAAGCCTTTTCCCCGGGACTGAATGGAGAACCGGTACATACAAGAAAGACGTCGGTATGAGCTTTTCTGACTTTTTGAAAGGCTCGTAAAAGGAAAAACCAATTCTTGTACGCGGAACGGTTCCCGGTAAAAAGGAAATACTTGGAAGGCAGCCTGGATTCAAAATCTTCATCTATTGTGACAATGGATTTGAATGAGTCCGAGAGATGAATGACCGAAATTTTATCGTCTTTAATTTGATAGTGGCTCATCAAATCATTTTTTGTTTCTTGACTAATACAAATAACATGGTCTGCCCTTGTTAAAATTTCCTTCCTATGTGTGCATGTTTTGTCATCAGGGCTAGAAAATTCAGGGAAATTCTCATGAATCAAATCGTAGATAGTTACAACAAGCTTCGTTTCTTTCTTCAACAGGGAAAGAAAATAGGGATTGTAATATGTTGCGTGAACAACGGCTAAGGGATTAGCATTTATAGCTTCCGACAACTTTAAATTGTTTTCTTGGAAGGGATCAAGCCTGTGCATAAAATTCAACTTCGCAAGAAGTTTTTTCCCAATATTGCTTTCCGCATTGGGCCATTCCTGTAAATGTTTCAATTGAGTGAGTTCTTTTAAATGTCTACTCCTTGAATAGACAGCCGGCAACTCCACCTGGAGATTCATATTTGAATTCCTAATGAGTTCGGAGAAATACCTTGAGATACCACCAAAAGTCTGCAGGGAGAAAATCTGATGATCTATGAATACTTTATTCATTCATTTTCTCTGTGATGATATCGAGAAGAGATACTTCAACGGGGATGCTCAGTTTCCAACCGGTTCTTTCGATAATCCGAGAGGGATTGCCGATGATTCTGGGATTCTCATTGGGACGCAGTTTAGAAGGGTCCACCTTGATGTTCACCTCCACATCAAGAATTTGCGTCATTTTTTTAATGACTTCTTCTAATGAATAACCAATCCCACTGCAAACATTATACACTTCACCGCTTTGACCACGCTGGAGCAGGAGAAGATAGGCTTCGGCAACGTCCCGAACATCTATAAAATCCCTAACGACTCCAAGATTGCCCACGAAGAGATCATTGCGTTTTTTATTTTGTTTTTTCATGTTTACCAGCTGCGCTGCTATAGCGGGGATAAAGAATCTGTCATCCTGACCAGGTCCCATGTGATTAAAGGATCTCGTCATGATAATATTCATACCATATCCTTTTGAGTAGACCTGCGACAAATGTTCTTGGGAAATGCGTGCTGCAGCATAAGGGCTAAAAGGAGTTAAGGGATAAGTTTCATCCAATGAGTCGTGAGTGTTATCCAGTTGGGCATATTCCTCTGAAGATCCAACCGATAGAATAGGAATAGAGGCATCATGTTTCCTAACAGCCTCAACGAGATTCAAGAAAATATTCGTATTGTTGACAAAGGACTCTTTTGGATTTTCCCAGCTAAAGGCAACGCTACTGTAGGAAGCTAAATGAATAATTTTAGTAACTTGATTCTCAGACAAAAGACGGCCTATGGCTTGATCATCGAGAAGATTGGCTTGCCGGTAAATAAGCCTGCTACAATCAATAGATAATCGATTGGTAAAGCTCTCACCAATATCCAGACCGATGCAGACTTCGGTTGTTTTCTCAAAGAATTTCTTGTAAATATGGCTTGCTACAAAGCCATTCATTCCTGTGATAAGTAATGCCACTATATTGCCTTTAGATTGTTGTAGTCTGCCAAGGTTAACGATTCTAATTGAACAAACTTACTTGCTTCCAAAGAGAGAAAGTGCAAAACAAATGGTAAAAAATATTTTATTTTTTGTCTGACATTCAGAAGACTATAGGCATACTTACCTTCTATCCGGTTTCTCTGGAAAACAGAAAGGAAGGATTTTGTAATCCTGCTTCTTTCTGTAATAATATGAAGTGAACCGTTCGAAAGTAACACTTTGTTGCAAGAATTTGCGATCACCTCTAGTGTTTTCTGGGTGTAGAAAGATATGTGCTGCCCATGTTCAACACCATAGTACCACCATGTCTTGTCTGGTACATCTCCCTCATATAGAACCGTACTGAAAATGACGGTATCTGTTAATTGAAACAGATGGCGAATCGTTACCATCGGGTTTAGCGCATGTTCCATAAACTCAAAGAGTGTAATAGCCTCAAAAGACGCATTCTCAGGTCCTTCGAATCCACGTGCCAGTAAGTTTTCGGCGTACCTGTCTTCCCAATAGAAATCCAGCCCGCTATCACGCATTAAGCGGGTGAAAATACCGTAGCCACCTGCAAAATCAAGAAATTTACCTTTCGTGTTAAAGGAATGAAAAAACAAAGGCAACAATTTTTCCTTAAAATACAAATTTCTCTGCAGTACTCCAGTGTCTACAACATTGATGGCTGCTGAGTAGGCTTCCTGGAGCCAGGTTGGGTTAGGCTCCCATAAATACCGGCAGGATTCGCACTGAAAGAGACCCATAGAATACTTTTTAAGGACAAATAACTCGACAGTCTTTTTTGAGCTATACCCGCAAATAGGACATTTCATTCTTACCCCAATATTTTTGAGATGGCCGAAGCCATTTCTTGCCTGTAATTTTCGACGCTATGATGTTCATTCGCAAAGAGAAAAGCCGCTTTAGACCTATTTTCCAAATCAATTTCGCTCATTGAATCAATGGTGCTAATTGCAGACAAGATATTTGCGACACTCGCCTCCTTCATCACAAAACCAAAATCTTGTACACTCAGGCTCGCACCTTCGGTGATAATCGGGATACAGGATCCATTACCCATAGCCGTCAGAACGGAAGGACTGCTACCTTCCGTCAACGAGGGCAGAATAACAAAACCGCTTTCTTCCAGAATCTCAGAGAAAAGGTCAGATTCAATGTCGATAAAGCCATGCATACTGATATTTGCTGGAGAGTTAAATTCTTCTAATACGCGCATAGCGAATTTTTCTTCATTTTTCAAGACCCCACAAACATGAAGGCGGTATTCCGGTTTGTTCGAAAAGGATTCAACTACCAGATCATACCCTTTATGAATAAGCCCGGCACTACCGAGCCATAAAAGAGTCCTTCTTGCTTTCTGCCAATTTTTCTTCTGTGCAAATCTTTGTTTTTGAATTTTGTAAAAGAAACCAGGAACTAAAAAAAGGTTGGGATGAGGATAATAAGATGTGTATGTTTTCGCAGTGAACTGATTACCCAGGATAACCAGGGCCGAAGACAAAACTACCGTTGTTTCCCAAGGGGTATCCAGGTACCGAATACTCTCAAGAAAAAACTCACCTAGGCGGTCTTTGATTTCGGCGACTCGTATCAGGCCCAATTGGTTGCTTAGAACAGGTAGACAACCCGTACCATAGAAAACCGTAATGATATTTTTCTGCTTTGGAATATAAAAGCTGCGATGAAGGCTTTTTCCGAATCCAAAAATGACATCATAGGAAGATATGGCCATATCATCAAGCTGATCACAATATTCCACGACATTAATTGAATATCCCATAATGTGAAAAATTTCTGCTATTATGGTTGCTTCAGAGAAATTAGTATGTGATTTTGTATGTTGAGTTAAAAATGGCGCTTTGATATAGGAAAGGAGAACTGATTTCTGAGATTTAGTTCCATAAATATCTTTTAGAAGGATAGTTTCATTGCATTTTTTCTTAAAGGGGGAAATTTTTTTAAACAGCTTAGTAAGAAATTTTCTCACTTCTGAAACCGTTCAATCAGGTTTATCAGGCGATTATCAAACATGTGCATTTTTAATATTTCACCTTTAAATCTTTGGGCTATTCTTTCGAGATCATCTTTGTCCTCGAGCAACTTTCTAATTTTCTTCTTTAAGAAAAAAAGACTTTTATAGAACATTTTTTCTTGGTCTGGGAAATCGTAAAACAGACTTGCAAAGCTTTCGTTGAAATTGGTAAGCATAAAAGAACCACATGCAGGAATCTCAAAATATTTCGCATTAAGGTCATCAGAAATTGAAAAATTGAAGCAAATTGTTGTTTCACCAATAGCTTTATAGTAATCTTTACCATAAGCCTGAATATGCGGTATATTCAGCCTATTGATTATCTGTTTTCTTTTAGGCGTTAATGTACCAATAAAGGCTATGTCTCTAAATTTTTTATAGATCGGGAGGGAGAGTACCATATCAGAGGCTCCATAAGGCATCCAAAGACCTTTAGCCTGGCGATTACTCGTTATATGATTCTTATTGTTATATGCTACCAAATCAAAATGTGAATCACTGATCCAGTTATCGAAATTTTTCAAATGAGTATCGATAGCCCAGAAAACCTTTGGCGTATTAATGTCCGACCAATTCCACCACCCCCAGGGTTCAGGGGCCTCTGGATAGTTCTCACTCACAATTATTAAATCAAAGGACTTGGCGATGTTCGAAATGGTGTATTCATCATGAGGGTAATCCTTTCCCGCTAAAGCAGCTTCATGACCCAACCGTAGCGCAGCCCTATACAGCTCTTCGCCTTCTTTCTGGGTAGCATTGGGCCTACCTTTTAAATGCCGATCAACAAATAGTATTTTCACTGAATTTCACCAATGAAGAAAATTTATTTTTAAGCATTTGGATAATTTTTACTACATTTGAAGTTATCATTTTTTCAAATAGGTATTTAAGTTTATAAACGACCTTATTAAACCCTCTGAATCCAGAGCCAAGATACGCAATTGCATATAATAAAGTGGTGTTAGGAGAAATGTTTTTAGGTGTATTACCAACGATAGTTTTTAATTTTTTCAATTCTATTGAAGGTAAGGATTCTAGTAAGTCAATATTTTCTTCCGCCCAAATGGAAAAGAACAATTTGGCTCTAGACACATAAAAAATCTTACGACCTTTAGGCATGTTCTCATAGAATTTTTTACAGTCTACCAACCGGAAAACACCCAAATCAAACAGGTGTTTTTCTAATATATGTTTTGCATATACAATGACTTCAATACTATTTGATTTTACGTAGGCTTGCACTCCTTCTAAGAAGTTATAGTCAATAGCGTTGCCAACAAAAACGATTGAAGCTTCAAAGGGAAAGTTTTCTATAGGGTAGAAATTATTTAATTTAACAATTGGTTTGCTAACTGCTTCATTCCAGAAAAGCGGGTAGTAAATTTTCTTATGCTTATAGTTTATCAAGGCAGCCCATAAACTAAAACTACTATTGGCGATAATAGCATATTTGTGTTTTGAAATTCTATATAAATCTATGGCTTCTGACTTCGTGGGGGAACTCAATGTATTGTTTGGATTTTTTAAAAGTTTTTTAATAATAAATGAGTTTGGATTGTCAGTGTAAATACTACATGGAAGTTGAAATGAAGACAACCTCTTCAATGCCGATTCATAGTAGGAATACCCACAAAAACCATGATGCCTATATATCTCACCATCAGTAAGATAATCTCCCATCCTAATATGAATGGCTACCGAGTCTTGTTCAGGGAGCAGCTCTTCTTTTGCAACTAGTTTTTCGATATTTACAAGTGTGATAATCTCATCATAATATCTCATGAAAAAGGAAGGGTTTTGAAAGAATCCAAATAGATATGTACTATTTGGTAAATCAAAGAAGGCTTCCTCAGTTGTTTCAATACCTTCATGGTAGATAGCAGCATTTGTTGGCGGTTCTACGATATTTTCTGAAAAACCCAAGCGTGCAACCCAACTTGTCCTTCTTGTTGACCCAGCTTGTTTGTTAAACCAAGACAAATCAATGCCGAGTTTTGTGTTGTGTCGCTTTGCAAGGGAAAACCCAGCGGCCAATTGAAACAATTGATTTCCCAAGCCCCCCATGAGGTGAATGTATATCATTTTAACCAGAGAATTTTTTTCATCGTTTTGTTGACTATATTCACAATTTTTTCTCTTAGGCTTTTCATGGGTGTCTCAACAAAATTTTCAAAATCGACTTTAAAATTTGCAAAAGTATTGGCCAATGTTAGATTTACTTTACCGTTCCATTCCATGTACAGGAAAAAATATTTGCTAAATTTACTACTTGCACCGCCGAGATCGGTGCCTGACTTAAAGAAAAAAGCCGCACATTCTTGAATATAGTCCGTTATATGATTTTGTTTTGGCATCCAAATGACGGAATTGTTTTTCAGACTTATAAAATTTACATGTTCAGGTATATTAAAAAGATATTCATAATATATTGAAGGTACTTCAAAAAAGCCAGCCTTGCCTACTCGATTAATTTCAGATACAAATTTTTCAATATTTGGAACATGTTCAAGAACGTGAGAACAAATAATGTAATCAAACTCCTTGTCCGCGAAAGGAAATTTATTTCCATCATAAAAGACTGTTCTACTATTCTTCTTGCCAATCGGAACAAGTCCTCCTGATTGTCTTTCCCATTCTGCATCATTATCGAATTTTAACTCCAAGAAAACATTGGCATATTTTGAGGGACTTCCACCTGGCCCAATTTCTAATACCTTGTCTCCAGGTTTTATTAAGGTTACCCTATTTTCATAAAACATTTTTTACTTCCCACTTCTCACTTGGAGCAAGCAACCCCGGTCTTTTCTCCGTCCACATTTTTCCCTTTTTGGATTCGATCCCTACACTGAACGAGACCCTGACGATATCATTATCAGGATTTAAAATCCATTTTTTAGAGAAAAGCGCAATGAAAACTACTACTGTATATATCCCTTCATTAAGGAGGTTATTTGGGATGGCGGTCTTAAATTCAATTAGCCCATCCTTAATTCCTGCATTAATACTTGGGTTTTGATCCGTGTGCGCAGACCAAAAGAGCAGATTCATGTTTTCATCATATAAGGAGTAACCAATTTGCAGATCTGGTTTGGATTTCAGCAACTCTCCCAATACCTTCAGAAATAATTTGTCGCTATTATACCTATTTTCCACAAAGACTTTTTTAGGAACAAAATATTCGGTAGAAAAATCATTTAAATTTTCCCATACTTCACTTACCATATTTTTGTTGGCATATTTATCTATTGATTCGGCTATTGCCAATATCCCGGAAGTGTTCTGCCCATCCTTTAACAGGCACCCCTTTTGGCATAGACGCTGAAGCATTGGTATATTATGACTTACAAACAGCACCGTCTTACCCTGCCCGGTGCTCACTTCTTCCATCCGGCCGATGGCCTTCTTTTGGAATTCGGCATCGCCTACCGCTAGCACTTCGTCCACCACCAGGATTTCCGCATCCAGGTGGGCAGCCACGGCAAAGGCCAACCGGACGTACATGCCGCTGGAGTAGCGTTTGACGGGGGTGTCCACAAAGTCGCTCACACCCGCGAACTCCACAATCTCGTCAAACTTGTTTTGGATTTCGCGCCTCTTCATACCCAAGATCGCGCCGTTCAGATAAATATTTTCCCTGCCGGTTAGCTCTGGGTGGAAACCCGTCCCCACCTCAAGTAAACTGGCGATACGGCCTTTAACGCCGATGCGACCCGTAGTGGGCGCAGTAATGCGACTGAGAATTTTGAGAAGGGTGCTTTTACCGGCGCCGTTGCGCCCGATAATACCCACCCGGTCGCCCTGCTGAATTTCAAAGTCAATGTCGCGGAGGGCCCAGAACTCCCCGTGCTGGCCTAACCGGCTCTTCTGGCCGATCTTGGCATTCGGGTCTTCCTTGCCGCGCACCTTGGCCCACCAGGCGGCCAGGTCGTCCCTCAACGTACCGTAGCCGATGGTACCCAAGTGGTACATCTTGGATAAGTTTTCTACTTTAATGACTGTACTCATACTTTAAACCAGTTTCCCGCAGAGACGCTGAGGGGCTGAGGCGCAGAGCTGCTGTTAATGATTCTTTTTATCCCTTCTTTCATCGTTGACATTCCAAAGTTTAATATAATTCCAAGCTTGATACCTGTTAGTTTCAAATACGTTAATACCTGTTTCACGTAAACACTCTCCATTTTTTCCGAAGACTTTAGTTCGATGATAATCTTTCCTGCAACCAGTAGATCAAGTCGAAAAACCTGTTCTATCAACTCACCTTCGTACTCCAAATTAAATACCTTTTGTCTTTCGACTTTTAAACCATCCTTCCGCAGCCCTTTCTCCAAAAAGCTTTCATACACGGATTCTAAGAGCCCAGGTCCTAGGTCTTGATGAATTTTGATGGCGCGTTTAATGATTGTTTCAGTTAATTCACTCTCAGGGTAATCTTCCATTTCTTCCCTCAGCGCCTCTGCTTCTCTGCGTTCTTGTAAGCTAATAGCAGAATTTGAGAAAATTCCTTTTGGGGTGATGTAGCTCACTCTTCGCATGCACCGTTTGTGGCTGACGCTGAGATTGCCATGACACACAACGTTATCGGTATCGATCCAGACTCGCTGGGCTGTGTCGCTGCCCTTGCAAACCGTTCAGGTGACAAGCCGCGCACTCGGTCCTTCAGCTTCAGGCACAATGGGTTGGAGAAGATGACCCAATTCATTCGTTCGGTACCCGATTGTCTGGTCGGCATCGAAGGACGCCGCGGACAGAGTTCGCCACTCGAAGAACACTTGAGGGAGGCGGGCATCGTCTTTTACAGTGTGCCCGCCGCCAAGAACGACGGTTACCGCAATGCCTTGGTGAGCTCGAACAAGAACAACGAGTACGACGCCTTGGCGGTGGCCCGCTTCTTGTTGGACGCCGAAGAACTGGACTTCGAGCTCCGCATGGTCAGCCGTGCCCGGCCACGGCTCGTGCAAGAGATTACCGAACACGCCAACATGCTCTGGAAGCATTTGAAGCATACGGCCAACGATCTGTATCGCGCCCTCTTGGGCAAGGGGGATGATGAGACATCCAAACCTAATATCACCAACAATCGCGCTGGAATCCGGGTAAGTTCCGGCGTAAGCCTTATATCAGTGGTTTAATTATCTTATTATTTGCATACCGCAGTTATAAATACTACTGGTAAAAATGCCATTTCAGGATTTTTGCGGTTTTACGACGAAACTCGGCTTTTGCCCAGAACTTCGCTTGTTTTCCAGCCCGAAATTAGATCCAACAAGAATTTTCGGCATTGCCGACAAATCAAATCGTAATTCTCGTCAAATTCCGCTGTCAAGCTTTGATTTGGCCTAATTTTTTTGACCTTATGGCAATAACTCCCCTATGATGTCTTATGTCTTTTAAGCACAATTTAAAAATTAAAAAGCCTATATCATTCTAAGCCTATAATTTTGAAGATTTTTCTTTTAACTCGATTATAGAAGTCGCGGATAAAGTAAAATAGGTTTTTTACAGGAACACGGAAATTTAATACAATTGAATTGGTGTAATAAGCATCCACCGGATCAGGTATTTTTGAATTCAAATGAAGGAGTCCTTGTGGTTGAATTACAATATTTTTATTATAGAAACACGCTGAATAGGCAAAACTAGAATTAGAGCATATGGCATTATTAGCCAGAAAAAGACCAAGCCAATCTAAATAATAATCATCCTCATGAATTATTACATTTAGTCTATTTTTTTCTATTTTTCGCTTATTCAACCGTAAATATTTTTGCAATACAGATGGCTCATCTGAGAATATATGTATGTCGACTTGATCAACTTTTTTGCCCATCTCTTTAAGAATTCTTTTTAAGGCTTTGCGATAATAATTTTCTGGAAGTCTTCGATCAGTATTTCCGAAACCTAAGAAATCTGTCCCTCGATAATGAATCGCTATTGTCCTTGAATCTCGGATGAAAGGATATTTTTTATAGTACTCTTCAATTAATTCTTCTCTTACAGGCAACATATGTTTAAATTCAGCCAAAGTAAGCATTGTGGACTTATGTTGAAACCAACCCTCTACAAAGAAATCACCTTCGGGTAGTTTTATTTCTTCAGAGAGGAGCTTTTTTGAATACTCTAGATTTCTATATCCTTTTTCTTTACATTTCTTTGGATTGCCACCAAATTCTTCACTAAATAATAACTCAGGATTTACGAATGGAACTTTATAATTATTTAGATTTAGCAGATTGTCCAAATTGGAGTCAACAGGAATCACCATTGGAATATTCCTAGAAACAGCAAGTTTTGCACAGAACATGAGATGTAATAGATGATTACCGAAAGAAGCGTTTTGACCACCATGGAGAAGATGACCCGTACTTGCAACTATCCTACTCATAATTTTATATTATGCCTCCAGTCACTCGTTGGAATTGTATGGTAAGATTACCGGATAATTGTTTGACAGCCTCGCCAATGATCTCAAAACTTCGAGCAAACGCCCGAGTTAAAGTCGGGTTCTTCAGAAAATCCTCCAGATGAGTTTCCTTTGATGCTTCAAGGACGAAATTGATTTCGTCCATAATATGCAGGAGAAAAACAGAATCAGAGCGATACATATTTTACTTCATTCAATACATAGGGCGCTAGGTGCGGGCTCAAGCTGGTCTTCGTGACGACATCTACTTTGCGTGAAAACTTTTCTTCCAACAAATCAACAAAAAGCATGTAGTTATTGAAAGTCTTTTTTTCTGGTTCAAAGTCTACCAGCAAGTCGATATCACTAGAGGCATCGCCTTCACCCCTTGAATAACTACCAAAGAGACCTATTGAAATTAATCCCATTTGATGCAGTTGTTTTTTTAACTTAGAAAGCTCCTCCATGATCATTTCTTTGGTGAGGTGTTTCGGTTGTGAATCAATTCTATCCATAAAGCCTCAATTGAAATTGTCAGTGACGAATCAAGTGGCACATCTTGGATAAGTTCTCTACTTTAATGACTGTACTCAAATTATTTCTTACCTCGCACAGAGGCACAGAGACGCAGAGAACCGGTATTTAGAGTGTTGATTACTCTAGTAATACCATCTTTCAACGCCGACATGCCAAATTTTATTACCAATCCAATCGGTAAATTCATGACCTTTAAATATGAAAGTACTTGTTTAAACGCAACAGGATCATTCTTCTCAGTTGACTTTAACTCAACTACTACTCGACTGTCTATCAAAGATCGACCCTAATAGCTTGCGGCACCTCTATCTCAGCATAGGAAAAACCTACTGCTAACTGCCGTTCCAATTTGTGGCCATCACGTTCCAATAACCCCGCAAGTAAACTTTCATAGACAGACTCCAACATACCAGGTCCGAGATCTTGGTGAATCTTCAAAGCTCTACTAATAATTTTACCTGTTAGCTCTGCTTCAATCCCTTCATTTTCATTCGTTTACTTTTCTTCGCTGCGCCTCTTGCGACACGGGGCATCGGTCTGTGCGAGGCTAAAATGCTGTCATCTTAAAAACGATTATGTGTTGCTCAGATACTTAGAAAAATATCCACATCTATTCCTGCCTGTTTTAATATTGCTTTCAGCGTTCCCTCTGGAATATCTCCAGCATGGTTGGGCAATGTCGTTCTAGCTCTAGAATTTGGGTTCAGCCAGATTTCGTGGCTACCCTTCGCTTGCCGATCGAAAACGAATCCAAGTTTACGTAACCTCTTTGCAACTTCGCGGTAAGTGAAACCTGCGAGACGACCCATTAAATCGCCACGGATAAATCGAGTTCCAACTGGTTTTCCAAGTCCACAAGGGAATTGGGCAATTCTTCCCCATTCTCCAAATAGGACTCAATGATCTTTTTGGCGACATCTTCAGCTATCTCAGTTGTTTCCCGAATAGATCTGCCCTGTGCAACAAGCCCCGGAACATCAGGAGAAGTTGCCACATATTGGCCATTTTCAACTCGCTCCAAATGTAATCTAATTTTATAACTCAAGGATCCTCCTTCAGGCAAACTTGTGGACAAATTTTTATGGCAGTCCACATAGGTCCTTACCGCGTACTTTAGCCCACCAGGCGGCCAGATCATCCCGCAAGGTACCGTAGCCGATCGTCCCCAAGTGGTACATCTTGGATAAGTTTTCTACTTTAATGACTGTACTCAAATTATTTCTTACCTCGCACAGAGGCACAGAGACGCAGAGAACCGGTATTTAGAGTGTTGATTACTCTAGTAATACCATCTTTCAACGCCGACATGCCAAATTTTATTACCAATCCAATCGGTAAATTCATGACCTTTAAATATGAAAGTACTTGTTTAAACGCAACAGGATCATTCTTCTCAGTTGACTTTAACTCAACTACTACTCGACTGTCTATCAAAGATCGACCCTAATAGCTTGCGGCACCTCTATCTCAGCATAGGAAAAACCTACTGCTAACTGCCGTTCCAATTTGTGGCCATCACGTTCCAATAACCCCGCAAGTAAACTTTCATAGACAGACTCCAACATACCAGGTCCGAGATCTTGGTGAATCTTCAAAGCTCTACTAATAATTTTACCTGTTAGCTCTGCTTCAATCCCTTCATTTTCATTCGTTTACTTTTCTTCGCTGCGCCTCTTGCGACACGGGGCATCGGTCTGTGCGAGGCTAAAATGCTGTCATCTTAAAAACGATTATGTGTTGCTCAGATACTTAGAAAAATATCCACATCTATTCCTGCCTGTTTTAATATTGCTTTCAGCGTTCCCTCTGGAATATCTCCAGCATGGTTGGGCAATGTCGTTCTAGCTCTAGAATTTGGGTTCAGCCAGATTTCGTGGCTACCCTTCGCTTGCCGATCGAAAACGAATCCAAGTTTACGTAACCTCTTTGCAACTTCGCGGTAAGTGAAACCTGCGAGACGACCCATTAAATCGCCACGGATAAATCGAGTTCCAACTGGTTTTCCAAGTCCACAAGGGAATTGGGCAATTCTTCCCCATTCTCCAAATAGGACTCAATGATCTTTTTGGCGACATCTTCAGCTATCTCAGTTGTTTCCCGAATAGATCTGCCCTGTGCAACAAGCCCCGGAACATCAGGAGAAGTTGCCACATATTGGCCATTTTCAACTCGCTCCAAATGTAATCTAATTTTATAACTCAAGGATCCTCCTTCAGGCAAACTTGTGGACAAATTTTTATGGCAGTCCACATAGGTCCTTACCGCGTACTTTAGCCCACCAGGCGGCCAGATCATCCCGCAAGGTACCGTAGCCGATCGTCCCCAAGTGGTACATCTTGGATAAGTTCTCTATCTTAATGACTGTACTCAAAACAACCCCTTTGAGAAACCACAGATTCCACAGATTAACACAGATTAGTTCCTACT
>DYOB01000172.1 GCA_020720765.1 Borreliella garinii
CCGGGCTTTTTACGCTTGACCGCCGGTATCCTTGTCCTCCTTTTCACAGTTTTCCTCCTTGACTATATAACCCTGCCAGCGTGGAATCTCCAGGACTTTAGTCTTTGGATTTTTCTTGCTGTTGTGATATTTGGGGTTTTTACCGAACTTGCATGGATATTTAAGTCAAAAAAACTCGTCAAATGGGGTTTATTCTCCGGAGGAGGGATTTTCATTCTTTCCCTTATCCTTTCGATGGGCAGCTGGCTGGTCTGGCCTGGAAATGACGTAAAGTACCAAACTCAGATGGTAGTAGAGGAGGTTCCCGGTGTTGAGTTTTTGACACAATTTGCCGGAGCCAGCCCAACGGTAAAACCTGGTGCAACGGTTCTCCTGCCAACCATTGATAAAGACTTGTCCATCACCCTTGCCATGGGGAAACTCGGCACCTATGGAACCCAATTCCAGTTCGACTCCGAGATTTTTTCCTCTATCAATGTCATCAGTGATGGTGTTCAACGCATGGTTCGTATCACCGCGTTGGAGTACGCGAGTCCTTTTGTGGCCCTCGGCGGTGGTGATAAGGGGGCGCCCGGTTATATTGAGGTGGACCAGGGTACAACGGATGTGCGCCTGGTCGAGACTGAAAGCGGGCTCCGTTACCTGCCGAGCGGAATTTTCGGGTACGATCTCAGCCGCCACCTACGCTTCCTTTACCGCGGCTACCTTTTCGGCTCCTGGAGTTTTGAAATCGATGACCAGGGAAAACCTTGGTGGATAGTCCCTGTTTTGCAAAATACGGTTGGACTCTTCGGAGGAGCCGAACAGATCGCAAGTTTGGTTGTCGACCCCATGACTGGTGCCGTTACCGAATACAAGCGTGGTGCAGAACCAGGCTGGATCGACCGGATTATTCCCAGCGACCTCGTGCTTGAGCAAGCCAACAATTACCTTGGCCTTAAAAACGGATGGTTTAACCGTACACTCGGCACGATGGAAGGGGTATTCCAGGTCTCTGACGGGTATAACTATGTCTCCACCGTTGACGGAAAAGAAGGCAGGACCTGGCTGGTTACCGGTATAACGAGCCCCAATGAAGCAGATCAAACGTCGGTTGGGCTTCTAGCAGTCGACTTGAAGACCAAAGAAACAACTGCTTTTATGCTCAACGGTATTACGGAGATGCGCGCTCGGGATATAGCGGAAAACGACGAACGGGTGCGGGCCCAATACCTCGGCGCGACTTGGCCTGTCTTAGTCGTAATACAAGGCGCTCCGGCCTATTACATGCTTCTCAAAAACAACGTGCAGAGGCAGAGGTTTGTGCTTATCGATGCTGTCAACGGAAGCCAAGTCGCCATGGATGCAAGCTGGGAAGGCACCCTTTCCCAATTCTCCAACCGAGCTGGAGGCTCATTCCTCAACCAAGAGAACCTCGAAGAGCTAGATGGGAATGTATTCCGCATTAGCGAGGCGGAGGACGGCATGATTGTGTTCCTTTTAAGCGGCGATAGATCAATCCGCTACCTGGTACCGAAAGACCTCAATAACGGAACCCGCTTTCTCGCAACGGGCGACAGAATTACAATAAAGTTCAGGGAAGGCTCGAGGGCGGATGAAAAAGTTATAGTGACGCTCGAGAATCAAACCTTAGAAAATTAAAATGAGAATCTTATTCCTTCGCCTTACTTTTTTTCTTCTCGTTATTTTCCCTGCTGTGTCACAAGATTGGAATTCACGGTACCCGTCTCTGGCTGGTCAAATTGCCGCCAGCAGTCAAGGGATCAATACGCTTAGGGCCCAAACCGCCCTGAAAGAATACCTTGAAACCAACGATCAGGAAATAGGCCGTGGAATGGAAATCCTACTCCGAACACAGCCTCCTTCGGGTGGTGAAAACATTTCCCTAAAACTGTTACTTATCCTTGCCGAGGCCGGAAGGCTTTTAGAAAACGACAGCATAGCCCTTGCACTCGCCCTCGTGAACGGGCATCTCTACAAGCTTGCCGACGTTGAAACCCAGCAAAAAATCACCCAAGATATCCTCCAACATTTCGATTTTTATAAGAAAATCCTGGCATGGCAGAAATCCAGCGGTTTTCCCTATTCGCTCGATAAAGCCCCGCTTGCATCAAAACTCTTTTGGTCAGACAGGGCCCACGCTTTACACCCTGCCAACGACTACGGCAAACACTACCTGGGAGAAACTTTAGATATGGCGACCTACCTGGAGATGGTTGACAAGATTGAAGTCTACGAAAAGATCCACACACTCATAATAGAAAACAAACTCGCTTCACAATCACTGACTGAAACGGCTTCCGCCCTTGAGGATTTTGTCCACCAAAAGAGGTTCTACCTCTCGAGCATGGAAAACCTCAGGGATTTTCACAGGAGAAAGTTACTTGATGATGTTCAAATGCGCCGTATCCAGGATCTGTATAACACAGGCCGTTATGAATCTCTTGTGAACGGAAGGATGCACGGCTGGGACGAATTGCGCTGGCTGAATATCCAGAACAGACTCTATGAACAAGATAAAGAATTCAGAGGGGATTGCGGCGCCACCACAGCGGTCCAGTTAGGGTTTTATAAGGCTGCAGGAATTGCACCTGTTTCCATGCAATACACAGATACCCTCGGTGTCATTGCCTATTCTCATAATTTCCCGGCCTATTACCATCCTCTTTTTAGAAGGTGGTACAGCGTTCAGAAGCTAAATTTCCATGATATGAATTCACGTCCTATTGAAAGAAACTTGGAATTTTACATCAGTAAACCCATGTATTTTTCCAACGCCGACAGATCTATCCGTTACGAGAAAGTCGGAAATATTTATAAGGTTTTTTCCTCCTTTTATCTTGGAGAATCGACGAATTCCTCCGCACTCAATAGATTTCTAACCCTAGGTATCAGTGAGGATCATATGGACAGCCTCCTAGCCGCAAACAGAACCATGACGCCCGGGTTGATTTTTAACACGACGACAGCACCTGCGAATCTTTCCGACCGTGATGGAGACCATCTTCCGGATGTTTTGGAAACCTCGCTGGGCACCAACCCCGCTTCACCCGATTCCGACATGGACGGTTACGCCGACATGTGGGAAATCGAGTCGGGTTACCTTCCCAAAGACTCAGGATCTCCCGGGGCGACCGGACCCTTGGCCGTAGATGGCATCGTGGTTCCCACCCTTTTCCAACGCCCCTTCTCCAGTGTACAGGACAGACAAAACGATAGCAAAGCTGTCGGTCAAATTTATGATGTACGTTCGCTCTTTGGGGAAATCCGTGGAGATCAGCTTTACCTCGCTGTGAAGTTTCACAACCCCGTTATAGCCAACACATTAAAGATTCATTCCTTCTACATCCTTGCGCACGGTGAAACCGACCAGGAGTATTGGGTTCAATGGTCCGGAGAATATCGACAAGTATCTAAACGCCGGGTCCCTCAAGGCACGGACTGGGATCCGGTGGGAAATACAGGTTTGACCTATGCCGGAATCCAGGATTTCGAATTTATCATTCCGCTGTCGTATTTCCCCGGTGCTGAAACTTATAAAGTGCAATACCATGCTCCTGGTATCTTTGAGGGAAAAGACCAGTTCGTCGCCGATTCTACGGAAAATTTCCTGTTACTTTACCGGAATGGAGAAGATTGGCGGGAATTCTTCATTTCTCCCGGCACTGCTAGGTGGAGAATGTCCGATCCGGAAAACGACAATGTCCGCGGGATCAACCCGGAACTCGACGTGACCTCGGTTGAAAACTGGTCTGATTCCACCTTCCTTTTTTTCCGTGTGGCGTTTAAAAATTTTAACAACTTGATCTGGTTCGAAGGTGTCCATACCCTTTACTTCCGCGCCCCTAACAGTAAGAAAAACTACTGGTTCCAGTTCTGGCCGGGAGGTTACGGTCCTTACATGTGGGAGGATGGTCTGCAAGGAAAAAACTTGGAAAATGTCCCCGCAGGGTTCGAGTTCTTCACGGTGGATACAGGCGGAATCTTTCGTATTCCGCGCTCAATATTTCCTGATCCATCTGTTTTGAGTTTTCAGTACCGCATTGGCGGAAAGAAACCCGACGGAGAATTCTATTCTGACGCAGATGTTACCGAAACACGGGATTTGGAATAATTTCTTTTAAGAGCCTGTTGCGCTTGAGATTTTGACACAGGACCGGGGAGCCGGGATGCAC
>DYOB01000026.1 GCA_020720765.1 Borreliella garinii
TTAATTTAAATTGGGGGGTGCACTGGCCTCTTCACTGCGCCTCCGCGGGTTTATGGTGGGCAGGTAATGGGGTGTAAACAGGGTAGAGATAATGGATAATTTGGAGATATTGGATCTGTTAAATCCCCTCAACAATCTATCAACGAAGTGTACCGGGACTGCGTAGCGGTTGAAGACTGCGCGGGTTTATGATCGGGCAGGTAATGAGGCGATATCAGGGTGGAGATAATGGATAATATGGAGATAATAGAACCTGTTAAATCCCCTCAACAATCTATCAACGAAGTGTACCGGGACTGTGTAGCGGTTGAAGACTGCGCGGGTTTATGATCGGGCAGGTTATGGAGGGTAAACAGGGTGGAGATAATGGATAATATGGAGATAATAGAACCTGTTACAACACCCATTATTATCTCCTTTAAGCCTCTTCTTTGTGATCGAATAGGGGAATGCGCCGAGGCCGTGCGCGGCGGTAGCCGCCCGTGCTTAAAAATTCTTTAGCTAATGGCGGGAGAGCGTAGGCCACGTGGTGCCCGAAGGGCCCGTGGCAAAATTCCTGAATAAACCACAGGCACTAGCCCGTAAAGAGAATTCTTTCCGCAGATGACGCCGATTTTCGCAGATAGGATTTTTAGCCACGGGCCTTGCTGGCGCAAGGCACGGGGCCAACACCCACCCCCAAAGAGAAACTATCGAGACCAAACCGGAGGCGGGAGTGTGTTGGTCCCGTGTCCCCACGAAGCGACCCCGTGAACTTTGCGAAGCAAAGCCCGTGGCAAATAAAAAAACAAACCCTCAAAGAGAAACCACAGATGACACCGATTCCACAGATTGGCAGTAACCGCGTTTCTCGCAGAGCCGCTAATAAGAAGCAGAGGCGCAGAGGGCAGTCGGCGGGAGTGCGCTAGGGCAGTTCCACAGGCGCCAACTGTCCAGAGCTAATTCTCCGTTACTCAACTCTTCTGGCTTTTCTTAATCGCCTCTATAAAGTCAGTTAAACTGAAGTAATTTGGTGAGGGTGGGACTTTCGATGTTGTATTGACCTCGTAGCGGTACCTTTTCCAATTACCTGTTTCAACATCCTTTTTGAATCTGTCCCCGTGTAAGCCACCGCCTCGTCCTACCCACAAATTCTCTTTGGGCACATTGCTCTCGTAGAGAAAGAGGCCATCAAAACTGCCATCGGAATTTTTACCATGTGGATGCAGATTTGGTTCATAAATTTCATCAGCCCTTTTTAAGACGGCCTCTCCGGGGTAGAGCCCGGTTAATTCTTCCCAAGTAATTTGATTCTCATCGAAAACCTTTTTAATTTCGTCTCGCTGGTTACACTTGGAAGAATAGAGCGCGACAAGATGTACATTTTGAACACCCGTTAGGTTCTTAACCCATTTAACATCTCTTATAAAATTATCATTTTGCTCTGATTCAAAATCCGTTGCGGCTTTGGCTTCAATAATAACAATGTCTTTCTTGCCAAAAAGGGCCAAATCAAAGGTTCTTTTAGGGGAATAACATTTTACTCCTTTGCATTTTGAAAATATTTCAGGATCCATCTTGTAAAGGTCGCGGTAGAAACAGACCTCGTACCCCGTTTCCCATTCGCCACCAACATCAAGGTCTTTTAGAAACTTGCTTTTGATGAATTCAAGAAAAAGCTTCTGATCCTTTTTAATAAGTTCATAAAGTCGTTGGGTGAAGAAACGCTCTTCCCTCGTTATCTCAGTCCAAGACTTACCCTCTAAATATGTAAAACCCATCTCTTACTCCTTTTTGTGGTTTTCTCTTTCTTTGCATATGCCATCACTCACCCTCCCTCCACCACCCGCACTTCTTCCTCCGTCAGCCCGAACAGCCGGTACACCTCGGCGTCAATCCGGCGGTCGAGCAGGTCGGCCTTTTGTTGGAGGAGCGCTTTATCATGGATTGGTCCTTGGTGAGCCAAACGTGCTACGTTCAACCTTTCTTGTGCCAATTCACGAATTATGGCCCAAATATTTTCTACGAACACAATTGGAGCTTTTTGAACGAAGACTGCAGAGAAATTGAAACTGTCCCCTTGTAGGTCAGTACAGCTGTGGTGAATAACAAATTTGAGCAGCTGAGAATTGAGGATACCAAGTAGGGCGAAATCATCGCTCATAATCATGTAGGCTTTATTGTTGAAATAGAAATTCTCAGCATCGAAGGTGAAACGTGCAGACTGCGCAATTTCAGGCCAGAGAATCTTCGGCCTTTCAAACTCGGCGTAATAATCGCACGCTCTGAGTTCCCACCAATAGTCCCCTTGGTCAAAACGGGCCTTGCCTTGGACTTCAAAGGGTGCAAGACGTTTTGCAAGAGCCGGGTAGTTTTCCTGAAACCAGTTCCACTTGTTTCTGACCGCCCCCGACTGCTGATTGGTCCACCCCTTGTGGATGGCAATCACCCACTTATCGCTTGCCAGCGGTTCGTAGCGTTTGACGTCGCGGCCAGCCAAAAAGGGTTTGAGGAGTTCGGCGCTGCGGGGGTCTTCGGCAACCAGGCTGTCGCGGGTGGCGGTATCCACCACAAAGGCTTCGTTCAAACCGGTCAAGACGCCGCGATAAATTTTCCCTTCCACGTAGTCGCCCAAGGGTGTGCCGGTGGAAAGAAGTTTCCTTAATAAGCGCGCCGTGGTTTCGTCGGTCAGGTTCCATCCATCGCCGCTCAATAAATCCCGCCGGACGGGGAATCGGTTCGCCTTGGCCCACTCTCCCAAGTCGGCAAAGTCCAGGCTGGGAACATTGACACCGTGGAATGTTTCTTGGGGCTCTCCTTTGATCAACCGCAGAATACAGGGATAAGTCGTCGCATCCTGGAACACGGGCAGGTCGCCAAAATCCATAATCTCATCAATGCCCTGTTGGGCCAGCCACCGCCGCAGTTCCTTGCCGTAGTTGGCGCGCATCCACTTGTTGGCCACTATGTAGCCGAACCGGCCGCCGGTTTTGAGCAGGCCCATGCCGCGCTCGATAAAATAGGTGTAGAGGTCGGCTGTTCCGGCGTAGGTGGTAAAGGCGCGTTGGGCGTAGGCTTTAAATTCGGCCCCCAGGATTTCCTGCCGGACGTAGGGCGGGTTGCCCACCACGGCGTCAAAGCCGCCGGCAGCGAACACTTTGGGAAAGGCCTTCTTCCAGTCGTGCGCGTTTACGGCGCGCAGGGCATCCACGTCAAACAGGCTCAGGTTCTTGTCGTCGTAATAGTCGGGACCCACCAGGCTGTTGCCGCACACCACGTTGGCGTCCAGGCTGGGCAGGAACCGGAAGTCCGAGCTCTTAAACAGCGAGTTCTGGCTGGCGCTTTCCAGCCCTTCGTCTTCCATGAGTTTGAGCAGGAGCGAGAGTTTGGTGACCTCGACGGCTTGCGGGTCAATGTCCACACCCCAAATGTGTTCTAGAAGCAGACGCTGATTTTCGCGGATGGTCAGCCGGTATTCCCCGTCGCGCACTTGATAAATTTTTTCCTGTTTGAGAACTGCCTTGAGCGTCTTCTCCTGGGTGTAGTGATCGAGGTACCAAGTTAAAATCCAGGAATAGGCGCCAATCAAAAAACTCCCCGAACCGCAGGCCGGGTCCACCACCCGCAAAGCACCGGCGGCCTCGGGTGTCTTGCCGTCAAAGAGCGGGCCGAGGGTTTCCTGGACGATGTAGCGAACAATGTACTGCGGGGTGTAAAACACACCACCGGCCTTGCGTACCTCGGGTTTTTCTTCCACCTTGGCCTGGTGGCCCGCCGTCAGCCGGATGGTCTTTCCTAAAAACTGTTCATAAATATTGCCCAGCACTTCCAGAGGGAACACCGAGAACTCGTAGGGACAGTCGGGGTAGTAGAGGGCGCCCACCATGTCGCGGAGCACCTTGTTATCCACGGCTAGTTGGCTGACCGAAGGGTCCACCCGGAAGAGCTCCGAGTTGTACTTTTGCTGGGCCAGCAAAAAGAGCCCGTTGAGTTCGTAGTAGGCGTTTTCGCTCTTGGTCTTGTCGCGCAAGAGCCCGTAGTCCTCGGTGCCGCGGTCCTCGGCAATCCGTAAAAAGATAATGCGGTCGATGATTTTCTGCACCGCTGCGTTGAGTCCGTACACGTCCAGCCCAGGATTGCGCAGGGCCAGGTTTTTTGCCAGGTCTTCGCGCCAGGTGGAAATGAGCGCTAAAAAGTCGCGGTCAATGTCGCTCGTTCCCTTTTTGATTTTTGTTTCCTGCGCGTAGCGGTCAAAGCTCCCTTTCAAAATGGCCTCTTTCGAGAAAGTACCCTTCAAGAAGTCCCACTTTTCGGCATACTGGTCGAAGGTGCAATAGAACAAACGCCCCACGGCTGCGCTGTCACCCTTGGCGGGCTTAATGCGCGTGTCGTACACCGAGAATTCTTCAAAATCTGTCAGAATGGAAAGGCTCAATTTAGCAGTGTAGCCATAGCGGCGCACCTGGTAGGCGGGCACCACATCGTCTTTAATATTGATGATGGGCTTTTTAGCCTCCACAAAGAACTTCCGCAAACCTCCGATCCGAAACGAATAATCCGGCGCCTTGGGCTTGCCTTGGATGACCACCTTATCCTCGCGCACCACCTCGCGGTAATGCTCGCTGTACCCCTGCGTATTGCGCACATCCCATCCCAGCATTTCAAAAAACTTATCAATAAAATCGACCCGCGTGTTGGCCTCATCGTACAGAGCACTTTTGTATTGAATGATGTTATCTGCAAATTGCTTGCAGAGCTGCCCGAGAGCCTCCGATTCCTGTTGTTCCATGTCGCCCATTATAACAGATATAGGCAAGAGATTGCGCAGGTGATAGGGAAAAAAAGATTTTTCCCACGGGCCTCGCCACGCGCAGGGGCCGAAGGCGGGTGTATCGAGGCTGGTACCGTGCCCTTTAAATCAGTTTTGCTTTAGAATTCTTTGAACCAAATCGAGGCACTCCTCGGCAAGCTGAAGAGCTTTGGGAATATGATTGGCTGGTATTTCTAAATGAAGCGGGTACCTCACTAAGGAGCCATATCCAGTGAGAACAAGACAATGCTCCTCCAAGGGAGCTAAGTTGGGGTAAATCGGTAAAAGTACAGAATAAAGTTTTTGAAGGTCATGGGTTTTGAGAAGGGGTTCACCCGAAGCAACCAACATGGCTTTCAACCCCTTTTCTGCCGCTTGTTGGCAATGGAAACAAATAATTTCAATGGGTGTAGGAACAAGTTTAGTTAAGAATTGAGCAGCAGAAAGATCGTCTTTGGCGAAACGAAGCCACTCTTCCATCTGCTGTTCTTGAGTCATATTTTTATACCGTTTGTGGAAATTTCATGTTCCATACTTGATTTGGAACCTGCCCTTTCCCAAAAGGTAGAGCTGTCATAGACAAGGACGTCGAGTGAGTTTTTAAGTTTAGGAAAGATAGCCCTTCGTATTTGGATTTGAGCAAACCAAGGATCGATGCCACGCTGGCTCAGGAAACACAAGTCGATATCACTGTCAGGTTTTTCCTGGCCGCTTGCATAAGAGCCAAAGAGATAAACCTCCAAAAAGTGAAACTGGGGTTTTAATTCTTCCTTTGTAGCTTCGACAGCCTTTCGAATAAACGCTATGTTCATTTAGATACTCCACCACATCATTCTTCATTATACAGCAAAGAGGCAACACCTTGCATAAAAGTAATGCGTTTTTGTCACACCCGTGCTTAAAAATCCTTCAGCCAAAGGCGGGTGCGCGTCGGGGCAGTGTTGTGGTCGCAGACCGCCAGTGGTTAAATTAGGGAATGCGGTGGCCCGTGGCCCCAATTCTAACCCCCTGTTTCATGATCTGTGGTGGACTCAAATTGAACGGAGTCCCAAAAGACCATGCTCAGCTTTGACAAGTCTGTCCTAATATGGTATCTTATTAAGACAGGCGGTGACTTATGAATTTTGATGTTGCACATGATATCAGGCCCGTTTCTTATGTGAAGAGCCATACGGCTGATATGATCAAATATCTCGACGAGAAACAAAGTCCTATTGTGATCACTCAAAACGGAGAAGCCAAAGCAGTGATGCTGGATATCCACTCCTACAAAAAAATGGTCGACACAATGACGATGATGAAGCTGGTTAGTCTGGCCGAGAAAGATGTTGAGGAGGGCGCGCTTACCCCGAATGAACAAGTTTTCGCCGATATAAGGAAAGGTCTGGCCAGTGGGGTCTGAAGTCCCTGTCTTGTGGACCAAAACAGCACGAGCCGACTTAAAAGAAATCATTGATTACATTGCTATGGATAGTCTGCAGACGGCACTCGAGAAACTTGATCTCATTGAAGGCAAAGTGGCTTCCCTTGGGCTCACTCCAGAAATCGGAAGAAAAGTTCCCGAACTTTTGGATTATAAGGACATGTCCTATCGCGAGATGATCATCACACCCTGGCGCGTCATCTATCAAGTTAAGAATGAGAAATTGTTAGTTCTCATGATTCTCGATGGGCGCAGAAACTTACAGGATCTTTTATTTAAACGGCTTATGCGTCCATAGGTGAGGCCCATGGCCTTACCGGACTCGAATCTTGTCTCTAGGAGCCAGCGCTCCCCTGGCTATAACACAAACCTTTTCTGCTCAAGAATCTCCTTACCAAAATTGACAAGATACCCAACCCGTACATTCGCCAAGTGCATGTAATTCAAAAGCTGCGCCACCATGGCATGATTCAACTCCCTGGTGGCTTTCACTTCGATGAGAATTTTACCTTCGACGATCAAATCAGCATAATACAAACCCACCTGCTGGCCGCGGTAAAATACCGGGAAAGGAACCTGTTGCTCAACCTTGACACCTCTAGCTTGAAACTCCACCACAAGGGCTTTCACATACACAGCTTCCAGCAAACTGCTCATCTTCGCCTCCTATAATTCCACCCATCTCGGAGCGATGAGCTGTCAAGGCCAAAGCGCCTTGACAGCAAGGAGCGAGAGATAAAATAAGAAATAAGGAGGCGAAAGTTAAACTGTGGGAGTGTCCAATGGAAAATATGGATTACCCCGAAGAATGCTGAAAAACCACACATTTCTATGAATGCTCAATGTCCTGTTTCAAGACCCGATGTTAAGGAGGGAAGTGAGGGGGCTTCTCTGCCAATTCAGCAAACTTTCCAAGAAACTAAGTAGTTCGATAAAAATTATTGGATAAAATTGACTCTAAAAAGCTATTTTTCTAATATATTATGGTCAAATTAGTTTGAAATACTCCTTAGTTTTCTGAATTGAAAGCATATATTTTCAGTTTAATTTTCGTTCCCCGCTTCAAATCCTTCAATGGATAAAAATATAACGAAAATTCCTATATTCCCTCTTTACAAAATTCAAGACTGGGTGTAATTTTATCTTAGTTGGTAAACGTTTCCAACGAATTTTGAGGAGGAAGTATGAAAAGGTTTTCCAAAAATATGGGTTTTACGGTACTCGTGACCGTCATTGTCTTGGGATTGGGCTTGATGTCCTGCCAGAATCCGACAGTCAGTTTGTCAGCGGATTCGACAGATCAAGGATCATTTGAATCGGCGCGTATTGTCTACCCGCCTGCCGGTAGCACGGTTATAGGCAGTAGATACCCGGCAAGCGGCGCATTCAGCCCCTATTCGGCCTCGACTTGGGGTTCGGGTACGTGGCCCCAGGGTTCCAGATACACTTCCGGAGAGGGAAGTTACTTGGAAATCGGTGTTTACTCGAAAAATGCCACCAAAGTCCTTCTTGAAATCTATTCGACAACAACTGGTACTAATGCCGTTTACGATTATTGGATGGTAAAAGGTTCTGACAATATTTGGAGAGCCAAACTTACCTCCGTTCCCGGCGACGTTATGTACGCCTTCCGCGCTTGGGGTCCCAACTGGCCTTGGAGTGCTTCATGGACCCGCGGAAACAGCGCAGCAGGATTTTCCTCCGACGTTGACAGCAGCGGAAACCGCTTTAACCCCAACAAGGTTCTTTTTGACCCATACGGTCTTGAAATGACCCACGATAAAGAAACACCCGCTCTTGCCGCCGCCGGTGAAAACGGTGGAATGTATGGTACAGGCGGAACAAATATCGCTGCAGGACAGACATATTCTGGTCCAATTACGGGCGGAGTAGCCATAAACCGCCGCAATGTCGATACAGGAAAATGGGCACCCAAGAGCTACGCTTTTGTGGATACCACTTCTTTTGGAACAAAACCAGCCATCGCACAACAGAATGCCATGATCTACGAAGCTCATGTGCGCGGCTTGACTCAACACGCCAGCTCATCCAGCCTTCAGACTATTCTTTCAGGAATCTCTGGTTTTGAGTCTGTCATTAACGTACCCGCAGCTTACCGTGGAACCTACAAAGGCGCTGCTTATATGGCTCCTTACCTCAAAGCCCTTGGATTCAACACGATTGAACTCCTTCCAGTCCATGAAACCGCTAACGATATCAACCCCGACACAGGCGCTGGCGGCAATTTCTGGGGTTACATGACCTACAGTTATTTTGCACCTGACCGTCGCTATGCTTACGACAAAACCGCCGGTGGACCTACAAAAGAGTTCAAGGAAATGATCAAAGCCTTCCATGATAACGGTCTGGAAGTTTATCTCGACGTAGTTTTCAATCATACGGGAGAAGGCGGAAACTGGGACACTACTGGTAAGGTTGCGGAATTGACGAGCTTCCGAGGTCTGGACAATTCCGAATACTACGCCCTCGTCAGCACCGACAAGAGCAAGTTCTGGGAAACCACCGGCTGCGGTAACAATTTCAATGCTGCAACAGCCATTGTCCGACAGCACGTTTTAGATTCCCTCAAATATTACATAAACTCGATGGGTGTCGATGGCTTCCGTTTCGACCTTGCACCAGTTCTGGGACGCGATGCAGCCCCTAACTATTACTTCAACCCCAATGCAGCCCTTTTGACAGATATTGCAGCCCTGACAACGACCTACAACGTTGAGATGACCGCAGAAGCCTGGGACACACAGTATCCGGGCGGATACCAGGTCGGACAGTTTCCCAACAAATGGGCAGAATGGAACGGGCGTTACCGCGATGCCATCCGCCGTTTCATGAAAGGTGATCCTCAAGGCGGAGGAGGGGTAACCTACGCTGACGCTTTCTACGGCGACTATGCCTACTTTAACGACCAGGGTGGACCCCATAAGAGCACAAACTTTATAGTTGCCCACGACGGATTTACACTTGCCGACCTCGTAAGTTACGACGGCAAAACCAATACTTCCCGGCTTTGGCCCTTCGGACCTTCCGACGGCGGAAATGATTCCAACGACAGCTGGGGTTCTTCCGGCGATATGAGTCTTCGCCGACAGCGCTTGAGAAACTTCTGGGTGTACTTAATGTTCAGCCGCGGTGTCCCCATGGCAGTCTACGGGGATGAAATGGGTCGTGGTCAAAACGGCAACAACAACCCCTACAACGTCGATTCTGTGGCGACATGGAACAACTACAACATGATCAACACCAACTCTCCACAAGCTGTCAGCACGGGAACCTCAGGAGAGATCTATCACAATAACCTAGGAACCGACATAAATGCTGATGGAAAGAACGCACTCTTTCTCTTTACCCAAAACATACTTAACCTAAGGAAAAATGCAGTTGCTTTGAAACAGGCAAATTACAACATGCCTATCTATTTTGCCAAAGCAGACGGCTCAGGTGGTTTTAACGCAACTGCTGACAGGGCTGTACGGATCCACCTCGACGGCTCTCAAGTCGGCGATACAGACTACCTGCTCTTTGTCAACATGTGGACTGCCCAAGTGAGTTACACTGCTCCTGCTGCGGACAGCGGAAAAAAATGGGTTCGCATCATCGACACTTCTGCATGGGCCGAAGCCAATAACAACTATTGGTCTGAAGCATCAGCATGGGCTTTAAGCGGAACTTATGGTCAAAACGCATGGTCCATTTCCGTCTTTAAATCTGTGCCTATCGCCGTTGTCACTCCTCCTGCAACACCCACCGGGCTAGTAGCGACTGCGGTCTCTTCAAGCCAGATTAACCTGAGTTGGAACGCATCAAGCGGAGCAACAAGCTATACCGTCTACCGCAGCCCCACCTCTACCGGAACCTACGCCAACATTGGAACTGCGACAGGAACAACCTATAACAACACCGGGCTCTCTGCCTCAACCACCTATTACTACAAGGTTGCTGCCAGCAATGCAGGTGGAAGCTCGGCGCAGAGCGGCTACGTCTCGGCTACAACCCAAGGTTCTGGAACAACGACCACGACGATACGCGTGACCTACGACGTGGGCTATGGAAATAATATGTATATCCGCGGTAGCGTAGCGCCCCTCAGCTGGACCGTCGGCCAACTGGCTACCTGGACAACTGGAAACGTATGGGTCTACACAACAACCTCCATTCCCAGCGGAACGGCCTTCGAGTTCAAGACCCTGATCAACGATAACCGCTGGTCGGACGGTGCGAACTTTACGGGAACGGGCGGACAGACTATCAACATAACCCCGACCTATAACGGTAACTTCTACGACACCATGGATACCATCAGTACCAACTGGGCCATCACCGGTGGCACCACCACCTACAAATGGTACCAGAGCACGGGTTACGCTGTTGCTAAAGGTACCAGTACTAAAAGTTACCTGACCCAGAAGACAGCCATGAACAAGCAGGGAACAGAAGTCACTCTCGCCTTCAAGTACAAGACAACGGGTCTTGATACAGGCGAATACCTTCAAGCCCAGGTCCTGAAAGGAACGACCTGGTACACAGTGGCTACCCTTGGCGGAACCCAGGACTGGAAGAATGTATCTTACAACATCACAGCCCGTCAGAGCTCAGCCATGAAACTGAGGTTCATCAGTTACATGAACAGCTCTGCGGAATATGTCTACGTGGACAATGTGAGTGTTAGCGTACGCTAACCTAGAGCATTAAAAAAAGCCGCCCGGAAGGGCGGTTTTTTTATGCGAAAAATTTTTAGGTAGTGACCCCGAAAGTGGTCAAAACAAAAATTCGAGGAAATTTATGTAGAATTTGACGAAAAAAATCGTGATTTTATCCAAAAATTCTGGTTTAAAAATATTTGACCACTTTCGGGGGTACTACTGTTATATTATAAGTAAGGGAGTGAAAACTCAGCCATGAAAACATATTTTTCTATTCTTTTTCTTCTTCTCTCGACTATTTTTCATTTATACTCGGAACCGCTTGTCTCTGAGAAATGGGGTTATTTTCTTGATCTGCCCGAAGCGGCACAGATTGTGACCATCGAGGACGGTGGAGGTATCCTTGCCGTTCGTGACGGTTCAGAAAAGGCCTTTTTTCTTCTCCGTGCAATGGAAAGTACTACGGATTTCGACCAAAGTATCATAACTTTTAAAGGACAATCAGGTGCAGAAGGGGAAGAATCCCAGTTTATTTATAACGGACAGGTTGCATGGATGGCTCACTGGAAGCTCACAACTGATCAAGGCCTTATGGATGGGTGGTGGGTTTGGGTACGCCAGGGAAATAAAGTTTTTCGAGTCGGCGCCTTAGTGGAGGATACGCTTGCCTTGGATTACCAGGATATTCTTCTCAGTTTTCTTGATTCCTTTTCACCAAGCCTCGGTGAAAGGTATCTTCCAGGGCCAATAAGCCAGTTTTCTGTTCCTTACCCCCCGGCATCCCGGCCCTCCAATTTTCAAACCCGGGATCTTATTCTCGGGGAAGTCATCAATAAAGATGGAGCTGAAGCTGAGCAAATAGTGATCGAAAGGGAATCCAGACTTCTTATGGGTTATACCCAAGGCAACGCCGTTATGATCGAACAGGCGTGGTCACGATTTTACCGGATGATTTACCGGGAAATCCGGCCTAGGGTAGAGCCCTTTGCCAAGGCCTACGCTCTCGAATTAAGGAACACCACGATTTCCCGCGCGCTTTGGCCTCAAAGGTTATTAACATTGCTCCAGGGATTTGAATATAAGAGGCGGGGCGGTACCAGCGACATCGACGGTTCCCAAACGGTTCTAGCGACCTTGGCGGGGGATTGCGACAGCCTAGCCCTCGTCTACCTCGCCGTTCTCGACCATTGGGGTACGCCGGGTATTCTTATGGTCAGCCAAGTGTATTCGCACGCCATGGCTGCCCTCGACCTTCAGGGTAGCGGTGCAAGGTTTGGTTTTGAAGGAAAAAACTACCTGGTTGCGGAGCTTACGGCCGATGTCAACCTTGGACAAATCGACGCATCCCAGGCGGACCCTGCGAAATGGTTAGGAATTGATTTAAAAAAAGCCCCTTAATTTTAGTCAACGGCTTGAGAATTCATTGACAAAAAAAGGGTTCTATCCCATATTTTCCCACGGAGGCCGCGATACATAAGTGAAAGGTAGTCAGGTCCGTATTGAAAACGTGACTAAAAGTTTCGGTGATTTCCAGGCAGTCAAGTCCGTGGATCTCACCATCCAGAGAGGTGAATTCTTTTCCCTACTCGGACCAAGCGGGTGCGGGAAAACGACCCTCTTAAGGATGATAGCGGGTTTCGAAGAACCGAACGAAGGTATCATCTACCTGGATGACCAAAACGTGGTACCGCTCCCTCCAAACAAACGCCCAGTCAATACCGTTTTCCAAAGTTACGCACTTTTCCCCCACTTGTCGGTCTTCGAAAATGTCGCATTTCCTTTAAGACTCCGCAAACTTGCCAGACCGGAAATTACCCGCCGGGTGAAAGACCAGCTGGCCATGGTCCACTTGATAGGTCAAGAAAACAAGATGCCTAACCAACTATCAGGGGGGCAGCGACAGCGAGTGGCGATTGCGAGGGCACTGGTGAACCAGCCCAACGTCTTGCTTCTGGATGAACCGTTGAGCGCCCTGGACGCCAAGCTCCGCCAGCAGCTTCTGGTCGACCTGGACGAGCTTCATGACGAGGTCGGCATCACGTTCATTTATGTAACCCACGACCAAGGGGAAGCGCTCGGTGTCTCCGACAGGGTTGCAGTTATGAATCATGGCAAAATTCTTCAAATCGGCCCCCCCCATGAAATTTACGAGGCCCCCGCCGACAGCTTTGTCGCAGAATTCATCGGCGAGACGAATACCATGGATGGGGTGATAGTCGAGGTCAACCCTGAATGTTACGTCATCGAAACCCCGCAGCTTGGGCTGGTCGAAGTCACATCCGAGAAAACTTGGGTTGTTGGCGACCGGGTGAAGCATACAATACGCCCCGAGAAGATACGTATCTCCAAGGAACGTCCTCTGGATGAAAAAAAGGACGACAATGTGTTTCACGGTAAGGTCAGAGAGGGAATTTATTCGGGTTATCAGAGCAAGTACTTTGTGGATCTGGAAGGCGGCCTGAAGTTTAAGGTTTTCAAACAGCATATGAACTACCTCGATATGGGGCCCCAGATTAAGTGGGACGACGAAGTTTTTGTTGCCTGGGATGCCGACGACGGGTATATCGTGGAGAAGCTCGAGAAGTGAAAGCACAGCGCCTAGGAGGTCTCTACGGGCTTCCCTTGAGTCTTTGGCTGAGTGTCTTCTTTCTCATTCCTCTGATTATTATCTTTTTCTACGCTTTTCAGGCCCGCGATATTTATGGAGGCGTTAAGGAAGGCGAGTTTACCTTAAGAGCTTTCACCAGTTTGGCCGAACCAAGTTTCATTGTCACGTTTCTGAACACCCTCTGGATCAGTTTAGTTTCCACAGTTTTTACTATTCTTTTAGCGTTGCCCTCGGCGTACTACATGGCGAGGAGCCGTAACAGTACACCTTTGCTTCTCCTTGTCATCATCCCTTTCTGGACCAATTTCCTTATCCGTATTTTCGCGTGGATGGCGATTCTAGGGACTGAGGGCTTCTTTAACGATATCCTTAAATGGTTCGGTCTTATTGAAAACGGTATCCAATTCCTCTACACACCCTGGGCCGTAGTCGTGGTCTTTGTGTATAGTTATCTTCCGTTTGCCATCCTGCCCCTGTATTCGACCATAGAAAAATTCGACTTCAGTCTTTTGGAAGCCGCCAGGGATTTGGGGGCCTCACACAGGCAGAGCCTATTCAAGGTTCTTTTACCCAGTATTAGGACCGGTATTATCACTTCGGTGATCTTTACATTTATTCCGACCTTTGGGGCGTACGCGGTTCCCCAACTTATAGGCTCAAAGGACACTTGGATGCTGGGAAATGTGATAGCGTATGAACTATTGAGAAACAGGGACTGGCCGCGAGCCTCCGCTATTTCTGTCGGGATCACTTTGCTAACCGCCCTTGCTCTTCTGATCTACCTTCATGTTCAAAAGCGGAACGCAGAAAACTCCAAGATTAACCTCGACGAGGACATAAAGTGAAGAAGCCCTTTTTATCCCGGCTTGTTTTCTGGATGACAGTTTTTTTTCTTTTCCTTCCCCTCTTTGTACTACTTCTCTATAGTTTCAACGAAGGTAAAAGTTTCACTTGGAGCGGTTTTTCCCTCACCTGGTACGAAAAGCTCTTCACTTCTTCCAGAGAGCTTTGGGACGCTGTCGGCAAAAGCCTTATTATCGCCCTCACGAGTTCACTGGCGGCGACTATCATCGGAACGCTAGGAGCCATCGGTATCAATTGGTACAAGTTTTTTTTCAAAAAATATACCCAGGTTGTGAGTTTTATGCCGCTTGTCCTGCCCGAGATTATCGTCGGTGTCAGTATTCTTATCTTTTTCAATATGATAAAATTTCCACTGGGTATGATGAGTGTCTTTGTGGCGCACGTGAGTTTTACGGTACCCTTTGTCCTGCTTATGGTTATGGCACGTCTTGCTGAATTTGATTTCAGTATCATAGAAGCATCCCGTGACCTGGGTGCGACTGAACTGCAGACCTTATTTAAGGTCATCATTCCCATCTCGATGCCGGGTATCGTTTCAGGTTTCCTCACGGCCTTCACTTTAAGCCTCGAGGATTTTGTTGTGACCTTCTTTGTAGCCGGACCAGGGTCAAGCACCTTGCCGCTCTACATTTATTCCGCCATCCGATTCGGGGTAACCCCGACCATCAACGCACTCTCCGTCATCATCATCTTGGCAACTGTTCTGCTAGCGCTTAGCGCTAAGCGGTTTTTTAAATATATTGTTAAATAAACCCTAACGGGTTAAGGAGGAAAAATGAATAAGGTAAAGGGCATCGCCGCTGCGGTGCTTGTTCTGGCGAGTGTTCTGAGTTGCGGGGGCGGTCAGCAGGCCACCGAAACAACCAAGCTCAATGTTTACAACTGGACCTACTACATCCCAGATGATGTTGTGGCCGACTTTGAAAAGGAATTCGGCATCGAAGTGGTCTATGATATGTACGCTTCGAACGAAGAAATGTACGCCAAGATCCAGGCTGGCGCAACTGACTACGACATCGTAGTTCCTACACAGGACATGCTCAGCATCATGATCAAGCAGGATATGCTCGCTCCTATTGACCAGAGCCTGGTGCCGAACTTTGCCTTTATCAAGGAAGATGTGAAGTCAAAAAATAATTACGATGAGGGCTTCAAGTTTTCAGTTCCCTATATGATCGGTGTTGCAGGTGTAGCGATCGATAAAAGCCTCGTTCCCGATTATGTAGCAAGCTGGTCCATCTTTGATAACCCCGCAGTTGCAGGTCGTGCTACGCTTCTGGACGACCCGCGCCAGACAATAGGTGCGGCACTGATGTACCTCGGTTTTTCGACAAACTCGGTCGACCCTGCAGAACTCGAAAAGGCTAAAGAAGTCCTCTTGCGCTGGAAGAACAATATCCTTCGTTTCGATTCGGAGAGCCAGGGAAAGGGTTTTGCCCAAGGTGAGTTTGTTGTCGTCCACTCCTACGCGGAGAACGTGATGAAGGAAGTTGAAGGTGAAAAGAAGGACAACACGGTTTTCTTTATTCCCATAGAAGGTGCAGCGATGTACCTTGATAGTTTCGCTATCCTCAAGAACGGACCGAACCAAGCCAACGCCCACAAGTTTATCAACTATATCCACCGTCCCGATATCTATGCCAGAATCTGTATCAACCTGGGTTACCCCAGCATCAATGCAGAAGCTGATAAACTTCTGGAAGCAAACACAGAATACAAGCCGAACTACCGGATAGAAGACCTTGCGACTAGCGAGCTCTACCTCGATGTCGGCAAGAACCTCGAACTCTATAACAATGTATGGCAGTCCCTCCGTTCGGGTCAATGAGCTGGGCTTTTCTCGAAATGGGGGTCGGCGACCCCCTTGTTATTTTTCACGGTATCTTCGGGGATAAAAATAATTGGAAAAACATTGCTTCCAAATTAACCCAGAGGTACCGTGTTTTTCTTCTCGACCTTCCTGGGCACGGAGAAACACCCACACCTAAGGATTGGTCCAATTCCGCGCTTGCAGTGGATTTCTGGTCTTGGGCTGATGAACAGTCCCTCACAAATGTCCACCTACTCGGGCATAGCTGGGGAGCTAAAGTGGCATGGGAGGCTGCGCTCAAGCGCCCTGATAGGGTGAGTTCGCTCATTACGGGTGATATAGGGCCCGGTTGGACTCCCCTTGATATTCCACATGTTGGCGGACATTTAATTAACGCAGGCGCCCTGGACCGGGACGGCGCTAAGGCCTACCTCCAGAAATTCTTTCCCGTCACCCTCGCAGGGTTTTTTCTAAAGTCTTACCGTGGAGGGGCCAGGCCTTGGGTCTTTGATATCCACAGCATCGTCGCCAACTCGAATATTATCCGTGCCGCCCTGGAACCGGGGAGGATGTATTGCGGTCCTAGCCTTCAAATCTGGGGTGATAAATCAACGTACCCCACCCAGGAAGCCCAAACGCTCTCGAACGAATATCTTTTCCAACCCCAGAGTATCAAAATAAGCAATGCCGGACACTGGTTCCACGCGGATAACGGACCAGAAACCTTCGAAGTGATTCAGACCTTTCTGGATCGGCTTGACCAATCGACCCAGTGAATCTAAAGTAGGAACATGAAAAAACGACTGATTACCTCTGCTCTTCCTTATGTCAATAATATTCCCCACCTCGGCAACCTTATCCAGGTCCTTTCTGCGGATGTTTTTGCAAGGTGGTGCCGACTTGCGGGGTACGAGACTCTGTACATTTGCGGAACCGACGAATATGGTACTGCAACAGAAACACGGGCTATGGAAGAGGGTGTAACACCTAAGGAACTCTGCGACCGTTACCATACTATCCATAAAGACATCTACGACTGGTTTGAAATTTCTTTTAACCACTTCGGGCGCACAAGCAGACCGAAACATACCGAGATCACTCAGGGCATCTTTCTGGACATTGAAAAAGCGGGGTTTGTTTCCGAACAGGAAAACCAGCAGGTTTATTGCGCAGATAAGGATATGTTCCTCGCAGACCGCTTTGTGCGCGGCACTTGTCCGCATTGCGGGTACGGTGAAGCGCGTGGCGACCAGTGCGAGAATTGCGGGAAACTTCTCGACCCTTCCGAACTTATCAAACCTTTTTCCCCGATCTGCCCTGGGGAACTGACGCTGCGCCCTACGACCCACCTTTACATCGACCTGCCCAAGATCCGCCCCCTGCTCGAAAAATGGGTTACCGAGGCTTCGGCAAAAGGCTTCTGGAGTACTAATGCCATTAAGATGACGGAGGCTTGGATCCGTGACGGACTTAAAGAAAGAGCCATCACGCGCGATCTCAAGTGGGGGATTCCCGTCCCACGAAAAGGCTTTGAAAAGAAAGTCTTTTATGTCTGGTTCGACGCACCCATCGGTTATATCAGTATGACCGCTGACCATACACCCGATTGGGAATCCTGGTGGAAGAATCCAGACGGTGTGGAACTCTTCCAGTTTATAGGTAAGGATAATATTCCTTTCCACACCGTGGTATTCCCCAGCACCCTTTTAGGGTCCGAACAGTCGGGGACCACCTGGACCAAGCTCCACCATATGAGTTCCACCGAGTACCTGAATTATGAAAGTGGAAAATTCTCAAAGAGCCACGGGGTAGGGGTCTTCGGTGACGAAGCCCGCAACACGGGTATCCCCGCTGATGTCTGGCGGTTCTATCTCTTTTTCAACCGGCCGGAAACAAGCGACACGCTCTTTGCCTGGAAGGACTTCGGTGAGAAGGTCAACTCGGAACTTATCGGAAATTTCTCCAACCTCGTGAATCGAACCCTGACCTTCGCCACCCGTTATTTTCCAGGAGAGAAACCCGTTGAAGGCGAGGCGGAATGGAAGGCAGTCTGCGATGGGTACCGTCAGAAAATTTGGAATCACTACGAACGCGCCGACCTCCGCGACGCCCTGCATACCATCCTTGAATGGAGTGCCTTAGGAAATAAGAGATTCCAGGAGGCCGAACCCTGGAAACTCATAAAAACCGATGAAGATTCCGCCAGGCGTGTTGTCGGCAGTCTTTGCTATCTGGTTCGTGATTTGGCTGTTTTGATCCATCCGGTTCTCCCGCAGACCTCGGAAAAGATCCTTGGTTTTTTCGGAGTGAAGCAGGCGCCTTATTGGGCCATGCTTGAAAAAGAGACCGGTGTTCCTTCTACGCCGGAAATACTCTTTCAGAAACTTGAAGCCGACCGTATCGAAGTCTTGCGGGCACAATACTCGGGAACACAAAAGGAGAGGACAATGTCAGAACAACCCGGGGTTAAGGATATAGAAGTACCTAAATCTCTTCCCAATCAATTCAGGGATAAAATCCGTTTGGTTTGTGCTAAAATCATTGGGATTGAAAGGCACCCCGAGGCGGAAAAACTCTATATCGAAAGACTCGATGTTGGCGCTCTCGGCGAAAGGACCATCGTCAGCGGTCTGGTTCCTTTTTACAAAGAAGAAGAACTTCTAGGGAAAACCATTGTTTTAGTAGCAAATTTGAAGCCGGCCAAACTCCGCGGAGTGTTGAGCGAGGGGATGCTCCTTGCCGCCTCGAAGGACGACAAACTCGAGGTTCTCTTTCCTGAAGGAAGTCCAGGAACACCCGTTGTTCTTTTGGGTGATTCCTTGCCATCCGGGTCCGATCCGAAACTCAATGTCGATCAATTTTTCGCCATTCCACTGGCTGTTAAAGATCACCTTGCCCAGTGCGGAGGTCTTGCCCTCAGTGTGGATGGAAAAGAAATCCGTACACTCCGGGTGGACGAAGGCGAAATAGGCTAAGGAGTACACATGCCGAATTACGATTACGAATGTCCAGTGTGCGGGGTCTTTGAGTTCTATCAAAGTTATAATGACCTGGTGATCCGAGAATGTCCGACCTGTTCAAAACCAGTTAAGCGTCTTATTTCCGGCGGTACAGGCGTTATCTTTAAAGGAAGCGGTTTTTTCAACACGGACCGCCGCAAACCCGAAGCGACAGAAGGCAAGGGAGAGACTGCGAACAAGGTTGAACCGGCAACGAAGAGCGAGACCGCCGCCGTATCCAAGGCAGCCCCAGCGGCCGCTGACAAACCCACAGCCTGAAGAATTGCTATCTATTCTAAAAGCGAAGCGAGATTTACCTTGTCACCTACCATGACACCCTGGCGCCCGAAAGCCCCCTGGTTGACTTCAAGGGCGTAGAGTGCAGGCCGCGAACTGCGTACGGTTGATTCATCCCTGGGCTGCATGTCCTGGATATCCAAGATAACACCGGATCTGCCGATAAAGGCAATGCTAAGTGGGATCAGGGTATTTCTCATCCAGAAGCTGAGCACCTGCTCTTCTTCAAAAATAAAAACCATCCCCTGGTTTTCTTCCAAGCTTAACCTGTGCATTAGACCCATGTTGCGTTCTTCTGCTGTACGTGCGACTTCTACTCGGAAAACCGCAGGGCCGACAGCGAGTGGGAGCCTGCCGTCATCCGCACAGGACAGGGTAAGGGTGAGAATGGCCATGGCCGCTTTAATTATCGTTTTCATACCTAGAATTGTTCGAGAAATTGCTCGCGAGTCAACTCCTGGATGGTACCTTGAACCCTCGCTGCAGAACGCAGTTCTTCCAGTTTTTTCAGGTCTGTATATTTGACAGTCAGCGGTTTTTCAAGGGAAAACATAGTATCCCCGTTCTCCCAAAAGGCTCCTTTCGGGTCGAGCCGGTTTGGATCGCCATATTTCTTGCTGAAAGCACTAAACAATGAAAAATAATCGATTCTATCCTGGCGGAGGTCTAAGGTCAGGATAAAGAGCTTTTCGCCGGCAAATTGAAGCGCCGCTCTTGAAAAAAAGTATGAACCCTCGGTTTCAATCAGGTTGGTATTCGGCTGAAGGAGGAAGGTAACGTCGGGATCACCCCTATAACGGAAGTCGGCGTTGGCTTTAAGGTTGTTTTTTGCGTCCTCAAGGCTTATTCCGAGCAATAAATCCTTCCAACCGCGGGGAAGTGGTTCCCTCCCTGTTCCTTGAGGCACGAGTAAATGAAGAAAAACTAGTCCCATAAGGGAAAAGAGAAAGGACCGCATACTCTATTGTCGGAATGTCCCGTGTGAAATACACTGTCGTAATGAGAATACTTACATTTTTTTTAATTCTAGCCGAGGGGCTTTTCGGTCAAACCGCAACACAAAATGCAACTTGGTTTGTTGGATCGGCGGGAAAGGGGCTCTGGCAGGTAGACAGGAGCGAATTAAAAAGCTCCCCGAAACCGCTTATTACTATTATTTCCCAACCCGATGGAGCCGATATCTTTCGAGGCGAAGAAAAAATTGGTCAGACCCCTCTAACGAGCTGGAGTCCTGAGGCCGGAGGGGTAAGTCTTGAGTTAAGGAAAAGCGGGTACTTTCCCATGACCATCCTTCTGAACGCCGAAAGCCAATCTTCCTATATTCTGACAGCTACCATGGAGAAGGCATACGCTGTGATAAAGGTAACCCCCTTCAGTCCCAGGGACGAACTTTACGCCAATGGTTACAGGTTGGAAATCCCCAACGCCCAGGTCAGCGCTGGTTTGACCGAAATCCTTATCAGGCGTTTTGGTTTTCAAGATATCAGAAAAATAATTGTTCTCCAGCCTGAGCAGGTTTTGGAACTGAACCCGGTTTGGATCGTGGCCCCTTTTCAAGTTGAAGACCAGGGAACGAGAAGGCGTGTTCTTGCTCCTGGGAACCCCGGAGATTTAGGCAGTTTCAGGTGGGATTTTGAAGTCACCGCTCCAGGTTCGGGAACCTTCAGGGTCACAAAAAATTCAGCCCCCGAGACCACGGTGTTTGAGCTGGAACTCGGTCCTTTCCAGACCTGGAACCAAACTTGCCGTTGGACACCCCCCGAATCCCAGGAGGCTGGAGAGTATTCCGCTTCTATTTTTGCGACAGGTTCGGATCAAATTGAAGTGATTCTCGAATACGGGTTTGTCCTCGACCCGAGTCAGCGTTTTCGACCGCTCCTGGGGCAAGCGCCCCTGCCGCAAATTCTTCCCACAGAGACGCTACAAATAGGATGGTTATCGAGGTTCGTCAATTCCATCAATGGAGCCGGAGTTTCACATGATCTAGTCTTCCGTGCTGGTTTCCCTGCCTTGGAGTTTCAAGCCGGCTTGGGTTTTCGAGTTCCCCTGGCATCGGATGCCGGTGAGTGGGCCGGCAGGATGGGAATCGAATTGAGACCCTGGGAACTCGTCCCCAAGGTCCTTCGTCTAGGATGGAATCTTTCTTACCGCACAGCAGGAAAGGCAAGCGAACTCCTCGATGGTCCCTCCTGGGCAGGCGAGACGGGTGCCAGGACGTCGGTACCTCTTCTATTTTCAGCCGGGGATCTTTTCGAATTCGTGCTCGAACCTGGTTTCACCTTCTTAATTCCCAGGTTAGAGCCGGCATTTTCTCCGAGGGGATCTGTGATTCTTCTAAGGAAAGAAACCACCCTTTCACTGAGCGGGGTCTGGTCATCTGCAGATCCAGGTATTTTCCGAGTAGAAGCGGACGCCGCAATCCTTCCTTATAGCGCAAGTGTTCTCATCTTTTTTAACGGCGGCCTAAGTTTCAGGGACGGGCAGAGTCTGTATGGTTCTCTCGGCTTGGGGTTGGGGTTTGTTTTTTGAGTGTAGAAAAAGCCGCCCAGGCTGCTGTTCGAGAATGTCTAGATGCGAAGCCCAGTGAACGCGCTCTGATCATACTCAACCACGATTCCGATTTGGAGTCTATCTCTGCGGCCTTGTTTGATGTTTTTCAAAGGGCGGAAGTGAAAGTCGAAAAGGTGATTCAAAGTGTGAGGACCCACAGCGAAGATATTTCCCAAGAGGTAATGACAGCGATGAAAGCCGAACCCGATATTATCATTTCCCTGAGCCGTGAACGCTTAGGAAGGGATCCTGAGGGACGCTTAAAACCCTACATTGCCGGGGAGAAATCCTATGACCACCTCCTTCATTACCTTATCAGTGGAAAGAAAGTCAGCCGAGGTTTTTGGAGTCCGGGAATCACAAAAGAAATTTTCTCGCTCGGCGGCAACATTGATTACAAAGTCCTACGTGAAGAAGCCTCAATGATAAAAAAGAAGCTCGATCATGCCGTATCTGTCAGGCTTACAAGCCCCGGCGGGACGGATATTTCCTTTTCGATTGAAGGTCGTAAGGGTTTTCTGGATGACGGGGATTTTCGGACAGCGGGTCTGGGGGGCAATTTTCCTGCTGGCGAGAGTTTTGTTTCACCGGTCGTGGGAACCGCACAAGGTGTCGCTGTTTTTGACGGCTCCCTTGCATTAGGGAAAGGAACCGAATTCTGCAAGAACCCTGTTACCGCAAGATGGACAGATGGTTTTTTAAGGTCGATAGAAGGTAAAGGTACAGGAGAAAAATTGGTACAGATCATCGATCAAACACGCGAAAAAATTCTACAAGATTTAGCCCAAGGCCTACTCTCAAAAGAAACAGCTGATGATTACTCGAAGAATACCGGGAACCTCGGTGAACTGGGTATAGGGCTGAACCCGGGAGCACGCCTGATGGCGACGATGCTTATCGACGAAAAGGTGCGAGGGACGTGCCATCTGGCCATCGGTAGCAATTACGATAACGACGCATTCGCACCGCTCCACCTCGATGGAGTTATCCTGAGGCCCACGTTAGAATTGACTTATAGAGAATCTTCGGAATATCTTTTAATAGAAGGTCGGCCCCAATGGTGAAAAGCCTCTTTAAGCTAATAAAAAATATCGGTTTTATTTTTTCTGCTCTACTGATGAACGGCTGTTATTATTTCCAGCAAGGGTGGGCACTGGTCTCTACCTATGGTTCGGGGAGGCCCGTCGAGGAACTCTTGAGAAACCCGGACTTGCCAGACGAAACCCGAAAATTTTTGGAAGAGACCTTAAGCATACGGAGTTTTGCAGTGAGCCAGCTTCGATTGAAAACCAACCAGAATTATACTTCCTTTGTCTCCCTGGACAGAAACTATCTGGCCGCAGTTGTGAGTGCTTGCTCTGAGACGAGTTTTAACCAGTATAAATGGAGCCATCCCTTTATTGGTTCGGTTCCTTATCAAGGGTATTTCGATAAAGAAGGGGCAAAGAGCGAGGCTGAAACCCTCAAGTCCCAGGGGTGGGACGTCTGGGTACGCCCTGTGGCGGCTTTCAGTACTCTAGGATGGTTCCAAGATCCTTTGTTTAGTTTTATGAAAGACTACGAACCTGGAGAGATTGCCGACCTTCTTATCCACGAGCAGACGCACGCGACTATTTGGATCGAGAACCAACCGGATTTTAATGAAAACCTCGCAATGTTTACCGGACAAAAAGGAGCCGAACTGTACCTGGCTTTCAGGTACGGTCCAACCAGTGAAGAACTAGCCGAATACAAACTTTCACTACAGAAAAACACGGAGTTCCGGGGTCTGTTTAAAACTCTTTTCAACCGACTTTCCTCCCTCTACGACTCGGACACCACAGATGCGGAAAAACTTTCGGGGAAAACCCTTCTAATCCAGGAATGGAAAAATAGTCTCGATGAAGATTTCGCCCGGTGGAAAGAAGCGGAAATCAACAACGCTATCCTGGCTACTTACAGGAATTATGACAGCCGCCTTGACGAAGTGGAAGAATTTTTCCAGGCTTGCGGTTCGGATCTGCGCTTAATGTTGGAGAAGTTGAATACCATGGACCGAAAGGAACCCGACCCTTGGCTCTGGATGAAAAAGGCTTTCTAGGAGCCTGTCGCACTTGAGACCGCAGGAATTTACTTAAGGTTGAACTGTGTGATACTTTGTTGCCCATGGCGACACGATACAAAAGCGTCGAGGCGGCCGAGCTTGTGCCCTTGGAGAGTTTTCAATCTATCCGAATCGGTAAGGCAACCAAGGAAATTTGACTTTCGTCCACACTCCAACTCCCAGCTCAAACCGCCGAAAAAACACCACAAGAAGTGGGTCGTAGAAATGAAAGA
>DYOB01000173.1 GCA_020720765.1 Borreliella garinii
ATAGTGCGGGAACCCTTGGGAATATCAGCAGGATTATCTATGACTCTTCCACATTTTTTAATCCAGGCTATGATGCCAGTCTTGTTGCGACAGGTTCTCCACCTGTCTTCGGCGTTACAGATCCAAATCGTGTCCATGGCTGGAGTTATAAGCGGACCGTGAATAATAACACGAGCAATATAAAGGCTGATAATAACGTTATAATTACTGATGATAACTATATTTTTCTGTATGGCTGGAGTTGGAGTTATATGTCAAAATGGCCGGATGCGCTACAGAGGTCGCCCTACTTCCCCTCAGTGGCAGGAGACCCGCTCAGCCGGTTTAGTAATTACAATGGTGATGATCAGACAGCCTTTGTTGACCTGCCTGTGGTTGTTCCTGCCGCTGATGATAAAGGCGATGATCGTTCAGGTCTCAATGTTAATAAAATCAAGAATCTGATTGGGTTGTCCCGGATAGTGCATCCGAGGTATTCGGATTATGTCCTTACGATGGCCCCCATCAGTTCCGGTTCACTGTCAGTCAATACCTCGGAAAGCTATGGTCAAGGCACCCCCCTTGGGGCATCTTTGACCGATGCAAAGAAATATTATCAATCGTATATCGCCCAGGATCAATTCACCCAGGGCGGTTGTCGGGACAACTACATAATCCTCTTGACGGACGGCCTGGAAACGGCGGGCGGAGACCCCAGCACTGCTGCGCTGGCCCTTGCCAATCTGACCTATAATACTGAGTCCACGCCTGTGAAGGTCTATGTTATTGGTTTCGGGATGGATAGCGCCGCCCAGGCGACATTGAACGACATCGCGAACAAGGGGGGAACAACCAAGGCCTATTTTGCCAATGATGTTGATACATTGGTCGGTATCCTTGCCCATGATATTACAAGTGATATATTGAGTGGTTCATACGGGCGTTCCAAGGCCGCATTGACACCTGCCGGCATCACTACCCAGCAGGATCTCTCACTCTATTACGCCTATTTTGACTATCCGAAATGGGCCGGCCATCTTGAGGCATGGAATCTTGATCCCGAGACCGGTGACATCAAATGCAAGGCGCCATATTGGGCCAGTAATTGTGCGGGAACCGTCAATGCAGCCGACGCGGGAAAAGCGGATGCAGGGTGTATCATGGCCGAAGATTTTATTGACGCGGGAACTTCGCCAGGCGGTCCTGGAACTCGCCGAACGCTTTATACAACAGTGGCAGGGGCAAGAACAGAATTCGCGCCGGCTAATGTCGCGGTAATAAAGCCCCTGGTGAATCCAGCTAATCTTGATATTAATGGAGACTTAAGTCCTGGAGATGATCAGGACGCCAAAGATATTATCAACTTCGTCCATCATCCTGGGTATGATACGGATAGGTACACAGGCAACCGTAATCCCGATTCACCTTTGGCTGATATTTATAACTCCGGTCCCGTTATTGTCTCGGCACCGGCGCAAGGTGAGTGCGCGGATCATGACAATGATTCTGACACCGCTGAAATATGGGCGGACATGCCGGGTTACTGCGCACACAAGGAGGCTCATAAAAACAGGGAGTCCATTGTCTATGTGGGCACAAATGGCGGTATGATTGAGGCCATCGTTGCCGGAGCCCCCGCCATAACTGCCCCGGCTACCCCTGAAGTCTCGGGCGGTTATGAAAAATGGGGCTACATACCCAGCGCAGTTCTTGGCAAACTGAATGAGTTCAAGGACGGGCATCGCTTTACCATGGATCTTTCCATCCAGGCAGGTGAAGTGGACACCTCGGACAATCTGGATGGAACCGTCTGGAAAACGATGCTGATTGCCGGGCAGAGAAAGGGCGGCAGTTCCTATACCGCTTTGGATATTACCGATCCCGATGACCCGCAACCAATGTGGGAATTCACTGATTCTAATCTTGGGCAAAGCTGGTCAATCCCCTCTTTTGGACGTATTGCCATTAATGGCGTAAAAACCAGTGTTGTCTTCTTTGGTGGTGGATACTCGACAAATGCGGATGTGGGAAACAGGCTCTTTATTGTTCGTGCCAGTGATGGGGTGTTAATTAAGGAATTCACTGTTGGCGCCAGCACCAACGATGTTCCCGGCGGTCTGCGAACGATGCGTTATCTGACAAACAATGTTGGCACCGTGGTTGATTATCGCACCAACCTTGCCAAGCTGCCGGATGGCACTGTCGTGGATTATTCCGATCGTAAGAATTTCATTGAAGTGCTCTATTTTGGTGATACCAGTGGAACAATGTGGCGGCTGAGTAATCTGAATACTTTTTCCGCTGCTTCAACGGCTGATCCCTTTGGCCCCCCCTGGTCTGATAATGTTAAATTGACGGCGCTTTACATTCCTGATAATGACAAAAAAATGCCGATTTATTACCGGCCTGCCGTCCATGATATCAAAAAAGGGAGTATCGATACTGGAGTTATGGCTGGATGCGTGAAGCGATACCTTCTTGCGGGTACCGGAGACGAGCAGAATCCCACCACCAGTAAAGATGGCACCGGCAAACCAGTGATTAACTATTTCTTTGAAATAGAAGATCGGGAGTTTGATATCAGTAAGGATGATACCAGTCATGTTCCGGCATGGACTGCGCAAGAGAAAACTGACGGCAAGTTCAGGCTGAATTGGCGTTTTCACCTTGGTCTGCAACTTCCCCACGATAAGTATGGTTTTATGCTGGATAATAGTGGCGTCAGGATTAAAAAGGGCGTCAAAGACATTCTTAATCTTCATACCTACATTTTACCGTGGTCGGAATATGACAGTGATGGATGGAGTATTGTTGACGGAGCGCTTTATAATAGTGCATCGAAAAAAATAGCCGATGCCGGTGGATTTGTAATCAAACATGATTCGGCATTGTCGCCAAAAAATGATAATGGCCTTTATAACAACAATGCTGGTACTGAGCTTGCCGCTGCTGACGGGACATATATTATCAGAGATTTTTCTTTGTGGTTGACCGACGAGAATGGTTGCTTCTTTGATTCTGATGGAACCTGCTTAGTGGACACCGATAATTATACTTTTGATAACAATGGCATGCTGTTAACAGGAAGTAGTAATCAGTTGGGATCAATCATCACTGATTTTGGAGAAAAAGTACTGTCTGAACCAGCCGCACAGGCTGGAAATGTTTTTTTCACCACATATACGCCTGAAGGCGGTTGCGCCATGGGAAGCAGTTATTTTTATGGCCTCGAAATATCAAATTGCGCGAGACGAGGAGGTGACGGAGTCCTCGAGTATGACAAGTTTAACGAAAAAAATATTCCTTTTCCCAAAAGACGTATTGGCTTAGGTTTAGGTATCACTCCTGGAGTTACTATTGGCGGCCCAAAAGCTTATGTGCCGGTATTCTCAGGTGGTGTGCCGGAGATTAATCCAATTACAATTCCTTCCGGAAATGCCAGGCTTCTTTATTGGAGACAGTAGTCGTAAGAAATATCTATTCTCTATAACATGGAGGGCCGGGTTCTCGCTAATCACGACAGAGTTTCAAGAGATTGTGATTGATTTACAGTCTCGGCCTTCCATCTTGACGAATTGCTTGAAAGGATTTGCGAATGATTGTTTGCCGGAGTAGAAAATGACCAAAACCAGGAGGATCAAATGAAAAGAATTACTACCAAGGCATTCTGCATAGTTGGCATACTGCTATGTCTTAACGCAAATGGTTTTGCCGCCAAAGATATTAGTGGAGATGAAGATAGTGGAGATGAAGCGAAAAACATTTTCAACGAAGGCCTGGATGAGAATGTTCGTTATCATGGTGAAATAACTAAAAAGTCCGGACCAGAAATCATAATTTCGGGCAATGAATTAAACCCAACCCCATCTACTGTATTTTATGATGAAAATAGGGGCTTAATCTCAGAGAGTGATTTTGTTACGGGAGAAAAGGTGATTTATTCCTATCATCCAACAACTATGGAACTCATTTACATTCAAAAAGAGGACAAAACAATTCCATTGCAAAGAAAAAATGGCACATCTGAAGATAAGCAAAAGGAGCAGGACTCGATGAATAAAAATCCTGTTAAGTTAACGAATGGAGTTTACACGAATTAGACATAATGGCTGTCAGTTAAACGAAAAAGACC
>DYOB01000174.1 GCA_020720765.1 Borreliella garinii
AGCGAGAATTTTCAGCCTTTGTTGAAAAAGACAGCCTTGTCTGGGCCCTCGATGCCCTCCATTTCCGTGCTGTGATACAAAAATCTTCCGTACTCGCAAGGGAAGTCGGCAGGATGCTCTGCGAGGACCAAGGTATCTTCCAACCCTTGAGGAATTCTCCGCCGAAGTAAAACGCGGACTTCTTTCCGGCTGGTTATCGGTGCGTAAACTACGCAGGCTCTACGTCAACCTCGTCCCTGCCCTCCACCAAAAGGTCATGGATACTTCTCTGGACCTCGGGGCCCTTGCCTACGCGGTCCGCAGGCTCCCCACAAACGTCACGGGCACACCGGCCTGGTACCTAACCGATGAATTGCCGCCCAGCCTCCGCAAGGCTGACAATTATTTCCCCCCTGTTGCTAGTTCGGCCAGAAGGCGCGGTGCCTGGCAGATGTTCCCCGGTAAAAATCTCATCGTCATCCGCAACGGACTCACCGATGCCATGGATCTCGTGAGCTGTCTCTGCGCCCTGGCCACCGAAGGAAAAAAAATCAGGCACAGGATTTCCAAACAACACTCCCTTTCCTTGATCAGGCAGAACCTTGATCAAGTCTTAAAACCCGAAGACCTGCGGAGAATTCTCGGAGAAGTCGGTTTCCTCAGCCCGGAGGTGGATACCTTTTATTCTTTATGGAAGGACCAAGCACTCCAAAGGATATGGGAGCTTTTTCTCCTCCACGAAGACCTTTTTCTACTTTCACAGAAACAGACAGATATCTATCACGGGAGGAGAACCGAACGCTGGAGTTCCGAGGTCATCCGTGGAGCGGAAAAACTTCTCGGCATAAAACTGGACGATTGGCCCAGCGACCTCGAGGTACACTTGATTTCCAGCAACACCCACTCGGTGACCAACTGTTTAAGCCCGGGGATCTATTCCATCCGTGCAGAAGTCATGGACTGGGCCCGAGACACCCAACACCCCCACCTAAAATCCCGCTGGTCATCCACCGAAGACCTCTTTTATTCCCTGCTTGGAGATTTTCTGAAAAACCATAAAAACGAAGAGGTTCGAAACAAGGATGAGTTTGCCCAAGGAATCCTGCGTCTCAACGACTCGACAGCCACAGGAATCCAGGCGCAAATTATCGACCCCTCGAGGATGGCTAGCGGACATTACGATTCAGGGATAAATATCAAAGAAGGCGGAACAAGAAAACTTATCATCAACATTGATTACGCGTTCGGCGAACAGGCGGAGGAGATCCTCCGCGGTCTTCTTCCGAGCCTGAGGCACCATATCAAGGGTTTTTACGTGATAGGAAAAGCGGGGGCTCTTGTAGGGGACCGGGGCGATATCATGATACCGACCGCTTTTCTCCTTCAGAGGGAGGATAGACTTTTCCCCTTAAATCAATCTCCCGAAATCCTCGATACCGTGGGCGACCACAAGGTCCGCTACGGCCCAATGTTAACTGTAGAAGGAACCCTGCTCCAGAACCGGCCCATGTTGAATTTTTACCAGCGCGTCTACCAAACGCTCGGCTTGGAGATGGAGGGCTACTATTACGCACGGGAGCTTCAGAGCCAGATTCAGCAAGGCATCCTGGCCCCCTCGATCCGCCAGAAGTATTACTACTACACAAGTGATTTACCCCTCGACACCGAGGCGAACCTTTCCCGTCCCATGGGTATCCAGGAAGGAATCCCGCCGCTCTATGCCCTTACACGTATGGTCCTCAATTCCATCCTTTCCTGAGGCTCTTTTCCCGGACTTCTGGACATTGGTTTTAATTTAAACTATCGTGAAAATATGCACAATATCCTTGAAAAACACCAGCTTTCCCAGGACGTTTTCACCCTGAAAATTGCCGCACCCGAGATAGCACTCGAAAGAAAGGCCGGACAATTCATCATTCTACAGCTTGATTCGGACTTTAGCGAAAGAATTCCACTGACCATAGCGGACGCCGATGCCAAAGAAGGTTGGATCCAAATTATTTTCCAGGCTGTGGGAAGAACCACGAAACTCCTTTCGGCCATGGATGTCGGGCAGAAGGTCGCCAATATTCTCGGGCCCTTGGGCCAGCCTACGCATATAGAAAAATTCGGCCACGTAGTCTGCGTCGGTGGCGGAATCGGTGTTGCCCCGCTCCACCCCATAGTCCAGGCCATGAAGGCTGCAGGTAACCGGCTGACTATTATCATGGGTGCACGCAATAAAGAACTCCTTATCCTCGAATCCCAAATGCGCTCGCTGGCCGACGATCTGATCCTTGTGACGGACGACGGTTCAGCCGGGCGCAAAGCCCTGGTTACCGAACCCCTAAAAGAGCTCTGTTCGCAATCTCCTCCACCCGACCTCGTTGTAGCGATTGGCCCCCCTATCATGATGAAATTCTGTGCAGAGACGACCCGGCCTTTTAAGGTTAAAACCTTTGTCAGTCTGAATACGATCATGGTTGACGGAACGGGAATGTGCGGCGGGTGCCGGGTTTCGGTGGGAGGGCAGACCAAATTTGTCTGCGTCGACGGCCCTGAATTCGACGGCCACCAAGTAGATTTTGACAATATGATGGCACGCCTGAAAAGCTACCGTCCCCAGGAGGAAAAACATGACCACAAATGCATGGCTCGATAGGATTGACAAAGGGGATTTGACCGTTAAAGAAAGGCTCTTGATTCCCCCCCAGATCATGCCCGAACAAGAACCCTGCGTTCGGATCCACAACATGTCTGAAGTGGCCACTGGCTACACGGAAACCCAGGCCCGTCTTGAGGCAGCACGCTGCTTGGACTGTAAAACAGCACCGTGTGTCAATGGCTGCCCGGTGAAAATCGACATACCACGATTTCTCCGCCACGCAGCCGCTGGAAATTTTTCTGCGGCCCTTGAAACTATCCAGGAGGCAAGCCTGCTTCCTGCGGTCTGCGGCCGGGTCTGCCCCCAGGAAAGCCAATGCCAAGAACCCTGCACCGTTGGAAAATCCCTGAAAGATCCATCTAAGGCTGTCTCGATAGGTCGGGTTGAAAGGTTTGTCGCAGACTGGGCCAGAGAAAAAGGGATAACTCCCCGGCCACAACCAGTAAAGGCCACTGGAAAAAAAGTCGCTGTCATCGGATCGGGTCCTGCGGGTTTGACTGCTGCTGCGGACTTGGCTCGCCTGGGCCATGAAGTCACACTATTTGAAGCCTTCCACAGGCCTGGAGGGGTCCTCGTTTACGGCATTCCCGAATTCCGGCTTCCGAAGGCAATCGTGGACGAAGAGATTCAGGCCCTGGTGGGACTCGGGGTGAAGATCCGCACGAACTACCTTGTGGGAAGAACAAGAAAATTAAAAGACCTTCTTGAACAGGACGGTTACGATGCGCTCTTTATCGGGTCGGGTGCCGGCCTACCCAAATTTCTCGGGATAGAAGGGGAAAACCTTGTCGGCGTCTTTTCCGCCAACGAGTACCTGACCAGGTCGAACCTGATGAAAGCCTACGACTCGGAACTCAGCCACACACCAATCTTCAGCGCACGCCGCGTCGCAGTCCTCGGCGGCGGAAATGTGGCCATGGATGCGGCACGAACCGCGATCCGCCTCGGCGCGGAGAAGGTCACTGTCGTCTATAGACGCACCCTTGAAGAGCTGCCGGCCAGAGCCGAAGAGGTCCACAACGCCCAGGAAGAAGGTGTCGAGTTTCTGCTTCTCCATAACCCTATCAAGATTCTAGGGGACTCTGGCGGAAAGGTGAGCGGAATGCTGATGCAAAAGTTTGAATTGGGAATGCCCGACGCCTCAGGAAGAAAATCCCCAGTAGCCCTGGAAGGTCAAACAGAAACAAGGGAGTTCGATGCGGTCCTCGTATCCATAGGAAACGAGAGCAACCCCCTTCTTGGCCAGACTACCCCTGAACTCGAGGTGGACTCCAAGGGCAGAATCCTCGTGGACGAATCCAATAAAACCTCCCTTCCCGGCGTCTGGGCTGGCGGCGACATCGTACTCGGTGCAGCGACCGTTATCCTTGCCATGGGTGAAGGCAGAAAAGCTGCCGCTTCCATCCACAAAAGCCTGAGCTAGGAGAATCTACATGTCTAGGTTTTCATGCTTGTTATTGGGGTAGAC
>DYOB01000175.1 GCA_020720765.1 Borreliella garinii
CTAAGGTGCGAAAGATACGTTACACTACACCGTTTTGAAATGGTCCTTAATTTTTTGAAAAGCCTGGTTGATGATTTGAGTTTTTGCGGTTGCATCTTTATACGCTTTTGGGTCGGAGGCGAACCTGTCGGGGTGGTTCTTGAGGATAAGAAATTTATGAGCTTTCTTTACGGCTTCGAAGTCGAGTCCGGGTTCTAAACCCAGGGTTTTATAGGCCGCTTGAATTTCAGCGGACAATGTGTTTTTTTTCTGAAAATCATCCCAGGAATGGCTTGATTTAGTTTTTTTCTTCTCCCTTCCAAGCTCTTCCTCCAGTTCCTGGTAGGCGGCAAAGGTATCCGGATCCATACCCTGGGTGCTATTCGAAGGTTCGGAATTCGAGATGCTCTTAATCAAACGGTCAAGCCGGTCGAAAATCTGGTTCATTTCCTCTCCATTTAAGTACAGTTCATAGTGTACAACATTCTAAGAAAAAGAAAAGTCTTTATTTGAGAGCCTTTTTCAAAACTCAACGTGGAAGGGTTTTCAGAAGTGAAAAAGGAAGTGAAAACCGCAGTTTACTCGGGTAAATGAGGATTTGAGCGAGTTTTTCGCGCACTGACAAATCCTCCATAGTAGTTTCGAAAAAGGCTCTTGAGAATTGACATTAGTGTGCTATCATGAGAGTATAAAACCGAGGTGGACCCCATGTCACGAATGAACAGACAGAGTTTAAAATTCAAACTGACCCTTATTACCAGCATACTTGTCGGTCTTATGTTTATGTTTTCGGGCGGTCTGCTGATTTATTCTGTGAATGAAAGCAACTATGCCAACAGTGTCCGCTATATGGAAGCTCTTTCCTCCCAATACGCCTTTAAGGCAAAAAGCTTTCTCGAAGAACCCCTCTATACTACAAAGGCCTTAGCTTTAACTTTTTCCGATTTCGAAAGTATACCTATAGATTCCAGAAGGTCCGTTTATATAGGAATGACGAAAAAACTACTTGAAAATAATGAAGACTGGGTAGGTGTCTGGATCCAGTGGGAAGCTAACCTGCTAGATAATAGGGATAATTCTCTTCAAAACAATCTTTTAGTGGGGGCAGGAACAGAATCGGGGAGGTTTGCACCTTATTGGACCCGTGGTGAAAATGGACTTGTCCTCGAAAATGCCCTAGACGAGGATTACCTGGAGGATTATTACACCTTACCACAAAATTCCTTAAAGGAAATGGTAACAGAACCCTATTTGGACACACCGCAGGGAAAAGAAGTCCTTATGGTATCAACAGTTGCTCCTATTATTTCAAGGGACGGTCGTTTTCTCGGAGTAGTCGGTGTTGATATGAGCCTTGAGAATTTACAAAAGATGCTTGGCCAACTCACCCTTTTCCGAACGGGTTTTGGAAGATTGATTTCTCCTAAAGGAATCATTGCCGTGCATCAGAAGATGGATAGGGTAGGACAATTGGCTCCTGAGTGGGAAGGAGAAGGATCAGCACGGATACAACGAACTCTAGCCGACGGCCAAGTGTTTACCCAAGAGGCGTTCTCGATTGCCAACGGGCAGACGACTATGAAGAGCTTTGTACCGTTTTATTTTGGAGAATCCGGAGGGGTCTGGTCGTACGGTACAGTTGTTCCTATAGAAGAATTCTATGAAGAAAGCCGAATACTTTTTAGAAATAATATGATTCTTTTCGTGTTTGGACTTAGTGTGATCATCCTTATTATTATTATGACCACAGGTAGGATGCTGCGGCCCATGGGTCTGGCGCGCGATGCCTTACAAGCCATCGCAAAAGGCCAAGGGGATTTGACGAAGGACCTGGTGATCAGCGCCTATGACGAAATAGGGGAGCTTTCCGAGTCTTTTAACACGTTTAAATCCAACCTTTCTCTTATTATCCGCCAAATTCGCGGGAGAGTTTCGGACCTTACCTTTGTGAGTACCGAACTGGAAACCAATATGGAAAGGGTGAATACCGCTCTGGAAGAAATTGGAGCGACGCTAACGGACATGAACCGCCGTTCCGGAACTCAGACCCAAAGCATTATGGAGGTTAGCTCTACAGTTGAAGAAATAGTAGGAAACCTCAGCAGCTTGAACCGGCAGATCGAGAACCAGAACACCACTCTTGCTTCAAGCGCTTCAGCTGTGGAGGAAATGGTCGCAAATATCCAGTCGATAACAAAAAATGTCGATATCAGTATGGGTTCGTTTTCCAGGCTCCAGCAGGTTTCAGACCAGGGGTTCGAACGGCTGGAAGAGGTGAGTGATGTTATCAGGAAGATTGCCATACAGTCCGAAGGGCTTCGAGAAGCCAATAGCATTATCAATAACATTGCTACCCAGACCAACCTGCTTGCTATGAACGCCGCCATCGAAGCCGCCCACGCCGGGGATGCAGGAAAAGGTTTCGCCGTGGTCGCTGATGAAATCCGTAAACTTGCTGAAGAATCCGCCGGAAGAAGCCGGGATATTTCCAACCTTCTTAAAGCCCTTCATGACTTGAGTGACTTGGCTGTGGATTCGGCTGGTGAGGCAGGAACTGCCTTTGAATCCATCAGGTCATCCGTTGAAGAAGTGACAAACAGACAGCAGGAAATCCGGAGGGCGGTGGAACAACAGACAAGCGGAAATAATCTTGTCCTCGAAGGCGTCCACCAGCTTAAACAGATCAGTACCGAGGTCGGGTCGGGATCGAAAGAGATTTCTCTGGGGTCCCAAGCGATTCTCAAGCTTGTGCTGGGGGTTGTAGAAAATACCCAGGCGCTCCAAGCCGCCATCAACGAAATCGTGACTGCGAACAGGGAGATCAATGTATCGACCCAGGCCACACGCGAGCTGAGCAAGGTCAACAGCGAAACGATTCAGGTCATTGAAAACACCATGGGGCAATTTAAGACCTAAAATCGGTCTCATATCCTTTCGACTCGCACAGATATCGCTGACGCTCAGTATAACGCCATTTTCCCCTGATACACGTAGCACCCCGCGTTTGATCTACCCCAGGAATGCTTGAATTTCTTTCTCGCTTAATCCTGTTGCTTTCGAAATAATATCAAACTTTAACCCATTCGCGTTCATACGCCTTACAATCTCGGTAAGAGTCTCCTCCCTGCCTTCATTGCGTCCTTCTTGTCGTCCCATTTTTACCCAAGTTTTCTGTTGTTCCCGAATATTTTCTGCCAACATTCCTTCCACCTCCTTAAGGACATCTATTTCTCTTCTCAACGGATGTTCGGTCTCCTTATAATAATAGGTCAGCCATTCTTTAAACGTCAAGGCATCTTCTCTGTCTTTCCCAAGGAGCTTTTGTACCAATTCCTTTGCCTTCTCCGAAGTCTCCTCCAGATTCAGATTCTCAACCTGGAAGAGCAAAGAAACCAACGAGTTCATCTTTTCCAATTTCTCCATACTGATTTCGTTCTCAGCTAATTTGTAATAACGAAACTGGGGAATGTACTCCGGGGGTATTGTCGCTTGGATGAGATCAGAGAGTGCTTCGGGTGATTTCCACTTCCTTTTGCCATTGTATAAAACAAGTGGAAAAACCGATGGAAGTTTCTCTTTTCGAAAATGTGGTTCCTGTTTCAGGAGTCTTTTATAAAGATCGATGATGTATTGTAAGATGCGCAGGGCCATCCAGCGGTCGGGTTGGGATTGAAACTCAAGAAGTAAGAAAAGATATACTTCGCTGTCGGCTAAGGGGAGCTTCCAGATCAAGTCGCTTTCTCTGAGTTGAAAACCGTCGGCGATAAACTCGTTACTGAGGTTGAAGGCTTGAGAAAAATCAACCTGGTGAACCCAGGGTTCCGGCACAAAGTCTTCTAAAAGTTCTTTTAAAAGTCTCGGACTGGAAAAGAGTTTTTTGTAGCCGTGATCGTGGGAATATTTTTCTTTACTCACACTATTAATAAGGCATAGAAAGACTTTTTTGCCCGTAGTTTGAGTTGTTTACGAAAACGATTTTGAAAGTAAAGAACAGTAATCTATAGAAGGCGTATATTTCCTCAGAAAAAAGTGAGTGAGGATAAACTAGGAGCCTGTTGCGCTTGAGATTTTGATACAGGACCGGGGAGC
>DYOB01000027.1 GCA_020720765.1 Borreliella garinii
TCGAGTCCCGAAGTTCCGTGAGTGTATCCTTGATAGCTTTGCGCTTATTTTTTTTTTCCAAATCCTCATCGGTATAAAAAAGTTTCATAATTCCTCCCGAAAAGAATTTTGACCAATTTGAGGCTTTTGGGGAATTCCGGACGAAGGGTATTTTCTTCCAGGTGTAGGCGAATGGAGCGAGTCGAGGCGCCGTACCTGGGGTACGGTAACGACGACGAGACTCCACCGAGCCTAAACCTGGGAGGAAAGGCCCAAGTCCCGTAACCGTTAGGTTTTTAGAGGGGGCCAAGTAGAGTTGGAATGGATAGGGCATAAAAAAGCCGGCCAGAACGGCCGGCGCCCTTGCGGGTGTCGGGGAAGATCATAGTAAACTGGGAGGGGAACTACATCCACCCGACCCTACTATTATCGTCTATCTTTAAAAAATGTTTAGAGCCTCTTATAAAACTACTGTGGAGGTGTTATCAGTACGCAAAAAACACGCTTAAATCCTCATTTACCTTTGTAAAAAGGAGGTTTTCGCATCGTTTTTCACTTCTGGAACCCCTTCCTCGTTGAGTTTTTAAAAAGGCTCTTTAGTCCCCATCGATGCGAATTTCCATGTCTAGAGAAATATTGAAGTTTCCCGGTCTTGAAATTTCAACAACCCGGGTGGTCTGAAAATCTCCTATGGAAATTCGGATCTCGTAGGTACCCGGAGCTACATTCGTCTGGTTATTTGCAGTTGGTAAAACAACTTCCTTTCCGTTTAGGTTCACGCGCACGCCTTGAGGCAGGTTCCAAACGAGGTAGGATTCAGTCTCGGATGGTGTAAAGGTTAATTCCACTTCCTGTCCGGCTACAACCCTGAGCCTTACTGTTGAGAATTTCAGAATAGAACTGACTAAGTTGAATGTGTAGTCTCCTCTATCAAGGAAAAGGACAGGCGCATATTTCAACTGAACATCATTTGCCTGGATAATAATGCTTTCCAACTCGACGGGGTTGAGAAGGGGTATTGAGACACGCACAGCGCCTTTCCTGCCAGGTTCGACCCTGCTTCTTAGGGTGAAACGAAGGTCAATCAAGCCTTCGGGGATTTCTTTTTCCAGCGGAATAAGAACGATTGCCGGATTTCCTTCCGAAGGTGGGAATAACTGATCAACATTCATAGCGTCTCTAGTTCCTAGAAGGCGGACTCCTGCATGCAGTGGTATTCGTATTTCAAACTGACGGGTTACGGGAAGGATCTCGGTTCTCACCCTATTGGCTAGGTAGTCTCTGAAATTCATCCTGAAACGGGGCCTAAGGTTGGAATAGAGAGAAAGTCCGATTATTTGCCGGAATTGGGATGCTTCCCTGGGAAGTTCAAGGGTGAGAATCAGGTGGCTGTTGAGAGGGGAGGCTTCGGGAAGTGCGATCTCTACTAACTCGTCCATCGCGATAACCATAGGCTCACCTCCTGGCAGAAGTGTACCTACTGGTTTTGCCCTCAGTGTTTCCGCATTGGCAGAGTTTGAGAGCAGTAAAACTAAAAAAAACGCCAGGGGGCGTACCATTATGGACTCCAATACGGGATAGGATCTTCGGTTACCCCGTTTTTCCGAACTTCAAAATGGAGATGGGGTCCGGTGCTTCTCCCGGTGGTTCCTACCTCACCTAGAAGATACCCTGAAGGAAGGCGTTGATTCAAGTGGACTTTGATAGTTTTAAGATGACCATAGTAAGTTTGATAACCATTTTCGTGCTGGAGTATGACTAAATTCCCATAATCGCCTAGAATTCCGCTAAATACGACGTTACCGCCGCTGGCTGCCCTTACGGGTGTGCCCAAGGGAGCTGCAAGGTCAACACCGTTATGGAAGACCCTGTGACCTGTAAATGGGTCGGGTCTCATGCCATAAGTTGAACTCACATGGCTTCTCCTTGAATCGACAGGACGGATCAAACCTTCAAGCGGAGAGTTGCGAAGGATCCCGAGAAAATACGCCCTTTCAACGGCATTCAAGCGTTCTTCAGGTAAAAAAAGAACATCACGGAGACGGCCACTGTAATAAACCTTAATTTCTTTCATTGTGTCCGCTTGTATGCGGGATTGCCGGATAAATTCCTGGAGGCGTCCTGCACTTTCCTTATAGAGAAAGAGTCCGGGCTGGGTCGGTATGAGCAAGGTTTTACCTTCCAGACTTTCCACTGACCGATCGATTTGGTTGAGACTGGCCAACGTATCATAACGGTGGTTAAAACGTGCGCTTACACTCAGGAGATCCATGCCCGCAGGCACGAGGAAGGAGAATAGCAGGACGGGCGGCGCTTCCCTTCCGCGTGCGTGGGAAGAATTATAAGCCTGGGTTTCCTGAAGGTATTGTTGAAAGACCGGATCACGTACGGCAGAAAAATACTGAATCTTCGGATAATCGAGACCCCAAAGATTTGAGACCAGCAGGGTTAGCAAAAGAATCTCTAAGTTTTTCAAACTCAGCCTCAACGAAAAAGGTGAATTCCGAGACCAAGAAAAAAGAGAAGACCGAAAAGTGCTGCAGGTGCTGGTATTTCAAGGATAAAGAAAATCAGGGAGGCTACTCCGAGGATGGCGATGATATAGCTCGGAACCTTGCGTAAAAGGGTAGGGAAGACAGCATTTTTCAACCATGTTTTCCAGCCTATTTTCCTTGTGGCTTCGAGCACGTAATTCAACAGTGAAAGTAAGGCAACCCCCATTCCAAGGGCCAAGATTCCCCAGGAGTAAAAAACTGGATAGTTAATGGAAAAAAACCATGCAGGTAAAACAATAACCAGCGATACCAATGCAATAGCCACAAGGGCAAGAAGAGTTTTTCCGGAAGAACTTAAGATTTTCTTTATCCCCACTGAAAACTGGTGTTGAAGCGGATTAGGGTGCTCCGGCATCCAAGGCCTCCCTTTCTATTCTGTATTTTCTAGCTTCTTCGACCTTACCGGATTTTGTGTAGGTTTCTATCAACAAGTCAAGTGCTGTTGAGTGGTACGAGGTGAGTTTTAGCGTTGTCAGTATTCTATAGGAACGCAAAAGATGCTCGATAGCGGTTTCAGAGTTATTGTTTTTACCTTCAATGATCCCCAATGCTCGGTGATCCATGGCTATGCCGAGGGACGTCTCCATTTTTCTGTCATTTTCCAGGGCATTAAGAGCTTCGGTTTTTGCTTCGGCTAATCGATTGAGTCTTATAAGTACAAGACTCATCATATAATGGTTGCTGGCAAGTTCGGTATAACCCAGAATGGAGCGGTTGATAACAGCTGCACGCTGGAAATAATCAAGGGTGGCGGCCAGGGCAACTTCATCATTTTTCTCAATTGCGGCGCTTCGCATGGCCATGCCCAGTCCGTGGAGGATAATGGCCTGCTCCCTCCTGTCGGAGCCCCTTTCAGCTAAGGCTGCGGCTTCATTCATCAGCCTTATGCCTTCGTCGTATTTTTTATCCTGGATGGCTAAGGTGCCGTAATTGTACTTACACTGCGCAAGTATAGTAGGGTTACCGACGAGAAGGGCGAATTCTTGGGCTTGTTCGAAGGCGCTCAATGCCCGGGAGATTTCTCCTATGGCGAAAAAGGTTTTTCCTAACGAGTTATAACTTTTTGCAATCCCTTCTTCAAAATCAGCGGCTGTGTTGTTTTCCAGGGCAAGCATGAAAAATCCCAGGGCCTGGTCGTAGTTGGCTTGATCGTAGGCACTATTCCCATAATCGGTAAACTCCGCCGCCTGGTTTTTTCGAGTATTAACCGAGGTTATTGCGGCTGGAGCGCTAGAACATCCCAGGAAAAAAAAGAGGAAAAAAACAGAGATGGTTTTTTTAATAATTTTCATCGCGCGTACTCCGGAAAGTGTCCCTCTGAGGAGCCTGTTCTGGGATCCCTCCTTTGAGTAGAGGGTTATTCGCCAAACCTGTCAAGACATCCTGGGTTTGGCGCAGGGTAGTCCGTGTTTCTTCCATAAGCCCGGAAATGGTCGGGGTCTGGCGGTTGACGTACTGGGTAAATTTAGTCACCTCAGTTGCAGCGTTATTGAGCTCCGCTATAATTTCTCTTACTTGGTTAAACAAGACGTTATTATCGTCGAGAAAGGTTGCAAGGCTTCCTTTCGGATCGAGAAGTTTGGGTATGATTCCCGTCGGGTCGCGCAGGCCTTCGCTTGTGGCGGTGAAGTCGGTGGTGATGGCGTTGATATCCTCCATGATTGAAGCCGTCCGTCCGTTAACTTCATTCATGATGGAGCTGATACTGCCTGTAAGCGTTTCAAAGTTTCGGATAATTCGGAATACATCGCCCATAACACCGTCCACATTCCTGCTGTTGGGTTCTGCTAAATCTGCGTTGACCTGGGCAAGAAGGGTATTCAGCTCGGTGGTCACACCCCTGACTTCCACAAGAAGGGGTTGAATCTCTGCAAGAATTTTAGATATAGCCTCGTCACCTTCGGGTTTATCCACTAAACCCTGTTGAACAATGGCCTTACCAAGAGGGGTATCGCTCGATGGAATAAAGGCTCCTTCGGTCAGGGACTCGTCGACATTGTTCCCGGGGAAAAAATTGAGCGAAGCGCCCAAACCTATAGGACTTGTCACGAGTTCCAGGACCGAATTGGGTTTGACCTTATCGAGGTAGGTATCGTATATGGAAAGTTCAACGTCGACACGGTTGTTTTCATTCAGGGTGATACTGCCGACTTTCCCGATTTCAAAGCCGCGAAGGCGTATGCTCATCCCGAGGCTTAATCCTTCGGCTGTTTTAAATTCGGTCCTGTAAGAGTAGTTTCTTGAGAATAGACGTTGGTTGATCCCCATAAAAATCAGGGTTCCGGCGAGCATGATGCCTGCTAGGATGATAAAAATGCCCACAACTTGCTGGGCAAAACGGATGCGGAACTGCATCTAGGATGATTCTCCTTCAACAAGGTTTAATATATCATCGGAATAAAAACCCGAGAGTCCAGATAGAGATGACAGAATTTCCCTGGAACCTTGGGGGGGATTTCTCACAATGTTCTCAGTTGTGTCGAAACCAATCACTTTTTTGTCCTTTACTACGAGTAAAAAGTCGCTGAAATCGGCTATCCAATCAACCCTGTTGGTAATAACAACAATCGTCGACCCCGTTTTTAACGACTGCCGGAGTCTTGCTTTGAGCATAGAAAGATTATGAGGATCCAGGGAGGTATCGGGTTCATCCAGGAAAAGAAGTTGGGGATGGAGAATCATCGCCCTGAGAAAACTTACAAGCTTGACCTCCCCCTGGGAAAGTACTGCCGGCCTGCTTAATCTTTCGTGTTCCAATTTTAAACTTCGAAGTTCGTCCATGATGACTTTCTCTGCGTCAGCCACTGAAAGACCTGGTGTGTGATAGCGCAGTGGAAGCTCTAGGTTTTGATAAACAGTCTTATTTTCCCAGAGTGCGCCATCCTGAAAAACAAAGCCGCTGTTTTTACGAAATTCAAGATTTTCAGCTTCGGACATGGTATGGATATCCTTCCCTTGGTAGAAAACCTGTCCGGATTCCGGCGGAAGAATACCAGCCATGATTTTTAGGAGGATGCTTTTTCCGCTTCCAGATAAGCCGACGATTGCCGTACACTTCCCTGCTGGAATAGTTAAGCTGATTTCTTCAAGAATTTGCGTATTCCCGGCGCTGAATGCAACCTTTTCCATGATTATCATACGATTTGCACCAAGGTAATAAGAACATCTGCAAGGAAAATCAGAGCAAATCCCTGGCCGACCGCCCGGATGGTGATAACAGGGATTTCAGTTGTAGCGAGCTGGACACTGAGCCCGTAATACGAGCTCACGACCGAGATGATGATACCGAACACGATGGTTTTTAAAAGCGACATAACGATGGTCATGACACTGAGTTCGTTGAGAAGGTTGTAAAAGTACTCGTTCGGGGGGATGGTGGCGACGAGTTGTGCGAAGAAATAACTCGCCCCCAACCCCAAAACACTGAAATAAACAGTGAGGATAAGGAGTGAAACAGTCACACCTAGAAAGCGGGGAACGACGAGATAGCTAAGAGGATCGATACCCACGCTGACGTAGGCCTCGATCTCGTGTTTGACAACCATGTTTCCAAGTTCTGTAGCAATAGCAACCCCGGATCTGCTCATAATGACCAAGGCTGTGAGCAACGGCCCGCCTTCCTGGGTGATGATGGTTATAAGGATAGGGTAGAGGAGGTCTCGCTGACCCAGTTGCTGGAGTATCCCAGCGCCTTGAATGATGATGACAGCCCCCAGGGCTATGGAGAAAAAGGCGATGATACTGAGGGCATTGACACCGGTAAAGAGGATTTGCATGACGAGGACTTGCAGACTTACCTTGTTTCTGCCTCTCATCCTGAGTGCTTCGCGTAGAACCCTGAACATAAAGCCTGCCGCATAGAGGAAACCATGGATTTTTCTGAGTCCGTACGTTCCAACTTTTGTCAGCAATGCTTTCTCCTCTTAAAGAGTTTAGAGATTTTTGTAAAAATATCCAGAGAGCTTCTCGTTTTCAAGAACCATACCCCCAGCCCCTCGTCCCGGACGCTGAAGAGACCTTAAGGAGTGAAAATCGGACCCTCCGGTCACCCCGATCTTAAACTCCCCTGCCAGTTTAAAATATGGAACAATTTTATTGACAGGAAAACCCGAGTGGAGAATTTCTAAACCATCCAGACCCAGAGGAACGGCGGTACCTAACCATTCGCGGAGTCGGGATTCAGAAAAATTCAAGCTCTGGGGATGGGCCAGGATAGCTGAACCTCCTTGATCCCTTATCCATGAAAGTGCGGCCTTAAGCGAGCAGCCTTGCGGCCGCCTAAAATATCGCCTTCCCTTCTGCAACCAGCGCCTGAAAGCGCTGGATATTGAGGAAGAGAAGCCCTTTTCGACGAGGGCCTTTGCGATGTGGAGCCTCCCGGGGGAAGATGTCGGGGGCAAATCCTTAATCGAGATATCCATACCGGTTTTACGGAATAGAGCAAGTACTTCATCAAGCCTGTTTAATCGCGCTTCTTGGATCATTTGGAGAAATGCGTCTTTTTTGTGGACCTTTTTTAAACCCAAGCCCAAGATATGGACTTCTTTTGTCCCATCCATGACGGTTATCTCGATCCCAGGAAGCAAGTTCAGACCATATTTCTCAGAAGCAACTTGGGCCTCTTCTACACCATCCATCGTGTCATGGTCCGTTAAAGCGGCCATTGTTACACCATGGGTATGAAGAAGGTGTAACAGGTCGGTAGGGGGGAACTCTCCGTCTGAAGCATGTGAGTGGAGATGAAAATCAAAATATCCCTCGGTTGACACAATCATGAGGCCGAATTATCCTTATAAACATGCCGATAATTTCTCTGAGGAGAGTGAATGCCAAAGCCGAACGTCTATAAGGCCAACTCGGTCATCTACTTCCAGGGAGACCAATCTGAGAAAATCTTTATCCTGAAATCGGGAAAAGTCCTTCTCAAGACTCAAGATATCGAAACTGGAGAAGAATTAAAAGAACTTATCAGCACCGGAGAATTTTTCGGTGTAAAAAGTGCGTTGGGTCGGTATATCCGCGATGAAACATGCATGGCCCTCCAAGATGCCGAAGTCCTCGTTTTTACGGTGGCCGAATTCGAACAGCTTGTACTTTCAAATACCCGTATCATAATGAAAATGCTCAAAGTTTTTTCCAACCAACTCAGGCGTATCCACCATAAGGTTGAAAATCTGCTGAATAAGGGGCAGGAGGTTGATGCCGAGACAGGTCTTTATACGGTAGGGGATTACTACTTCAATAACCGCCAGTTCAGACAGGCCGCTTTCGCCTTAAATAGGTATCTCACCTATTATCCTCAAGGTCATTACGCTTCCCAGGCCGCTTTAAGGGTCCAGGAGGCCGAACGTGCAGTACCCTGGAATTCTTCAGCACCTAAAGCCTCCGGGGGCATGCCAGGAATGGCGGCTCCTTCTGCATCGCCAGCTTCCGGCGGAGGGGCTAAAGAGTTTTACAGCGCAGTAGCCCTTGTTTCCCAGGAAAAATACCAGGATGCCCTGAACATTTTTCAAAAAATTGTAAGTTCGAATTCCGACCCGGTGAATGCGGCAAAGGCGGATTTTGAAATGGGCAAGTGTCTCGTATTTCTTTCCAAGTTCGACGACGCCATCAGGCACTTTACCTCGATGATCCAGCGTTATCCCAAACATCCTGACCTTAAAGACGCCCTCTTTTTTATTGGAAAAGCCTATGAAGGCAAGAAGGATTACCCCTGGGCCAGGAATTTTTATGAAAAGATTCTTTCGATGGCTGGTGAAGACGAACCGGTGGCGATGAAAGCAAAGAAAGCCCTTAACGGGATTGCGGGAGGGCAGGGATGAGTAGCGAATTATCCGCCTTTCAAAGATTTGCTATAACCAAAAAGGCCGGGGAAATTATTTTTTGTGAATTTGAACCCGGCGACGCATTTTACCTTATCCAAAGCGGTAAGGTGAAAATCGTAAAAATCATCGGCGATGTAGAAAAAACCATCGATATTCTCAATGCTGGTGAATTCTTCGGGGAAATGGCCTTGTTGGAACAGGCTGCAAGAACGGCTACGGCACTCGCTCAGACTGACGTGAAACTTCTTGAGTTCAATCAGCAAAACTTTGAAATACTTATGCAGGGCAACCCCCAGATTGTTCTAAATATCCTCAAGATTTTTTCTAAGCGCGTCTACGATCAAAAACGCCGTTTTATGATTCTCAAGCTTGACGAAGTTCCTGCAAGGGTGGCCGATGTTTTTCTGATGCTCGATGAGAACGGAAAGGTTCCGGATGACCCGGCGGATATGACGCGGACTTTCCAAGTAACTTCTGAAGATATAGCCCACTGGGCGGGTATAACTGTGGCCAAATGCAACGAAGTTCTCAATAGTTTCCAATCCCAGCGAAGACTTGAGATCCACCAGGGAAAAATGGTTGTGAAAAATATTGCGGACTTTCAGCGGTTCGTCAACAGTCGAAGGAAGTCCTCCTGATGACGATGGACGAATACCAGACAAGGGCAAAATCAACCGCCATTTACATCAACCCCCATGATCAGCTCGTTTGTACGGCTTTGGGGTTGAACGGTGAAGCGGGCGAGGTAGCGGAGAAACTTAAAAAAATCATCCGTGATAAGGCCTGGGTTATCGATGATGCTGACAAGAAAGAAATTCTTAAAGAACTCGGGGACGTGCTTTGGTACTTATCTGTTTTCGCCGACAGCGTCGGGTGGAGCCTTGAAGAAGTAGCAGCAGCCAACTTAGAAAAACTTTCGAGTAGAAAACAAAGAGGCGTAATCTCCGGAAGCGGAGACAATAGGTAATCCATGGGATTCCGGGAGACTCCGCGCCTTCTCGTTATTGATCCAGACGCATTATCTTTAGAAATCATCCGTATTACTTTTTCGGATGAAGGTTGCGATGTTGTATCAGCAACTTCCTACGATGATGTAGGCCATATCCTTCAAAGCAAGGATTTTGACCTGCTACTGATCGACTACGGCACGGATAACGATAAAGCCCTTGAGCTTATTCAGAAACTTCACTCTGCGAATATGTTCCCGGACCTTCCTATAGCGGTGATCAGTTCGAGAACAGATCAGCAGAGTGTTGCGAATTGTTTGAACTCGGGGGCCGCCGATTTTATCCATAAACCTTTTTTTACAAAAGAACTTAGTGCTCGAGTTTGGAACCATATCGGGCTTAGAAAAGCCATGCAGAGACTTGAAAGGCACGAAATGGAACTTCAGGAACTCAACAACCAGCTGAAGTTGGACAAGGAAGACCGAGAAAAACTTTTGAGTATTATGGCTCACGACCTTAAAAACCCTATTTTGGGAATCAGCGGTCTTCTGACAGAAATCACCGATCATTTTGAAAATTATTCCCGGAACCAGCAAAAAGAATTCCTGGTGGAACTTCGAGATTCAAGTCTCAAGGTCAGAGACCTACTCTTAAACCTGGTTGATTGGGCAAAATCCCAGACACACGGGGAGGGAATCCGGCTTACTGAAGTCAATCTCTTTCATTTGGTGGATCAGGTCGCTGTAATCCTCGAGGGTTTCTTCCTTCAAAAGAGCATAAGGTTTCATACGAAACTTGAAGTCTTTTCCCTCAGCAGCGATGCGGATATCCTGGCGGCCGTTCTAAGAAACCTTCTGACTAACGCAGTAAAATTTACCCCCCAAGGTGGAGCCGTAGAATTGCGGAGCCGGAAAATCAAGGATCAATTCTTCCTTGAAGTACAGGATACTGGTGTGGGAATGAGTCCGGATACAGCTGCCGAACTTATGAGTTTTTCACGAAGGGTGACAACAAAAGGAACGGGGGGAGAAGCGGGAACTGGGTTGGGGTTGAAACTTTCCCACGATCTTATTCAGAAACTCGGAGGAACCTTGAGCCTCCGCAGCGAGATGGGGATTGGAACAACCTTCACTATATGCCTCCCTAAGAGCCCGTCGCGTTTAAGACCGCAGGAATTTACTTGAGGTTGAACTGTGTGATACTTTGTTACCCATGGCGACACGATACAAAAGCGTCGAGGCAGCCCAGCTTGTGCCCTTGGAGAGTTTTCAATCCATCCGAGTCGGTAAGGCAACCAAGGAAATTTGACTTTCGTCCACACTCCCACACCAAGCTCCCCGGTCCTGTGTCAAAATCTCAAGCGCGACAGGCTCTTAACGGTTAACCCTTCCAGAAGTTTTTCCTTTTGCAAGATTTTCGGCTTCTAGGCGCGTTCCAAGAAAAACATCCCCAGGTATGCTGTGTTTGAGGGCTCCCATGGCGACAGCGAGTTCAAGGGTCGATTGATCGGGTAATTTTTCGAGGAAACCCGCTATAAAACCAGCATTAAAAGCGTCACCAGCTCCTATACGATCTACGATTGGCTCTAATAAGTATTTATTTGAAAATAAAATAGACTTGTTTCTTCTACAGAGTGCCCCTGACCATACGTTTGAATCTGCGGACTTGCTCTCCCGTAGGGACAAGCCGAGAACCTCGAGTTTTGGAAACTTTTCAAAGACCAACCTCGCATTTGTTTCCACCGCTTCAACCCTAGCCTGAGGATCATTTTCGTCTAAAGAGCTTAACGGTTTGAAGTCCTCTCCAAGTCCGTTGAAAAGGTCGTCCTCATTCGAGAAAAGTACATGGCAATGTTCAACAAGTCTTGGAAGAACCAGGCGGGCGTCCTGACCGTAGTTCCAGAGTTTTTTTCGGAAATTGATATCTAGACTGATGGGAATATTTCCTTGAACGGCAGTTGAAACAGATCTCCGAGTCCACTCGAGGGCCTTCATGCTGAGTGCCGGGGTAATGCCTGATACATGAAACCAGGTGGTATTTTCAAAAATTTCATCCCATTCCCAATCATGCGTCTCAACTTCGGCAACGCATGAGAATTCCCTGTCATAGAACACTTGTGAAGGACGGTTCAAGGCGCCTTCCTCGAGAAAATAGATTCCGAGCCGCCCGCTCTTTCTCCTGACCATTGAATCATCAATACCCAGGTGACGAAGAAAAGCCTGGGCACTATCACCCAGGGGACCGAGGGGAAGGACGGACAGAAAATGAGCGGAGTGTCCCAGCCTGACGAGGGCGGCTGCTGTGTTGGCTTCCGATCCACCAAACCCCGCTTCAAAAAGAGGAACCTGAAGGAGCCGGGATTTCCCCGGAGGCTTAAGCCTCAGCATCAATTCACCGAGTGTAAGTACCATTGATTTCTCCTGCTTTCCCCGCTAAATTTCTTATGGTGTCCCAGCGTGCCAGACGGAGGTCCGAGAGTCTGGCTATTTCACCGATTCCTACGCAAGAAACCTCGGCGAGTTTAAGGTAGTCTCTGGCTTCATCGAGGGATATTCCCCCGCTCGGCATCCAAAGAATTTCTGGAAATGGTGCGCTGACCGCCTTGATCCAAGCCAGCCCACCGCAGGCTTGCGCAGGAAAAAATTTCAAACACTTCCAGCCAGCCATGAGTGCAGTCCAGGCTTCCAACGGTGATGCGACACCCGGTACATAATCGAGTCCCAGCTTTGAAGTTTCTTGGGAAATATTCTCTATGTAGCATGGACTGATAAAAAATTGTGCACCCGCGTCTCGGGCTATGTTAAAATCCGTGAGTGTTTTCAATGTTCCTGCACCTATAAGCATCTCGGGGAACTTTTTGCGTACTGTTTCTATAGCCTCCGGAGCAATGGCCGACCGAAAAACGATTTCCAGCTGGGTTACACCTTCGTCCAGGAGGATATCAGTAAGGTATTCTGCCTGGCTTACAGTCTCGACGGTGACTATTGGGAGAATTCCCCAAGGTAGGCCCATTTTATGCCTTCTTTCCTTGCAAACGGCTCAGGTAGGGGTTATGGAGTATCTCCTCGCCCAGGGTGGTTTCGGGGCCGTGTCCAGGTAAAAGTCGCGTCGAAATAGGAAGTATGTCGTGGAGCCGGACAAGCGAGGAAGTCAGCGTGGAGGAACTGCCGCCGGGAAAGTCAGTTCTACCGACGCTTCTACTGAAAAGCAGATCCCCTGTAAAGGCTGTGTGGATTTCAGGAAGAAAGAAGGTTACTCCACCGGGTGAATGCCCCGGGGTGTGCAAGATATTGCCGCCTTCGATAAGCGGCCAGGGGCCCTCTTGGAGAGTCGTAACCCTACCGGGCCAGGAGTAAGGGGTTCCGGCCCAGAAGGATAGGTTGGCTTCCGCTGAACCCACCCAAGAGCTTTCATCCTTGTGAATATAAACCTCGCAGGGATATTTGCCCTGAACATCCGTCAGCCCTTGAATATGGTCAACGTGAGCATGGGTAAGGAAAATTGCTTGGAGCGATAGATGATTCTTCTCAAGAAAATCGAGAACCGGTTCGGGTTCAGCTCCGCAGTCGATTAAATAGCCTACATTGTTCCTATAAAGGATATAAGTGTTGCTTTCAAGGTCTCCCAGAATAAAAGTTTTTACGAGCCAAGGTGAATCCATAGACTCAGAGTATTTCCTGGACCGGGAAAAATCAAGGGAAAGGCCATTGATTTATTAGGGCACGGGTACGATGTTAGGTGGTATGGAAATGCTTCATGTAATGGACCGGATTCTCAACGCGGAAGGTTTTAGCCACTGGGCTTGCATAAACCTGTCGGGCGATGATTCGGACTCTAAGGCCGAAGAACTTTTTCAACTTTGGGTCCAAATGGGAAATCAAGGGCAAATGGACTGGATCGAAGGCCATGGTAGTAAAAAGTTTAGACCTCAAACTTTACTGGAGGGTGCAAAGTCGATTCTTGTAGTCTCGCTTCCATATTTTCAAAAAATTGAAGTTGATCAACCTTTTTCGACCGGCCAGGTAGCGCGTTACGCGTGGGGTAGGGATTACCACAAGGTATTTCAGAAAAAACTGAGAAAAATCACGGAGTCGCTTGGAAATCTTTGCCCGGGTGAAAAATGGAGGTCGGGCGCGGATTCGCATCCCTTGGGTGAAGTCCATTTTGCCCAGAAGGCGGGGTTGGGATTTCGTGGTAGGCATACATTGTGCATCACAAAACCTTACGGCTCTTGGCACCTGCTTGGAATTATCCTCACGACGTGCCCGCTACCCGAGAAGTCGCCCCCTGAAGGACCTAAGTCCTGTCCGTCCTGGTGTTTCCTCTGTGGACAAAGGTGTCCTACGGGTGCACTGATACAACCAGGGTACATCGACGCCCGGTTGTGCATTTCGTACTGGACCATTGAGACCCTTGACCCCGTACCGGAAGACCTCAGGGCCAAGTTTGGAACCTGGATCTTCGGGTGTGATCTGTGCCAGGACGAATGCCCGTATAATAGAGATCCAGGAGTTACCTCAGAACCGGATTTTCTCCACCTTAGAAACGGTCCTTGGCTGGATTTGGCTTCCCTTTTAGACGGAAATGAAGAAGAATGGAAACAGAGACTACAAGGAACGCCGCTGGCACGCGCCGGATACCTGGGTCTTGTAAGAAACGCTTGCCTTGCAGCAGGGAATTCGGGTGATAAAGGTTTGATTTTCCTTTTAGAAAAATGGGCGAATCATGAAATGCCGGGGATTCGGGAGCACGCCTTGTGGTCTCTGGAACGTTTAAAAGCTCGATAAGGAGTTCACAATGAAATGGATAATGCTCGTATGTCTTTCGTTCCAGCTTTGGGGGTCTGGTCAATCTTATTCCGAGACGCAGGAAGAGGCGGAAGGAGCTGCAGCATGGCAGGAACTCTTCGTCTCGGATTCCGTTATCCAGCGTGAATACGTAGTCGGACTTTTTACCAAAATTGAGCTTGTCGGGGATATGCATGTTTCAATCATGGAGGGATCCGAACCTAAACTCACCCTGACTGCGAACAGGGCGCTGATGGGGCAGGTAAGCGTAACGAACTGGAATGGAGTCCTGACGGTGAAAGTTGAATCAGGATTATTGGGCCCTAGAGAGAGGGGCAAACTCGAGGTTGTCCTGGTACCCGGTTCGGCTGTGAGAATCGAAACCCTCGAGGGAGTGAAGCTGAGGGGTTCCTTGAACTCTGAACTCGAAGTCAGCCTTGTCTTGAGGAGTGCTTCACAAGCGATACTCGCCATGAACGTGAAGGCCCTAAACCTTGAACTCACCTGGAATTCACAAGTTCAACTATCGGGAAACACCGAATCAACAACCGTTGCCAGCAGGGATCCGGCCCGTATCGATCTTTCGGGATTGAAAACCGGGCGTTTGAGACTCCAGATCAGGGACAGGGCCGACCTTATTCTGGGTACAACCGGAACTGTGACAGGGGAGGCTGGTAGAGCCTCCGTTCTCTGGGTCGAGAACCCGGATGACTTTCAAGGCGCTAACCCCGAACTCAAGATTCTGGGTGAACTCAGGGATAAAAGCGATAGGACCGCACCAGGATCTTAAAGACCTTCGAAATCTACACTCGCAGCTTTTTCTACTCTTTGTGCTATCCATTCTTTTACTGGTAGGTGTGCCGGGTGGGAATCGTAGGCTTTTAGGGCATCCTGGTCCTCCAGTTTGACGATGAGAGCAAGGTCCCAGCTTCTTGCACTGTGCACGACGTCTGTTCCAGCCTGTAAATCGAGTAGAAAGGGGATTTTTCCCCTCATCGTCTCTAAGAGATCAATAGCTTCAAGGTAGTCAACCTTGTACTGATCCTTGAAATTCCAAAAAACTATATGGTAAAGCATGGGAAATCTTATCATAACGATAGAGTTCTTGCAGAACCCCCCGTAACGCTCTACAATGACACGTGATTTCACACGACGAACTTCCTCTTCTAAGACAAATATTAGAATCTTGGCCTTCCTTGCTTGGTTCTATTTTTAAGGTAAAAGGAACAAGAAAAGACCTCATTCGAAATATTCTTACCCTTGCAGAAGGCTTTACCATGGCCAAATCCGATAGGGTAAAAGGGTATATGGGCCGCCCTGAATTTCTATCCGCTTACCTGCATTGGTACCTTCCTTGGAATTTAATAAAGCTTTCCCACGTTTTGACCCAAGTCCGCTTCGATCCGCCGACCCAGGTAACAGATTACGGCGCCGGACCCCTTACTTTTGCACTGGCCGTCCTTCTTGTCCACCCTGAATGGGCTGAAAATGATATGGGCTGGAGTCTTGTCGAGCCCCAAGTATCCTCTATGACGGCAGGATTAGACCTGCTGGAAGCAGTGGCTGAAAAAGCAGGGTTAAAGCTTGCCTGGAAATGGACAAAAATTCACGGGCGGCTGGGTGAGGTCATTAAACGGCGCGCTGATTGGGTTTCTGCTATCCACGTTTGGAATGAAACCCCCCTCAAATCCGAAGCATTCCTTCCCCAAATTCGCAAGTATGCCACTGAAAAAGCCGTTTTCTGGGTCGCTGAACCCGGAGACAGGTCCGGTGGAAAGAAGATTTTTTCACTTCGAAGCCGGGTTCTCGAGGAGGGACTCCCTATCCATGCGCCATGTACCCATCGTGCGAGCTGTCCTGCGACGGGTGAAGGCCCTGGTTCAAGATTCTGCCATTTTCCCACGTATCAAAAAATTCCCGATTGGCTTTTCTCCCTGACAGCGGATTTGGGCTTCGCAAAAGAACGGAATCCCGTCAGTTATTTGGTATTCGGAGGGTCGGCCAGCAAAGATACTAAATCAAGGGCAAGGATTATCAGCGACCCTTTGCATCTAGAAACTGGTGAAGAGTTTCGCTATGCTTGCGGCAAGGAAGGGTTGCTTTTGGTGCCGGAGGCGCGAAGTCTTACTTCTGGGAGGGTGTTTTTATATGAGAAAAGTGAAAAATTCGATAAAAAGACCTCAGGTCTGTTTGTTTATGAAAATTAAAGACATCTGAGGGGAGATTTTTAACAAAAATCTCCAATTGGGTGTAAAATAAAAGTGATAGGAGTAAGTGATGAAAAGATTTTTAACCTTTATGGTTTTTTCCATGGTAGCTTCCCTTGTTTGGGCAGGCGGGAAAAAAGAAGAATATTCGGATGTTTCTGGCTTGGAAAACTGGCATCATGAATACGATATCTCCGAGTTAAAACCCGATACATATAATATGGTAATCCGCGCCAGAGACGGTGCTGGAAACGTATCCATTGCCGGACCCATCAATTTCAGGGTTGACCCTCTATCAGACATTCCCACTATTTCGATAGGCAGCCCGACCCAAGGGCAAAGGTCGACAGGTACTATCAACGTTGTTGGGACAGCCTTCGACGACGACGCGGTTGACTTTGTAGAGGTCCAGTTAGGACTTGAGGGGGAAATATTCCGCGCCCAAGGACAGAGGTACTGGAGCCATTTCTTCAGCATGTCCGACTTGCAGGACGGGGTCTATAAGGTCAGGGCGAGGGTGACAGACACAAAAGGCATAGCCAGCGAATGGACGGAAGTTTCCTTTAACCTTGATCAAAAAAAACCGCTTCATACGATCGAAAGCCACTCGCTAGGAGCCTTGGTAAAAGGCAAGATTAGAATCGAAGGCACGATTCTTGAACCAAATGGTATCGATAAACTGTATTACAGTGTTGACGATCAGGCCACCTTTTCCGATCTCAATATCAATAAGGCCAATGATACAGGAACGTATAAATTTTCCTTTGAAATCGATACAACCCTAAAAACCGACGGTCCGAACATCATTTGGTTTAGGAGCATAAACTCTTTATCCAATACCGGACTTTCAAGTTTCCTCTATTTTTCCGACAATACAGCCCCCGAAATTCAATTGATTTATCCGACTGCTGAATCGGTACTGCCGGGTTTTGTTCCTGTCGTTGGGGCAGTACTCGACCAGGTTGGTGTAAAAAGCGTCACCTGGGAAGCAGAGGGGAATATCCAGGGCGAGCTCGAACTCGTACCGGGAAACCCGTATTTCTATATTCCCGTGACCTATGCTAACCAGACGGGTACGAAAAAGATAAAGTTCACAGTTGAAGACAGAATAGGGAATATCAGAACCTTTGAGTTTCCTGTTCTCCTAAACCTCGATAAAGATAGGCCGACACTAACAGTGACCTCCCTGTCCGATAAAGCATCGGTCACGGGGCCTGTTGAAATTCGGGGATTTATCCGCGATGACGACGCAGTACAAGCCTTAAATTGGACTATAGAGGGCGGTGAGAAAGGGGAGGTGGCGACCAAAGGCGCCTTCAGTTTTCAACTTCCCGAACTCATAAGCGGCAGCAAACGCTTGACTCTGGTAGCCAAGGACGTCAACGGGGTCGAAAGCCTTCCCTTGCGCCTTGAATTCACACTGGTTGCACCTCCACCTGTATGGGAAGTTAAGAATTTTATCCTTCAGTACGGCGGGGCAACCGGACGGAGCGACCCCTACCAGCCCGGAATTCTCCTTCCCCTCGAAGGACCAAATGAAAGGGCTCCCAACCTGGTTGGAAGGATAAGGTCCATGGACAGCCACTTGGGTGATGTGATTTATACCGTACCCGGGGGACGCAGTGGAAAAGTCGGTTTGAGGGCTGATGGATCAGGATTTTATAAGTTTGAGATTCCCATCCCCGATATCATCAAACCCAACACTGGAAATATCAATCTCAGCGGACCCCTAGAAATTACCCTCTCAGTAAGGGGATCGGTGGGGATCGAGGTTGTTCAAAAGGTTTTCATTCTAAGGGAAAATTCAGATTCCCTGACCTCAGGAGCGCTCGTTTTTAAAGAAGGGCTCGGCAGTACGGACCTGGTAAGGGTTAACGCCGAACATCCTTTTAGCTTGCTCGTTGCCGCCTCGGTCTCTTCTGTCCTGGTACAACCTCCCAGTGCCGCCCTTTCCACCGAATTGACTCCTGTAGGCAATCTCACCTGGATTAAGGTTTTACCCGGTGCCAACCCGGGACTTGTCAGAAGTGCCAGGGTAAGCGCCGTCAGCGCCGAGGGAACTATAGAATTGGGAACCTTTAATATTTCAAGCGATAACCAGGCACCTGTCGTCAATTTAACAGTCCCCGAAGTGAGTTCCTGGCTTGCACTTAGCATGGGGTTGGCTTTTAGCGTAGAAGATACTTCGGCCATTCAGGCAGCGGAATATTCTTTTGATGGAACCAATTATAAAGCGGTCCCAGGGGCAGCGGCCGGTGCAAAAACGTACAATTCGCAAATTTCCTTAGCGGAAATCCCCGATGGTGACCTCACACTTTTCCTCAGGGTTCGTGATGAGTCCGGAAATGAGTCCATAACCGCACGGCCCGTCTTCAAAAATGCGGCGCCACCGGTAGTTCGTATCGTGGCTCCTTCGACCGAGTTGAACGTCGATGGTAAAACAAGGATTGTCGGAGTGGTAGAAAGTAGCTCCCCCCTTATCAAACTGGAATACAGCGAAAATGGAACTGTCTGGGAAGCTATGGATATAGGTCAGTCTTTTGAAAGGTTTATCGACTTCAGTAGGCCGAATTTGCCAGCTGCCTTCAAATTCAGGGCTACTTCGGCATCGGGGGTCATCGGACTTCTCGACGCCAAGTTTACCATTGATTCATCAGCGGATAAGCCCAAGGTCAGCATCCAGATCCCAGGCCCCGCCGAGACCCTAAGGGGAGATTTTTTCATTTCAGGTCTCGTGGTGGATGATGACGATGTCGGCAGTATCTACGTCCGTTTGGACGCCCAAGGTGATTTTAAAAAGCTCGATGGATCCAACTCGTTTTCGGTTCCTGTAACCCTTTTGGAAATCGAAGACGCTAAACATTTTGTCGAAGTTTACGCTGAAGACATCAACGGTACCCGGAGTTTAACCGTGAAGCAGGAATTTACAGTTTCGCGATCCGGGCCGGTAAGCCAATTGAAAACACCGGATATTAAAATCACCCAAAAAGGCATGGTAGCCCTACAGGGGACGAGCCAGGATCCTAACGGAGTCGAAAAGGTCTTTCTGAGTGTGGACAACGGTAACACGTTTTACAGGATGGAAGGCAAGGAACAATGGTCGTACCAACTCGATACCTCGTTGATTCAGGATGGAATCTATACCCTTCTGGTTCGATCCATCGATACAACCGGAGCTGTCGGCGATTATAACGTTCTCTTCTCGGTGGACAATAAAAAACCCGAGATTACACTCACGAGCCCCCTTGATGGTAGCCAGGTGTCCGGAATTCTTTCGTTTGAGGGGCGTGCGGACGATAACAGGGTTTTAAGGACACTTCGATACAGTATCAGGCCCATAGGCGCCGTCAGGACGCCTGTGACGGGCGACTTCCCCGTAACCGGAGGAATCACCCAACAGGTTGATATCTCGGCCCTTCAGCCGGGTTGGTACAACGTGAGCCTGGAGGCTGCAGATGATGCGGGAAACGTCACACTAGAAACCCGCAACGTGCAGGTTATGGAACAGACCGTTGCAGACAGGGTGGAGTTATCGTTCCCGGCTCTAGGACAAAATGTTTCTGGTCCTATCATGGTCATGGGTAGGGTTTTCGCTAAGGTCATGCCGGAAAAAGCAGTCGTATCCGTGGGGGGAAGGGTTATACAAACCGTCGATATAAACCAGCAGGGGTATTTCTCCGGTTTCGTTCAACCCAACGATATCCTGGGACAAATCACCGATGCCAATCGGCTTCCCGGCAACCGCCAGACCCTTGAAATCAAGGTGGAAATCGATACCGACGGAAAGAAGGTCATAAGCCCGGCTAGGACCTTTGATTATCAGATCCAAGGTCCTTGGATCCAGGTTACGAGCCACAAGCACGGTGATTTTATTTCGAATAGACCCTACCTCACAGGAAGCGCAGGGTATTTCACCCTGCCTCAGGAAGCCCCGGCAGAAGCTCTGCCAGAAGGACAAACGCAACCTCCTCCCAAGTACGGTGAACTCCAACTGACCCTTGAGGAAATCCAACGCAACCCCATCAGTCTTGAAATCAGCCTCAATAACGGCATGTCCTTTCAACCCGTCGAGCATTGGGAGGCCAAGGTAGCAGAAGGATCTCCTGTAATGAAAGGCGATAGGGAGTGGCGCTATCGCCTCCAGACACATAACTTTGCGCAAGGTCCGTTGACCGTTCTTCTCAGGTCTCATTTCGCGGATAATTCAACATCGACAACTAGGCTTATTCTCGTTACCGATACTGTAGCTCCCAAGGTGGAAATTCTCGTGCCCGAACAAGCAGAAGGAGGTTTCAACGAAACCCTCCAGCTGGCAGGTACAGCCTTCGATGATAGCATGCTCAGCGACGTGGAAATCATGCTCAACAAAGGCCGCTATACTCCTCCGAGTTTTATCGAAGGTGTCTACGCCGACGCTTATTACGGAGGAGCGACAACCTGGAGCGCTGGATTAGGATTCTTCTTCTTCCAGCAAGCTGTACGGCTTCAAGTTCAAACAGGGTTTATTGGTTTAAGCGAACAAAACTCGAGGTTTTACGGGTACGCCCATGGTGTAAAGCTAATGGCGAAGGTTTTCAATTTCGGATGGTCGTCCGTCTTCGGACCAGATGCCGAGGCATTTAGCTCGAATCTAATCATAGGGGCCAATTTTACCTACTTTACCCAGGATGAGGTGAGCATGGCCTTTAACGATAAAGGTGTAGCCCTGGCGGCAATGTTAGGCCAGATCGAAGCTCTTCAGATAAGTTCGGATGAATGGCCTTTTTTCAACAGCATCAGCCTGTATTTCGAAGGCATAGGCTGGTTAATCTCCTCTGACGTCAAACCCACCATTTTTCCAAAATGGAGCGCAGGTATAAGGTTTAATATCTGGAGTCAAATAAAAGAATAGGTACGTTGACCGCCTGGAAACGGGCGGTATTTTTCCAGAACAGTGCGATTTCGGCCGATAAAACTATATGCGTAAGTTGTTGGCCTTTTACCTGTTTTTTAATATTACTTTTTTACTTCATTCTCAAGAAGTCCGGCACGTTGTTAAACCTGGGGAGACCGTCTACAGTTTGGCAAGGCTTTATGGTTTGAGCGTGGAAGAACTGATGGCTATCAATAAGATCCAAGACCCTGGTAGGGTGCGTTCAGGAAGCGTCCTCAATGTAACCCCTGCGGCAACCGTCCCGGTTATAACTGGAGAAACTTTGCATACCGTACGCCCTGGAGAGACCTTATATTCCCTTGCACGGCGTTACGGTATGACCCCGGATGAATTGATGAGAAGAAATTCCCTGACCGATGCAAGGAGACTGAGGGTTGGGTCTCAAATTCAAGTCGGTTCCAGGCCGAGCACGGAGACCTCTTCTACATATGACTTTCTTCACCCGGAAGTTGTGAAGGTACTTCCACTTCCGGATTTACCGACCATTGTAACCCGTCCGCTTGTAGGACTGCTTTTTAGGACCCCGGGGGGCGAGTTTAAAGCCGTCACAGGGGGAACGGTAGTCCATAGAGATCATTTTCGCGCTGTTGGCAACCTTCTTTTAATTTCTGCAGAAAACGGACTAGTTTTCGGGTACGCCGGGTGGTCCTCGGTTTCCGTGGAATTGGGCGAAACTGTGAAATCCGGGGACATTTTAGGGAAACTTGCCAATGATCCTCCCGGAAGTCTTCTTTACTTTGTCTACTACCAGGAGAAAATCATCCCTGTTAACCAATATTTTACGAAAAAATCATAATTTTTTTACCCGATATTTTGGTTTGGGTGTAGAATAGCCCTATGAGAACACAACGTAGCTATTTTGACCCAGAAGATTTGCCTTACGATGCCCAGTACATCGAGATGGATTCTGCCGAGGACGATCCCCTCGCACTGTATCTGCGGCAAATAGCCCAGTTCCCGCTTCTTTCCGCGGAGGGGGAGGGTGAGCTTGGTTCACAAATCAACGTTTTTAAACTTCTTGTATCCGACCTTAAGGAAAAGAAAAATAATCAAAAACTAAGCCACGGAGAAGAGACGGCTCTCAAAGAAGCTCAAAGCCAGCTTATGTTTTATAAGAGCAAAATGATCAATGCAAACCTTCGCCTCGTAGTTTCCATTGCCAAAAAATTCCAGCACCGTGGGCTATCGTTGCTGGATCTTATTGATGAAGGAAACATTGGTTTGATAGAGGCTGTAGACCGTTTCGACGGAGAAAGAGGATTTAGATTTTCAACATACGGTACCTGGTGGATCAGGCAGGCTATTATTAAAAGCCTAGCCGATAAGGGCCGTGCGATTCGGATACCCATCCATATGTTGAATATCATTAAAAAAGTTTTTTACATGGAAAAGCACCTTGCACAGGAATTCGGACGCGATCCGACTATCCAGGAACTCTCCGAGTACACGAACATTTCCCCGGATAAGCTTGAAGAAATCGATATGATCAGCCAGGATACGGCTAGTTTGGATAATCTTGTCGATGAGGAGAACCTGACAAGACTCGCCGATATGATACGCGACGAGGTCACCCAGGAACCCAGCGAGTTCGCTTTTAATGCGGTTCTTTCCGACACCGTCATGGAAGTCCTGGAATCCCTGAATGAGAGGGAAAAAAAGATTATCCAGCTCCGTTACGGCCTGGATGGAAACCATCCTATGACGCTAGAAGAGACAGGTAGGATCATGGGGATAACTAGGGAAAGAGTAAGGCAAATCCAGGAAAAAGCGATTATCCACCTTCGAACCCTCAGGCCTATCCGCGAGCTTCACGACACTGTATCAAAATAGGTTTTTAGGCATAATCCCGGGATATGAAATATAAAACCCTTATCCTGGATCTTGACGGGACACTTCTGGATACTTTGGAAGACATAGCTGATGCTATGAATTATGCTCTGAGCGCAAAGGGTTTAGCTAAGCGAACTCTTACAGAGTTCAGGGCCTTTGTAGGGCGAGGGATGAGAGACCTTCTCACGCGGTGCCTAGTGCCTATTGTCCTTGAACCTGGGGCTTTTGACAGTATTCTTAATGACTTCCTTGATTTCTATCGGAATCACCAGGAAAAAACCTGTCCCTATACCGGGGTTATTGACCTTCTGCTTTCAGTTCAAGATCGTTTTAACCTCGTGGTTTTCACCAATAAAGAGCAGAAAAGTACGGAGAAAGTGATGGAAAATGCTTTTCAAGGCGTCAATTTCACAGAAGTCCTGGGTCAGAAAGAAGGAGTCCCCTTAAAGCCGAATCCTGCCGCCCTTAGCGAATTACTCAAAAAAAATAGCTGGAAGACCGAAGAATGTCTGTACATCGGCGACAGTGAGGTCGATGTTAGAACTGCACAGAACGCCGGTTGCGATTTTTGGGCTGTGCTCTGGGGGTTTAGGGATGAAGCAGAATTACGCGAGGCAGGAGCACAAATATTTTTCTCAAGCACACAGGATTTAAAAAACAGTCTGAAGAGTATCTAGGAGCCTGTTGCGCTTGAGACCGCAGGAATTTAC
>DYOB01000028.1 GCA_020720765.1 Borreliella garinii
TGTGCATCCCGGCTCCCCGGTCCTGTGTCAAAATCTCAAGCGCAACAGGCTCTTAGTCGAATCTCTTCGTCGAAAAACCCTCTCTGTGTTGCCATTTGTGCCACCTCCCACTTGCAAGATATCAGATTTTGCTCTATTCTGTAAAGAGAGGGTACTTTTTAGAGGTTACCTTGAATAATGAAACGATTTCAAAATACTTATTAAACCCAAGGAATAATATGAACCTTGTATTTACTTTCTACAACCTCGAACATTTTAATTCTTTATTCATTAATAACAAAAATTCTATATTTCGTAATAAGAAAAGCGGTGTAGGGTATTATGTATCTTTCAGAATACCTCATGATAAAAATAGTTTTTATGTTCTGCTAAATTTTTTATCAAATTTTATAAATGTAACTAATAATAATACTCTATATTTAAGGTTGACTGATTGGGGTATGGATTTCAGCGACTCATTTTTTATTAATATGCTATGGAAAAATTATTCTACTTTTAAATTTTCTAATGATAATTCTTGCTTTAGAGTCGAAAATTTTAATGTTTCATTATTTAGAGAACTATTAATTATTTTTCTAGTATATGATTGTACATTTGATCTATTTGGGAACGATGACAATTTTAAAATTCGTTTTGAAGAGGGTCTGTTGATTGAAATCACAGTAAATTCACTTGAACTTAAAAACTACTTAACCGAGGGGCTTCATTTTTTTAATATTGAGTATCGTGATATAAAACCGATATAGAAATTTATGCAGGTAGCATAATATTATGCCAAAATACAAGTACCTTATTCTTCCTTCATCTTGACACCTTGCGGTGCACTCCTCCATACACCAGATTAGAACCCCTGTCAACACCTGGTTCCGCTTTTAGAATTAGATTCAAAATTTCCATGTGAGTGACTGGAACTTTGGCGCGGGGTTGTTTACAAAACCTGGGGATGATTGAGGCACCTGTCATCACCGGTGATGACACACACATCACCTGACCAGCAACCCATTGCTTCAAACCAGCGGCAAACGGGCTACTTTCGGGCTGCAACAGGGTGGAGATAATAGGATAATTGGAGATATTGGAACCTTTTAAAACACACTACAACCCTGTATCGCGACATTTCAAGTGAAGTGGCAATGCGCAGGGGCCGTGCCGTCGCTCCAGCGACCCGTGATGACACCGTGACGCCCGAAGGGTCCGTGGTTGAAAATGTGGCTTTATCACGGGCTACAACAGGTTTGGAGATAATGGAGATATGCATTTTATCATGTTCTTGATAAAATCCCCCGCTCCCATCACCTGACCACCAACCAATTGCGTCAAACCTGCGGCAAGCGGGCTACTTTCGGACTACAACTGGGTGGAGATAATAGATTATTTAGAGATATTGGAACCTGTTTCGAACCTTATAACAATACTCAGATAGCAACTGTCATCACCGGTGATAAAGTTCCTATAATCACCGGTTTCCTGGTTCCCCTTTTGACACCCGGTTTCAAAATTTCCATGTGAGTGACTGGAACTTTGGCGCGGGGTTGTTTACAAAACCTGGGGATGATTGAGGCACCTGTCATCACCGGTGATGACACACACATCACCTGACCATCAACCCCTATGCTTCAACTTGCGGCATATGAGCTACTTTCGGACTACAACTGGGTGGAGATAATGGATTATTTGAAATATTGGAACCTGCTTCAAACCTTAAAACAAACTCAGATAGCGACCCGTGACGCCCGAGGGCCTGTGGTTGAAAATGTGGCTTTATCACAGGTTAAAACAGGGTAGAGATAATGGAGATATGCATTTCATCATGTTCTTGATAAAAACACCTGCTCCCACCACCTGTCCCGTGCTCACATCACCTGACCAGCAACCCCTATGCGTCAAACCTGCGGCAAGCGGGCTACTTTCGGGCTACAACATGGTGGAGATAATTGATTATTTGGAGATATTGGAACCTGTAATAACCTAACAACCAACTCTCTGGCAATGCGTCGGGGCAGTGATGCACCGACAGCCGCCCGTGTATCGTTAAGGAACCACAGATTCCGCCGATTTCACAGATTATTAAAGCAAAATCTGTGTTAATCTGAGAAATCAGTGGACGACTTTTCTTTGCATCTTTTTATCCTTGCGGTGGAATAGGCAATGCGTCGGGGCCGTGCCATTGCGCCAGCGACCCGTGACGCCTGAAGGGCCCGTGGTTGAAATAGGTTCTAGCTCATCAAGCCCCATTTTTTAAAAGAATCATAGGTTCGGACCGCTTCGGACATTTCCTTCCATCTCTCCTGAAACTTCCGGTCTTCTTCCTTGAGAGCGAGTTCTTTTTTCAGCGCGAAAATAGTTTCCTGGATTTCCGCAGGAGAGCGTACATTGATCCAAGTGAGGGAAGGTCCTCCGCCCGCAGAACTGAGAACGACATTCCCGTAATCAAAAAGTATTGGAAGGATTCCATTCTGGTCGACTTCAGCGGTTTGCAACCCTGAGATCGGGATTTCCCGCCTTAAGAGTCCGAGCCAGAAGGGTTTTCGCTCCACGTCTGCGAGTGTTGTTCCCGTGAGAGAGTACGTGTCATTGGCCCAATCCCACCACCTCCAAAACCAATGCCCCAAACCGTAGATACCCAGGAAGCCGCTCAGCCAAAGACCGGGAATCCAGGAATAGGTCAGCGACATCCCGAATCCAGAAATAGCTAGCAGGGTCAACGACCAACCCTGGGCAGTCTGAAGAATCAAGGTAAGCGGGTGCCTGTGAAATACCGTATCCTCGACAACCGCGGCTTTTGTTCCGGTGTTTTGAACTTTCTCAAGGGGAACCAGAAAACCCTCCTGGCCGCCATGCCTCACGTAGGCGCTCCTTAAACCGACTAGGGTGCCAGCCCCCGGCCCCGCCCCGTCCCTCATGGCCTGAAGGTCTGACCGTATTTCCTTCACCCTGCTCCACAGCGGCAAGTTCAGAGCGGAATCGTTCGACCTGGTGTCGATGCGGAGGCTCGAAAGACCGAAAAACCTTTTTATCCAGCCTTCCTGCGAGACTTCTATGGACTGGATATCTTCCCAACGTGCAGTCCAGCGGCGGTGTGTCCGTTTGAGAATATTGGTACGAAGATAGATCACCCTGTTGGTTTTTATTTCTATACTTTCACCTAGCCACCTGAGCGTTCTTTCCGCCCCGATGAGAAAACCTAGAATAAGGGCGAGCCACCCTCCCCCGGACCCCAACGTAAAGAGATAGCCCGAGGTTAAAAAAAGAAATGCGGGAACAATGGACCAGGCAAGGAAGAGAATAAAGGGTGAGAACCACCGTCGGGGCCTTACAGTACGGGGTTTCTTGGGCTTTTCTTTCCAGCCCCGAAGGCCTTCCAGCGGACCACCGTCTCGCGAAAGTATGGCGAAGGCCCTGGGGAGTTCGAGAACTAATTCCATTAGCGAATCCCGTGTGAGGCACCATAAGAGGCTGGTCCCGCGGGAACGCAGAAGAACGCTGGAGGGATTTAGGGTTTTTAACCAAATCGCCGGTGTATTTCCACCGCGCTGCCTTACCCCGCCCAAGACAACTTCCCCGCCTTCTTTGAGTTCTTTCCATTCCAGCTTTCCAGACTCAACAAGCCACAAGGCGGTTGCCGACTCATCCGGCCATATCAGGACAGGGTCGCCTTCGGCTTTATACGCCTTAAAATATCCCAAGACCCGTTTTTTTTCCCTGGGTTCCAATCCTGTGAGCCATGCCTTCCAATGTTCGCTTAAAACCTTAGCCATTGTTCCTATCATCGACCAAAATATCCCAAGTTGACAAGGGTGTTGAATCGGGATATCTTTTATTTGTCTTGGGGAGCCAATGTGGCTGAGAGGGGATAGCGTCCCGACCCATTGAACCTGATCCGGATGATGCCGGCGGAGGGAAGATGAAGAAAGAAACGAATTTTTTACGTGGCATAGCCCCATTTCTTGGTTTATCTTTTATCCTCTTGCTTTGGTTGATCTTGAGCTTTTTTATCTCTCCAGCTCTGTTACCTTCTCCCTATTCTGTCATACTTGTATTTATTAACGACGCCCAGCTCCTAGGCTTCCATTTGTTACATACCGTGATGGTAGCCGCCACAGGTGCAGTTTGGGGCATCATCCTTGGGATGGCTTTCGGACTACTTCTTAATCTAAGCCCGGGATTCGCCCGAACGTTTACCCCTTTTTTAACGATGACCCAAACCGTTCCCTTGGTTTTTCTCTATCCCCTTCTCCTGCTTTGGTTGGGTTTTGGGCCCTTGCCCCGGATCCTAATCGTAATTCTCGGTACCTTTCTCCCTGTAACATTAGGGTTTTACCGGGGCTTGCGTTCAGCAGAACCCCAGCTGCTGGAAATGTTTTCCGCCATGAAGGCCCCTAAGGGGTTTATCTTTCGACACATTATTTTTCCGGGGAGTCTTGAATCCCTGTGGGCCGGGATCAACCTCGCCGTTCTTTACATTATCCCTGCCACGGTGGTCAGCGAATGGATGGGTGCACGCGAAGGGCTGGGCGTCTATATGATCCGGAGCTACAAGGGTTTCCGGCTCGACCAAGTTACCGCGGCTATTATCATCGTCTCGGTGCTTTCCTTTCTTCTCTGGAAATTGACCCAACACCTTGAAATCAAGTTCGTTTTTTGGAAAAAACAGGAGGTTATTTGATGCGAATTTTTAGAATGTTGATGCTTTTGACCCTCGCCTTTTCGTGCGGGAAGCGCCCGGAGGAAGTCACCATCGTACTCGACTGGTCTTTGAATACAAACCATGCAGGGTTGATCATCGCGCGGGATCAGAATTATTTTAAGGATGAGGGCCTTATCGTCCAGATAGAAACACCACCTGAGACCGGGGCTGCAGCACTTGTGTCAGCAAACCAAGCACAGCTGGGGTTCAGCTATCAGGAGGAGGTGACCCTTGCAGTCTCACAGAATATACCCATCCTGGCAGTAGCTGCCCTTATCCAGCACAATACCTCGGGATTTGCCAGTAAAAAAGGTGAAGGAATCATAGAACCAAAGGATTTCGAAGGCCGTATATACGGTGGCTGGGGAAGTCCGACCGAAGAAGCTGTCCTAAGGTCGGTGATGGAGAAGAACGGCGGGGATTTCAGCCTGCTCAGAGTTCAAAATATCGGCAGCATGGACTTTTTCTCCGCCCTGGATAGCCTTGTGGACTTCGCATGGATTTTCGAAGGATGGACGGGAGTCGAAGCCGCTTCAAGGAATTTCGAGTTAGACTATATTCCTTTGAGAACGCTCGACCCGGCCTTAGATTATTACACCCCGGTTTTAATTGCGAATAGCCACTGGGCCGAAGAAAACCCAGAAACATTAAAAGCCTTTCTTAGGGCCTTAAAAAAAGGCTATGAAATGGCGAAAACGGATATTGAAACAAGCACGGATATTTTTGTCAGTGAGGCCAAGGAGTTCGACAAGGAGCTTATTCTTAAGAGCCTCGAATACCTCAGGGAACGCTGGGTGGATGATGCACCGCGCTGGGGTGAAATGCAGGAGTCGCGGTGGGTGGCTTTTTCTAGTTGGCTTAAAGAAAGGGGGCTGCTTTCCAGGGATATCCCTACCGATAAACTTTTCACGAATGGGTACCTTCCTGAATAGCCTAGAACTTGAAAACATCAACCTCACCTACCCGGGTCTTGCTGTTTTACAAAACATGAGTTTTCAGATCCCGCCGGGGACCACGACAGCTATCCTGGGACCATCTGGGAGTGGCAAGACAAGTCTCTTGGGAATCATAGCGGGAACGTTGAAACCCAGCTCTGGCAGGGTACTGGTAGATGGAAAAGACTGCACTTCTTCCCCGTCGGGATTCGGGGTCATGTACCAAAAAGACTACCTCCTAGAGTGGAAAACCCTTGAAGAAAATGCTGCCCTCGGAATCCTGGCCCGCGGTGTTACAAAAAAAGAAGCTCTGGCCCGCGTAGCCTTACACCTTGAGGAATTTGAACTTTCAGGTTTCGAGAAATACTACCCCCACCAACTTTCGGGAGGAATGCGCCAAAGGGCGGCTCTGCTGCGGACTTACCTGGCTAACCCTGAAGCCCTCCTTCTGGACGAACCTTTGAGCGCTGTTGATGCCCTGATGAGGAGAAAACTCCAGTTCTGGCTCGATGACGTTATTCGCCGGCATAAAACGACTGTGGTTCTTGTGACCCACAGCCTCGACGAGGCACTAACCCTCGCTTCAAAGGTTGTGATCATCCAAGGAAGGCCGGGAACCCTTCTTGATTATTCCGAACTTCCTTTTGAGGCTGTGCCGGCGCGTGAAAGGGAAGGTCATCCGCAGTGGATCCCCGTAAAAACCCGTCTTCAAGTCATTCTCGACAAAGAACCTTTTGACAGGGACGCAAACCTGAGTTTATAGTAAGGGCATGAAACTCCTTAACGGCGAAATTGCGGCCTCCCCGAAAATCATTTTCAGCATAGACATGTCCGTACGCCTGCACAAAGACGACCTGCTCGACATGCTCAAACGCGACGTGCTGGTCGAAGAGATGGATGGAATTGAAAGAAACCTTGAGAAACTCAAATCCCTTGCCGACCCCTATACCGGTTACATCCTCAACCTCGACTGGACTTTGAAAAACCTCCACGCTTCGCCTACAGCTTTGAGAATCATCTACCAGGATCTCGTTCATTCCATCAAACAGCTTAACCCTGGGCGAACACTCGTCTTATCGAGCGTGATCAACCCAGAGGCGGCGAACTTCTTCCGTTCCGAGGGTATCGGCTACATCGAAAAGCATATTTTTGACCGCCGCGACCTGCAAACAACGATTTTGAACATCGTTCCCCCGTTTTTTGCCGAAAGAAACCGCTTGGTAAGGAATTTCCTCCGGATATACGTGGAAAACAAGAAAATTTCCATAAAGATTCAGAATATCCACGATGGAACAAGCTGGGGTCCGGGATTTGAAGGAATTGTTCAAGATATCAGCCTCAACGGCCTGAGTGTTGTGTTTGAAAAACAGCATTTTGCCGAATGTTTCGCAGAAGGGGACACTGTTTTTAGTGAATTTCACTTCAATACCACCCCGGTACGGATCAATAGGGCGATAGTCAGCCGTGTTAACCTTGTAAAAAAGGTTGTTTGCCTCTACTTCGACCTTCAGAACCCCGGGATGGTGAATGAACTCAACTCAACCCATGTCTCCCAACTTTTTTATTCACATATTCATCGCATTATTTCCTTGAAAGCTGGATTCACCTGATTTTTGGCTGATTTTTACCCATTTTTTTTAATTACTTTATAATTTACCTGTTTTTCCTTTAATTTTTCAGTCCACTTTATTTGATTCTTACATATATGCTTGACTTTCGTTGATTTTTCTCATAACCTCCTTTTAAGAGGTAAACAATGAGTGCCAATCCCAGAACAACATCGGATGTTCTCGTGGACATCCTGATAGAAAAAGGCGTTGAATACATATTCGGCCACCCTGGCGGTGCCGCCATTCCCATTTACGATGCCCTCGTAGGCAGGAAGATCGAGCTGGTCCTGACTCGCCACGAACAGGGGGCCGTGCACATGGCGGACGGCTACGCACGGGCGAGCGGTAAAACAGGGGTCGTTCTCGTCACCTCGGGCCCGGGTGCCACCAATACAATCACCGGCCTCCTCACCGCGTATATGGATTCTGTTCCCATCATTGTTATAACTGGACAGACGACGACCTGGAACCTGGGGCTCGATGCTTTTCAGGAAGCCGACGTTTCAGGTATCAGCTACCCTGTGGTGAAGCATTCCTACCTCGTGAAAAAAGCCTCTGACCTGCCCCGTGTTTTACGGGAGGCCTTTTTTATCGCGGGTTCCGGAAGGCCGGGGCCAGTGCTTATCGACCTTCCCAAGGATATCAGCAGTGCAGTTTTGACCTCGGCTCCGGACCAGGAATTCCATCTACCCGGCTATAGCCCCTCAAGTGAAACAGATGAGGAAGCTGTCAGGCAAGCCGCCGAGATGATCGGTTTTGCAAAACGCCCCCTGCTCCTTGTCGGTCATGGTTCCATCATTGCCGGGGCAAGCGAAGAGGTGAGAAAACTGGCTATCGACCTACAGATTCCCGTGGTCAATACACTTTTAGGAAAGGGGTGTTTTTCCGAATCCCACGAACTCAGCCTCGGTATGCTCGGTATGCACGGAACGGGCTACGCCAATAGGGCCATGGTCGAATCCGACCTTATTATCAATATAGGAAGCAGGTTTGACGACCGTATCGTCGGACGTTACGACGATTTCTGCCGCAATGCGAAAAAGATTCATTTTGATATCGACGCGTCCGAGTTAAATAAGGTTGTTCAGGTGGATATTGCCGTTAAAGGCGACGCAAAAAAAAGCCTCTCCAGCCTCCTTTACCATTTTACCCAAGGAACCCAAGCTCCGGATACCACAGCCTGGGTCAAACAAGTAAAACGCTGGCGCCGTGAAATGCCCCTTCATTACAAAAAAGAAGGAAAACTCCGTGCCCAGCACGTGATGAACGAAATGTATAAACTCACCCAGGGAAAGGCTATCATCACAACCGATGTCGGCCAGCACCAGATGTGGGCAGCCCAGTTTTTCCCGACCGAAAAACCCAGGGACTGGCTGAGTTCCGGAGGGGCCGGGACCATGGGTTTCGGTTTTCCTTCAGCTATCGGCGCGCAGCTTGCCAGGAAAAATGAACTTGTTATCGCTGTCGTCGGTGACGGCGGTTTCCAGATGACCCTCTGCGAACTTTCAACGGCGTTTAACCTCAAGATTCCTGTTAAGATCCTCGTTATCAATAACCACTACCTCGGGATGGTCCGCCAGTGGCAGAATATGTTCTATGAAGACCGGCTTTCGGGTGTTGACCTGGAAGGTAGCCCTGATTTTGTAAAACTTGCGGAAGCCTACGGTATCAAAGCTTTCAGAATACGCCGGAGCGCCGATGTCAGGAAAGTTCTCAAGGCCGCCCTCGATTACAAGGCCGGCCCCTGCCTTATCGACGCCGAGGTGGAGAAACACGACAACGTCTTTCCCATGATTCCAGCAGGTGCTTCTCTGAGCCAGATTCTTCTGGAAGCACCCAAAAGAAAATTGGACAAACCCACAGGGAGTACTTAAATGGAAAATACCTTAAACTTTCCCAAACACGTCATCAGCCTTTTAGTCGCCAACAAGCCCGGTGTCTTGATCCGCACCGCCCTCGTTTTCTCCAGAAGGGGTTTCAATATCGACAGTCTCGTCGTCAGTGCGAGCCAGGACCCCAGGTTTTCCATGATGAATATCACGGCTATAGGCGATCCGAATACCCTTATCCAGATTCTCCACCAGCTCAATAAGCTGGTGGACGTCGTACACGCAAAAGATTACACCGATGCCGACATCTTGCAAAAAGAACTCGCTTTGATCAAAATCAAGTGTACCCAGGATCAGAGGACCGAGGCTCTGCAGATCGCTCAGGCTTTTAAAGCGGAGACGACGGATATTTCCCCCGAGGCTCTGATCTTTGAAGTGAGCGGGAAGACTGAAAAACTTGACGCCTTCCAGCAGATGCTCGCCCCCTTCGGAATTCAGGAAATGGTCCGGTCCGGAAAAATCCTGATGGCTCGCAGTTTGGAATCAACATAGGACCTTTAAGGTCCGAAAAGAGGAGACATGGCGGAAAATCTTTTTAACAAGGTCTGGAATATGCACAAGGTGGGTTTACTCCCCAGCGGCCAGGATCAGCTTTTTATCGGGCTTCACCTTATTCACGAAGTCACAAGCCCCCAAGCCTTTCAAATGCTCCGGGAACGGGGACTCAAGGTTCTCCACCCGGAAAGAACCTTCGCCACCGTAGACCATATCGTGCCGACAGCAGACCAGAGCCGTCCCTTTACCGACTCCTTGGCCGAGGCGATGATGCAAGCTCTTGAATCCAACACGAAAGAAAACGGGGTGGAATTTTTTAACCTGAATTCCGAAAACCAGGGTATCGTCCATATCATCGGACCCGAGCTCGGACTCACCCAACCCGGTATGACCATAGCCTGCGGCGACAGCCACACGGCGACTCATGGAGCCTTCGGAGCCATAGCCTTCGGTATCGGAACGAGCCAGATCCGCGACGTACTCGCCAGCCAAACCATGGCTCTCGACAAGCCCAAAGTCCGGCAGATTTGGATCAAGGGAAGCCTAAAAAAAGGTGTCTTCGCTAAAGACATCATTCTCCGAATTATGGCCGACCTTGGTGTTGAAGGCGGAATCGGTTACGCGTACGAGTACGCGGGCCCTGCCATTGACGACCTAGACATGGAAGAGCGTATGACCATCTGCAATATGAGCATCGAAGGCGGAGCGCGTGTGGGCTATATCAACCCCGACGAGACCACCTTCGCTTACCTCAAAGGCAAACGTTTCGCACCCCAGGGTGCAGACTTTGAAAAAGCCGTTGCGTTCTGGAAAACCCTGGCCTCCCCCGCAGACGCTGTTTTCGACGACCGCTATGAACTAGATGCCAGCACCATTGAACCGATGGTGACCTGGGGTATCAACCCAGGACACGCCATAGGTGTGAAGCAGAGTATGCCCCTCGTAAACAATGTTCAGGAACACGACAAGGAAGGGGTGAAAAAGGCCTACATCCATATGCAGTTTAAGGAAGGGGATCCCATAGAAGGCCAGCCCATCAACGTAGCCTTTATAGGGAGCTGTACTAACGGCCGCATCACCGACCTGCGCGAGGCTGCTAAGATCGCCCAGGGCCGCAAGGTAGCCCAGGGAGTCCGTGCCTTCGTAGTCCCAGGTTCCAAGCAGGTGGCCATTCAAGCAAAAAAAGAAGGCCTGGACAAGACTTTCGAAGAAGCTGGTTTTGAATTCCGTGGTGCAGGCTGTTCGATGTGTTTAGCCATGAACCCCGACAAGCTTAAAAATGATGAAATCAGCGCCAGCAGCTCCAACCGCAACTTTATCGGTAGGCAGGGTTCCCCACGCGGGAGAACTCTCCTTATGAGTCCGGCTATGGTTGCAGCCGCAGCGATAGCTGGAAAAGTCGTCGACGTGCGAGAGATGATCTAGGAGATAAAAATGGATTTACCCGTAAGAAACATCACCGAGGGACGGGGCATACCCGTCATGGAAAATGACATTGACACCGACCGGATTATTCCCGCCCGTTTTATGAAGTGCGTGACTTTCGAGGGCCTGGGAGAATACGCTTTTTATGACGCCCGTTTCCATGAAGACGGAAAACCTAAGGACCACCCTTTTAATACCCAGAAATTTAAAGGCGGTTCCATCCTCATCACCGGACGGAACTTCGGGTGCGGGTCCAGCCGGGAGCACGCCCCGCAGGCCCTCCATAAATTCGGGATCGAGGCTATTATCGGGGAGAGTTTCGCCGAGATTTTTATCGGTAACTGTACCGTGATTGGCATCCCCTGCGTCAGTATCAATAAAGAAGACGTGGATTCCTTGTCTAAACTCATCGAAGAGAACCCGGAAACGACCATCACCATCGACCTCGTGAAGAAAACCGTTCATACGCCCGAGGAAACCTTCTACCTGAATATCAACGAGAGCTTCCGTAAAAATCTCGTGGGTGGAACTTGGGACAGCACCGCGGAACTACTGACGAATAAGGACGCCATAGCAAAAATGGTATCCCGATTGCCGTATCTGAACCATTTTTCAGCGTAACTATTAAGCTCTCCAGCTCCAAGCCGCCTTTTTAGGGAGAACCCAAATTCTGGGTTCTCCGCAGGCCTTTTTTGTATCCCCATCCTGTGCTATATGGATCAAGACTTTTTCCCATGGACTGCCTCTCAGGGCCTGGCGTATTTCTGCCTGGGCACATTCAGGGGTATTGTTGGAGTCGGAAAGATGGACGAGTACGACTTCCTTGACCTTGAGCCCATCCTGACGGGAAAGGTCGGCCAGGAAAGCGCCGGCTTGAGTATTTGAAAGGTGTCCTGTCGGAGATTTGATACGTTCTTTGAGGTATTCGGGATAGTGTCCCTCCTTTAGCATCCTTGCTGAATAGTTTGATTCGAGAACCAGGATGTCTGCTTCGACCGCCTGGTAGAGCATACTGTCGTCGGTCATACCTGTATCAGTAATCACGACCAGGGTCCCCGAACTTCCGCACACCGAGTAACCGACGGAAATACCCGAATCATGAGAGGTAGAAAAGGGGAAAATCGAGAAATCCCCCACCTGGGATTTAAAATAAGGTTCGAGAAATTTAAAATACGAACTTTCTTTTCCCCAGTAATCCAGGGCTATTCCCCTGGGAAGATAAACGGGGAGGTCGAACTCCGTGCTCATCTTCGCCACCCCGCGGACATGGTCGTCGTGTGTATGGGTGACTAAAAGAGCCTGGATTTTTTCCGGGTAGAGCTGGAGAATCTGGAGTCTTTTTTTAGCTTCCCGTAGGCTGAAACCGTTGTCAATCATCACAGCCCCCTCGCCATCCTGAAAAAAATAAGCGTTTGCCGTACTTCCACTCCCTAAAACCCCCAGTTGAATCGACATTTTTTTTATTGCCCCCTAGTCAAACCTTAAGAATGGTTTACAATGTATGGGAAGTCTATTCAAGGGAGACAATCATGAAGAAATTAGCAATTATGTTTTCGGCCCTCGTTTTCAGCGCCTGCCCGGCGTCTGAACCGCCTCCTCCACCGGCACCGGTTCTGCCCACAGGTCATAACGACGTGATGACCATGCTCGGCGTAACCGACCTGGACCAGATGCAGACAGCCTTCCGGGAAGAAGAAGTTCGTTCCGACAACGGTATTCTTATGGAAAAACGATGGTTCGATGCAGCGGATATGATGAAGCTCAAGAAGGTCTATAATTACGATGAGGAAGGGTTTGAAACTGAAAACGTCTTCTACGACGGCAACGGCTTGATGCTTTACACCTTCAAGATGAAATACGACGATTCCAAGAACCTTATTGGAGAGGAACTTTACAACGAAAAGGATGAACTGATCTCAAGTTTCACCTACGACGTTCCCATTCCTCCCACCGGCGGCGGAATATTACCGACCAGCGCAGAACTTTTACCCTCGAATGGTCTCAATACCACGGGCCAGCAGTCAACGACTTCAACAAGTACAACTTTGGACCCCGTATTAAAATAGGGTATCGATGAAAACTGTACACCTGCTCTTCCTGACCTCCGGTCTGGGGCTGCTCCTCTCGGGAAGCCCCAACCAAGGGGATAGCAGAGTTATACTCGGGGAACTCATTGACCCTGATTTTTCTGAAATACCCTGGGAGATTGAGCGGCTTGCTTTAGCATACCCGCTCACTGTTTCAAAAGTGGATCGTGACACCATTTTTTTCACCGATGGAACCCGGCTTGAATGGCGTTCTGGCGGAATAAAGCTGCTTTCACTCCTAAAAACGCCGATGACCTATCAAGAGCTTATGTTGGAACACCCTACACGGACCTTTAAAGAGGACGAAATAAGCGACTGGTTTGACGCCGCGGACCCTGGTCGGCTGATTTATTACACCCTCCTAGAAAAAATGTACGGTTCGACAACTGAAGCGATCGTAGCAAACCTTCGAACCGTCAACTTTATGCCCAATACACTCAGGATTCGGCTTCAGTTCAGCTCGGTCAATGGAGCCGCCGACGCATTAGATGCTGTCAGTGCGGATCTCGAAGCGCTTCCCACCCGGTTGAGGCCGTTTCTCCAGCGCTCAACGTCCTACGTGGATCGGCGGATAGCTGGAACCCAGGTAAGAAGCCTGCACGCTTTAGGGATTGCTATCGATATCAACCCGCGCTTCGGAAACTACTGGCGCTGGGACTGGGAACTCTCTGAAAACGACGAATTTATCCCCAGGAATTCAGTCCCTTTAGAAATAGTCAATATCTTTGAAAAACACGGCTTTCTTTGGGGAGGACGCTGGTACCTCTACGACACCTTGCATTTCGAATACAGACCCGAACTGTTTTTGATGCAGCCGCAGGACGCAAACCTATAATTCATCCGCCTTCATGTGGACGGGTTGCCGTGTAGACTCTAATACATCCCTCCACAGGCTTCCAGCAGGGTTGACCCTATTGCGACTCTTGACGGCCATGGATATAGGAAGGTGGACGTACTTATTGCTCCATAGGCTGATAAGGATTTTAGTTTTGCCCGCCATGGCCGCGTGGACGGCATTTGCACCTAAGCGTGAACAGTAGAAACTGTCGTTGGGGTCCGCGGGTGCACTCCTGATCATATAACTTGGGTCAATGTAACGAAGGTTAAATTCGACACCCTTCTGCTGAAGGAATTGGGAAATATGGTCTTTTAAATATACACCGATATCCCCGAGACGTTTGTTTCCGGATAAATCGACTTCAGCATTGGCTTCAAGGAATTTTTGCCCGGCGCCCTCGGCGACGACGATCACAGCGTGCCCCCGGTTTTCCAGGCGCTTTTTCAAACTCTCCAGAAGTCCAAAGGATCCATCCAAGTCAAAATCGACCTCGGGAATCAAAACATAATTGACGTCTGAACTAGCCAGCGCGGTGTGAGCAGCAATAAAACCTGACTCTCGACCCATAACCTTAACCAAGCCGATACCGTTGATAGCGTTTTGCGCTTCAACGTGGGCACTCGTCACCGCTTCAACCGCCTTGGCTACGGCTGTCTCAAAACCGAAACTCTTCTGAATAAAATTCAAGTCGTTGTCGATGGTCTTGGGTATGCCGACAATTGCCACCCTGAGGTTGCGTTTTTCAATTTCGTCTGCTATGGCCAGCGCACCCTTTTGGGTGCCGTCGCCGCCTATGGGAAAAAGCATATTCAGGTTCAGCCGCTCTATAGCGTCGACAATGGCGCTGACATTGCTTCCGCCCCTGCTGGAACCCAGCATACTTCCGCCTTTTTTGTGAATATCATCAACAATGTCCGGATCGAGTTCGATAACGGGGTAATTATATTCCGGGAGAAATCCTTTGTACCCGTATTGTATTCCGCTGATCCGCCTCACCCCGTATCCGTACCAAAGATTCCGAACCACCGAGCGTATGACGTCGTTTAAGCCTGGACAAAGACCGCCGCAGGTGACTATGCCTGCATTTACGTGGGCGGGTTGGAAGTAGATGTTCGCCCTGGGGCCGGCTTTTTCGAGTATGTCAGCTTTTGTGAAGGCCTTTGGATCATCGCCCATCGTGGTATAAACATCGTAGACAATGAACTCATCGTCGGAGACGTACTTAACTGGGAGTTTTCCCCTCATGCTCGCGTAAGCTGTGGGGTTCGGTATCACGCATTTTCCCAAGTTCGGGACTGAAAAATCAAAGAGTTCCGGCATTATTATCTCCACGAGTAGTGTAAGATTTTTTATAAGTTTTGCAAGCGTACAGATTGACGAGCAAAGGGGCAAGGCTTAGTATGTTTGTATGAAAATTCTCGTTATCGGAGGCGCCGGGTATATCGGCAGCCATGTTTCGCTGGAACTCGTGCTGCAAGGGCACGAAGTCACCGTTTTTGACAACCTCTCCAGCGGAGACCGTATCAATCTACAAAAATCCACACGGTTTATCTACGGCACTATTTTGGATACACCAGCCCTTATTAAAGCGCTTGCAGGGCAAGACGCTGTGGTCCACCTTGCTGCCTTCAAAGCCGCAGGCGAATCGATGACCGATCCAGGAAAATACGCGTGGAATAATATCGGCGGAACCATCTGCATTCTCAACGCAATGGTCGAAACCGGCGTGGACAAGTTGGTCTTTTCTTCCTCTGCAGCAGTCTACGGCGAACCCCAATACTTGCCGATCGATGAAAACCACCCAAAGAACCCCGAGAACTTCTATGGATTCACGAAACTTGAGATCGAAAGAATCCTTGCCTGGTACGGTAAACTAAAAAACCTCAAGTGGGCGGCTCTGAGGTATTTCAATGCAGCGGGGTACGACAACGAACAAAGAGTAAAAGGCCTGGAACAGAACCCGGCCAACCTGCTACCTATTATCATGGAAGTCGCATCGGGACAGAGAAAGTTTCTAGGTGTTTTCGGTGACGACTATAAAACCCGGGACGGAACCTGCGTCAGGGACTACGTCCACGTCACCGACCTCGCTCGGGCTCACGTGGCTGCCCTCGGCAAACTCGATGCGGGTGAGAATTTCCTTATTGTCAACCTCGGTTCAGAAACAGGCGTCACCGTTACTGAAATGGTCGATATTTCAAGGCGGATCACTGGCAAGGCCATTCCTACAAAAAACGAACCGAGGCGTCCAGGAGATCCTGATAGCCTGGTAGCTTCCAGCACCCTAGCAAAGACCCTGCTTGGTTGGAAAGCCGAATTCAGCACGGCCGAAAACCTCATTGAGACAACATGGAAAGTGTACCAGTCCTATTTCAGGACGTAGTTTTCGGTTACACCGAAGAAAAGATTTTTAACAAACTCAACTTGAAAATCCCTGTGGGGATGACGAGTCTCCTGGGTCCTAACGGATCCGGGAAAAGTACGCTGCTCTACTTAGCCACGGGGCGTATCCTACCCGAAAGCGGCTCTGTCCATTTATGGGGGAAGCCGACATCCGAACTCGAAGTACCTGTTAGAGACTTACTCGCCTCCATGCTCTACCAAAACCTGGAATTTGACCAGGAAGAATCCATCGGTGAACTTCTGGAAATGGTGGAGGCCGCCGGCAATCTTACGGGAAGGGGACTTATTCCCACCATAATAAGGGAATTGGAACTTGAAACACTTTTGGACCGTCCAACCTCGAAGGTCAGCAAAGGTGAAATGCAAAGGGCTCTTCTAGGGTTTTCACTCCTCTACGGAAGCAGTGTTATGGCCTTGGACGAACCGGTTTTCGCACTAGAAGAGGACCACAAGCTCAGAGTGATGGCTTTTGTCCGCGAATTTTCAAAAGCGCACGGACTTAGCGTCCTCAGCTCCCTTCACGAACTTGAATTGAGTAGGGATTATTTCGACTATATGCTTTTTCTACCTGCCAAAGAGGGTCCCGAACTGGGTACAACCGCGGAGATGTTCAGTCGTGAAAAACTCGAAAAACTCTTCTCCGCCCCATTTTCTAGTCTTAAAACCCGGGAATCCTTCTTTCGACTTGGACTAGGTGTCTGATCCGTTCGCAGATTTTCAGCTTTTTTTCATCTCTAAGTGAAAAATCCCTTTATTCTTTTGATTTACTACAGTAATATAAAGCAAAAGGAGTTTAACTTGGACAGCAACAACCCCATCAATATTCTCATAGTCATGGTCACCCTCTACGTGTTTGCCTTGACTTTGTCTATTCTTTCTCTTGACGAATGGAACATGATTTTCACTGTTCTTTCGTTCATAGGTCTGACTGTTGGTATGATAGTCGCCCTGCTGATGGGCTTAGGTCTTCAGCGCGAAGGTGTTTCCCTTGCCGTGTTCTTTCTGATTTACGCCGGTATTGCGGAAGTCACCCTCGTATGGTTTGTGACAAGGTTTGGTAATCACCTGGGATTTCTTTAATCTGGGGGCGGCTGGTCCGCCCTCCTTTTTTCTTCTCTATCCAGTCTACTGTTTCAAAAAATGCCAGTGTTGTAAGGAATATTAAAACTCCGAGAAGCCTGAAAAAGCCTTCAAGGTACATCGGGTCAGAGTCTTCTTCCAGCAGTATTTCGTTGTGACCCTGTATTTCAGTTAATACTGTCTTTCCATTCACTATTAGCACCTTTTCATCCTGATGGTAATAGCCTAGACTTCGGGCAGCCAGTGCCACCCTTGCAGGCTCCCTCAGGAATGCGTCAAATTCACTTTCCAACCTGAGTTTTTCTTCTTCCAGACCCTCCATTTTTTGAGTTATACGATCCTTGCGTTTAAGTTGGTCTAAATACGCAAGGTATCCCCTCGGTCCAAAGATCGACATCATCACTGTCCCAAGGAGGAGGCTCACAAGGGACGCTAACAAAAATTTTCTCAAGAACATGATTATTAAACGGTTAAAAACTCATTTACCTAAAGCCGAACAAAAAAAGTCTAGCAAATTTTTCATTTTTTATGTATTATTTAAATGATGGTCGAGTTTTACCGATACAGAAAGAAGATGCTTACCAGAGGAGTTCCTGATGGCCCAGGATGATGATTTTGTACTGGACGACCTTGATTCTCTCACCTTCGAGCAGGTGGAGGATCCCAAAACAACAAATCTCGACCAATACGGTGTTTGGGTTAAGTCCGGACCCGAAGATTTAAATTCGGAAAGCCAAAGTCATGATGACGATGAAGATTTTCTCAATATGGACGAACTTGCGGATTTGTCCGCAGATTTGGATTTGAGTAACGCCGTAGAAATGGACGGTGAAGATATTGACGAGTCAGAAAAACTCGTTTCCGAAGAAGGCTTAGATAACTCGGTTCAGGAAATTGAACTCGATGAATTCGTATCCTTCGATGATACGGAAACATCATCTTTTGAAGAAGAAGAAGAAGAAGTACTTGCAACTTCGCTTATGGCTGAGGATCAAGGGGATGAAGATTTTCTTGATATCGATATCGATGTTGAAGACTCCATAGCAGATGACGAACTTGAAATACTCGAAGGTTCAAAGGTGAAAAGTTCGGGTTTCTCCGGTTCTGATATGGATGATTCTGAAGAAATTGATTTATCGTCCTTTGATGAAGGATTTCCAAAAAGTGAAGCTTCCGATTTTTCCACTGAATTTGACGAGGTGCTTTCCAACGAAAAAGACCTTGATCTCGATATGGAATCCATGTCAAAAGAACCGGATATGGAAGAATTGGACAGTATTGAAGAAAATATGACCTCACCCATGAAACGAAAAGAAGAAGCACCTCTTTCTGAGGTCCTGTTAAAAAAGATCGAGTCCGAACTTTCAAATATTAAAACAGAAATTTCAAGCCTAAAGGACCAGATAGGTAAAATAAAACCCGGATCGGGTACGGCTTCGGCGGAGGAAGAAGAAATTGCCAAAGGTGGTTTCTTTTCCGACGACGACGACGAAGTGATAGCCTTAACCGGGGACGAGCTTGATTCCATACTTTCGAGCGCCGATGTTATGACAGAAGATGAGGATCAGCCAGTACGCGAAGAGGCCCTGGATATTCTCTCTGTCGACGCCGAGGGAAACCCTCTTTCAAACGATGATGTATTCAGTTCGGATATCGACCTTCTTGGCGGAACCGACCTCGAGGATTCATTGAATGAAGACACCGAGGTTCCCTCCTACCAGGCAGATTCTCCAATGCCCGGAGGGAGCGGTGTTCCTTCCGGCGTGCCGGATGATATCTACCTTGAAGAAGACACGATGAACCTTCTTTCCGATGAAGACCCCCAACTGGGTGACATTGACGCACTCGATAGTGATTTTCAGAACATTTCAGAAGACGAAATTGATTTCAGTTCCAATGCCAGCGTTCCCGACAACCTTCTTATGGTTCCAGAAGAACCCGTGGAAGATGTTTCATCCAACTATTTCGACGAAGGGACCTCTGAAAGGGATTTTAGGGAAGAATCGCTCGAAATTCCCTTCGACGATGAAATCAGTTTGGATTCCAGTACCCCTGAAAGAGCCGATGAGGAAAGTTTTTCTCCAACCTTAATGAATGATGACTTAACAACGGGTTTTGACGACTCGCTTGTAGATTCACTTCCATCTTCGGTTCCCGAAACTTCAGCACCGGCTACCCCGACTTCCGGTCTTTCCGACAGCATGCGCGACGAAATCAAGTCGGTGTTGACCTATATGGATAAATTGCTAGCCAGCTTGCCAGACGAGAAAATCCAGGAGTTTGCGGATTCGGAGCATTTTGAGGTCTATAAAAAGCTTTTTGAGGAATTAGGCCTTACGGAGTAATATGGGACTCCTCGGAACAGCTGAAAGCCTCCTAGATAAGAAAAAAAAAAGCCCTTCCAGAACATAGTACTGAAGGAGGCAACCTATTATATTGAGAACCTACTTAAATCAAAGGCCTTTAGCGAGCCTTTTCGTTTTTTTTGTGAATTCGCTTACTATTTTCAAGCCGAACCTTCAATACTTTATTCATCAGAAACAGGAAGCAAAAATCTGCTCCCACTTGCACAGTGCTCCTTTGATTCTCCGCCGCCAGTAACACTCGATGAAAATAAACTCTCTCTCCTTACCTCCGGGAGGCCGGCGTTACTTCATGAACACGGCTCCAATTCAAGCCTCGGACTCCTGCCTATCCTACATTCCGACAGGCTTGTCGGCGTCTACGCCCTAGTCGGCTCTATACTTAGTTACGAGGAAATCCAGGCCCAAGTTTTTCAACTATGCAGCGGGTTCCTAGCAGATACGATCAGAAAGCTCAAAGTCGTTCCTCTCCAGAATCACCTTCGTGAAAGGCTTGAATACTGCCATAACTGCGGTCTGGCTATTTTGGGTCTTCGTGTCGATACTCAAGGGTTATCTCTCTTTCTTTCGAAAATCGGTTCTCCGCAGGCGAGCTTCCTTCTACAGCACCAGATTTTTGAAGCTGTCGAGGAAATCATTGGCCCGAAGGGAAGTGCTTTCCTCACACAAGAAGGGATGGTTCTTGCCATCATCCCCTCACCCCACATCTTAGATCAAGAGCTCCTCATTTCAAGCCTCACTTCAGGCATCTACGAACGCCTTCCGGTGCTCTTCAGGAAAAACATCGCCCCCTACCTTCTCGTCCAACAATTTTATGAACACAAAGAGGCTCAGGAGTGGCTTGCACAATGGAACCCGGCGTAGAGATTGCCCCAGCCAAAAACGGACAACCGACTCTGCGCGTGGGATCACGGGCTTGGCACTCAAGCTATAACCCCGAAGCTGAAGCTCGTCAGTGGGCCGCTTCCCAGAAGTTAACTAAACCCATAATCCTACTTATCGGGGACGGACTGGGTTGGGCTACCGATGCTTTACTGAAAAACCATCCCGAGCACTTAGTAGCAACTGTGGGAAGGGTCCCCCTGGAAACTTCCGGCACCTTTCTCAAGCCCAGGTGGCACTGGTCGCCGACTTCTTCAGAAAGTCTGAAATCATGGTTCCGCCAATTCACAAATGGACTTTCTGCTGAAAAAATCCAGGTTCTTATTTGGCCGGGTGCCCGTGCCTGTGAACCGGAAAACCTTAAGCTATGGACGCTGACCTTTTCCGGAATACTCAGGGAAGAGGAGGCGAATCTCGCCACTTTCGAGGGAATGGGCAGGGCATGGCTCTTTAACACAATAAAAAGATCGATCAATAGTTCCCATCTTTATAGGATAACCTCTACCCAGGGAACAGCTGTTCTGGCAGCTTCTGGGCCGAGCCTTGAAACTTTCCTCAAGGTAGCAGGGCAGAGTCTCGATGATGTCTTTCTTTTCGCACTGGCTTCTGCAGCACCAGCCCTTGAAGCCCGGGGCTTCCAGCCCGGAGCCATTTTTTCCACTGACGGTGGTTATTGGGCGCATAGACTACAAACCCGATCCACAGCCCCGAGGATATCCCCTCTCGCCAGCGTAGTCGAGACGGCTAAGGCCCAGTGGTTCCCCTTTACCCAAGGGTACCATTATGAAAAATTTCTCTTCCGTGACACGGTTCTTCCCGACATTCCGTCTAAGGGTACCGTGAGTTTTTCGGCGTGGGATTTTCTTGAAAAAACCTGGAACGGACCCATTGCCCTGGCAGGTCTGGATCTCTGTTCTATCAATGGCCGTAATCATACCAGTCCACACCCTATAGACGACTACCATCTCTATCACCGGCTGAAGACCCCAGAAACACACCGTATTTCCGAGGATATTCAGCGTTCAAGCCACACCCTGGGGAAGGGGTTTAAACAGCAGTCTGCAATGAAACTCTATGCGGAAGCACTTTCAAACCGTAAAACAACCCGCACAGTGAGGGTGGAACCCAGCGTTGTGCAACTCTCCAACGTCCAGGAAATTCCAGCAGGGAATTTTCCTAGGTGGTTGAATCAAACCCAGGGTCCTCAAATGAGAACTGAAGAAGTTCATCTTGAAACACCTCTATTAAAGAGAATCTGGGAATGGAAAAAAGAAGTTGAATCGTTGTTGAACAAAGAGATTTTCCACGATCCTCTTATCCAAGAAGTTATGGAGCACCTTATTCCCCGTAAACGGGCGCAAATTCTTCAAGGCTGTATGGAGAATAAGGGTCGTGACCTTGACATAGACTCGATTAAGGAGGAATTTCTTAAGAAATGGAATGCACTTTGGCGGTCTTTTCTCCGATAATAGGGAGGATAGGTTGAATACTTGTGGAGGAATTGAGTGAAAAAGACACTCGGCAGGGTATTTTTTGTTGTCGCTCTTTTGGGGTTCCTCGGTGCCCTGGGTTGGTCAGGTTATCTCTATTACACTATTTGGACCCTGAAGGACCAAGTTGCGCATGGCGAACTCGAGAATCTGCGCGGACCTTTTCAGACTGCATTGTCCCAGGACGATGGTTGGCAGAATCCCGCCATCCCGCCCCTCCTTCAAGATTCCCTAAAAAGCCTGGCTCAATTCCGCTTTCTATCCCTCTCCACCCCGGAGGGAAAGGTAGCCCACCTCGTTGCTAGTCCTGGTTACAAACTCCCGGCGGATCTGGCTCAACGAAGGTTTCCGGGTTTCACAACCATCCCCTACGTCCAGAACTCTCCAAAAATCACCTTTCACGTCAACGGAAAAACCTACACTTTAGCTGGCTGGAAGGATCCTCTTTGGACGACACAGGAACTCTTAACTTGGTACTACCCCGGCATCGTTCTCGGGGCTACATTTATTTTTTCGGTGCTTTCAATGATTGTCTTAGCCTTACTCAAACCCAATCGCATAACTTCTGATACACCTCCCAACACACAAATGTTAGAATCCGAACTCACAGATGTCCCTGATGACGAGGATTTTGACCATGTCCCGGAACACCTGCCTCCCCTCAAGATTCAAACCTTAACGGGTTCCCAATCGAGACTCTTCAACGAAAATGGCTTCGTGTGGCATGATATATTCCTCGTCAGGCTTGGTACTGAACTCGACCGCAGTGCGGCTGAAAATCAAGACCTTACAGTTGTTCTCTTCAGGGTAGAGGGGGACGCAGGTTGGGAAGGAACCGTGGTCTCGAGCATTGCAACACTCACACCCTACCGCGACCTGCTCTTCGAATGCGACCAAGGTTTCTGTGTCATCCTTCCGCGTCTCAAACTAGAAAGGGCCTTCGAAGATACCCAAGAGTTTGTAAAACTCTTGAAAATGAAAAATCCTTCCCATAAGTTTAAAGTGGGTTTAAGTTCTCGTTCAGGCAGACTCTTAAGCACTGAAAACCTGCTTAAGGAAGCCGAAGAAGCACTCTCAAAAGCAGGCGCCGGTTCAGATTACATCGTCGGTTTTCACGCAGACCCCCAACTCTACCGCGAGTTTGTCAGCAGCCAGGAGAAAATGGGCTGACTGTTTAGAACCAAATTTAATACTTAAATCCGAAATGAAGAGCCGCAAACGGAATCCAAGTTTCAAGAACGTATTCTTCTCCACCTAGGAGCCTGTCGCACTTGAGATTTTGACACGGGACCGGGGAGCTGGGATGCACTGTCATATTGGATTGTGCACAGGGGTCGGATTGAAAACTCTCCAAGGGTACAAGTTCGGCCGCCTCGACGCTTTTG
>DYOB01000176.1 GCA_020720765.1 Borreliella garinii
TATTTAATTTTTAGACCACGGCTTCAAGCAGCCCACCCCTTCAATGTACGTCTAGCTTAGATTTTCCAGATTTCCCTGTACTCGTGTTCGCGTTCGCAATACTTGCATAGAAAGGTCGACCTTTCCGACCTTAAAAATTCAGGTTTGGCGGGTTCGTGGAATTCCGGGTTGGAAACACAGTTCTCGTTCCTGCAGAGGGTCTCTGAGAAATTATAGATTCTCGGGGGAACACCTAAACGTGTTTTTTCCGCCACCTGATTACTGACTATGGTGTTCACGGTGCAGCCCGGACTTAACGCCGCAAGCATTTTTACGTGCCGGGTGTCCAGGCTGAAAGATCCGGGGATGGAAATAATTCCTTTTACGTGCTTCCCCTCCGAGCCCGCAAAGACACCATGGCTCGAAATATAATCCAACCCGAGGTTCCTGCGGATAACATCGATTAACTTCCAAACCTCTGTTATGCTCGAACCAATCCCGATATGGTCAATCACCAAGCCGTCGGAAATCTTTTTTATGCCTGTCTTAAAATCTTCTTTCTTAACGCTGGTACTCACCGGTACTGGATGGATGTAATCGCTCTCCTGAATCACCGGTGAAAGAGGAACACCCTTGAAATCTTCCCCGAACTTCCCCCCGCACATGCCCAGCAGGGCGATGCGGATAAAATACCCGTTTTGACTTTGAACATCCCAGCCGTTTAAAGACGTTTCGGCATAGAATTCGGGAATCTCCGGGTGAATGCGGTTTTGGGGTAAGGGATGGAAAAGTTTGGTATCATTCTTAAATAATGAGTAATGTTCACTTCGGACTGAAACCGCCCGGTGCAGTTCCATTTCCTTATCGCGAACCTTATCCCCCATACGCTCGAGTTGGAGGCGGGTAAAGTAGAAGAGCCTTGCTTGGTCTTTCTGCTGAAGGTAAGTGTCAATGTCGGGAAATTTTCTCAATTCAAACCCGTTTTCAACCATAAGATTTTCGTAATGTTGAGGAAGTTCAAGTTCTTGGGGGGCAATCAAATCAACCCTGACTTTTTTGAAAATCTTTAAACCTTCCACCTTGGAATGCACTGTTCGCCCATGGAAAAGATCACCAACTATAGCCAAATGAATCTCATCCCTATTCCAATTCAGGTTTTCGAGGAAGGTATACTCGTCTAGGAATTCCTGTGTGGGGTGTTCGTGCCTCCCATCCCCCGCGTTGATAAAACTGGGGACCCAAATGCCATTCTGCCGGGCGTAGTCGCCGATATAATTTTCGAGATGGCGGACTACACCCTCCTGGGTCGTGCGGAGTACGAAAATGGTCCGGTGGTTATAACCGACAAGCATTTTAATGGTGTCGGAAAGACTTTCTTTTTTATTGAAGGAACTGGAATTCGCGTCGAAGCCTATCACGGTGATGCGGTGGAACCGAGCGGCGTTTCTAAAGGATTCTTTTGTTCTCGTGCTGTCTTCTAAAAAGGTGAGGTACACAGCGAGATCAAGGTCTTTCATCCTGTAAGGCTCCAGGTCTTTACCCGTCTTTACAGAATTCTTGATCTCCCGCGTTTTTGAATAGAGATACCACTGCTCGTCAGGACTTAAATCACGGACAACACTGATAGAACGCCCTTCAAAAACCCCTCCCATCAGGGAGCGACCTCAAAAGACCTTTCAAGGGTTGTGGCGTTTAAGAACAAGACCTTACCGTCGGCCCCCTGAACAAGAATCCGCGAACCATCGATCTGGATGGCGGTTTGGGGTACTATCGAATCAATGCTTTTTTTCTGCAGGACCAGGGCTGCATTAAAAATAGCCAGTTTGTAATCCACTCCGTCTTTCACAGCGGCGAAGATTGTTTGTCCCTGGACGACAAGGTCGCTGTCGGGGTGAATATCATTGGTCCCCTGCCTTAGAGTTTCAAGTTTAGTTTTATCTAGCACGAGCAGACGTACGGCTGCGTCGCCCCCTTCCCTGCCGGCTATGACAAGGTAACCGTCGCTGAGGTTTTCAAAACGCCTTCCGCGGATGGAATTGAGTTCCGACCTGACCATGCTCTTTTTCCCTAAGGCGTCGAGGACCATCAGCCGGGAAAAAGTCCCGTCACCCTCTACCGAAAGGAAGAGAACCGGTTCGGTGGCAACGCGCTCGGTTTGAGCCGCCGGCTGTTGGGTCTCCTGATTTTGTTCCTGTTGGGTAATCTGCTCCCTATCCCTCTGGAGGGCGGCTTCCCGTTGAGCCACCTCTTCTTTAGCCTGTTCCAGCTGTTGCCTTTCAGTTGTTGTGGTTTCGGTTGTTGTGTTTGTGGCTGGAGGTTGGTTGGTATTGGATGTATTTTCAGTTTCGGGTTTGGTGGGGTCCGTTGTCGTCGTCCGGGGATTTTCAGGACGGGAGACGGTCGTTACCGTGGTCTCGGGAGGTGTTTCTCTCTGGTTCAATTCCCTCTCCCTTTCCTGGATTACCGTTTCTTCCTTGGTGATTTCCCTCTCCCTCAGGTTTACTATTTCCCTCTGTTGCTGGAGGCTTTCGGGACTGTCGGGAAGATTCTGGGTCACCTCGGGTCGGGAAATCTCATCAGCGTCCACCTGGCCCCTCGGCCCGGCGCTGATGCTGGTTCTTAGAGGAATAACGATGCGTGAGCGTCCCGGCCATTCTGCATAGTAGGTTGAGAGACCCGCGTTCGCGGCGGTCAGGTTGGTAGCGACATGGGTGACAAAAGTCTGCTGATAAAACCCCAGATTTCCACGGTAAAGGGCGTTATACCTTGTGACAAAGTTAGCTATCAGCTGGGAATCCGTCCGCGAATACCCGAAAACCCTTTCGAGGTAGGCAGAAATTATAAGGTTTAAGCCGTTGATGTGGTCCACACGGGCTGAGGGTTCGAGAACGAGGATATCTGCACTGAGTTTGGGTTCCTCGGGATTATAAACACGGATGACGGTGTATTTTCCGGCGAGGGTGAAACTTTCACGGTTCTGGACACCTGCACCCAAACCCGTACCTATCGTACGGATTTCCTGGGCCGTGTTCACAACAGTCGTCGGTCCTACGTAGTTTCGGAACTGGATACTGCTCAGATCAGGCCTTTTTAACTCGACTTCATCCACATTCTGGGCGGAAACACCGGCCAAAACAAGAAGAAATACCACCACGGAAAACCCTCTTTTCATGAACGCCCCCTTGCGCCAAAACTCATCCTACAGCAATCTTAGGCCCAAGAGGGAGGATTGTCCAGTACTATGAACGTCATTTTGCTGTATTCAGAAGAATTGGGATATCCCCTTCGGGCTAGCGATCACCGGACCATTCACGTGAGGGAAATTTTAAAGGCGGCGGACGGCGAAGAAGTAGCCGTCGGGGTTGTGGGAGGCCTTATGGGTACCGCCGTGGTCCAATGGAAAACAGACGGTGGTCTCGAGTTTATCCACATTTCCTGTTCCACTACGCCCCCACCCTTGCTCCCGCTTACTCTGATCCTAGGAACCCCCAGGCCGCCCACCGCCCGGCGGCTTCTCCGGGACCTCACCTCCCTGGGCGTACAACATACGCACTGGACGGCTTCCAAACTCAGCGAGAAATCCTATCTCCACAGCCCCCTGTGGACCCGCGATGAATGGCGCGAGGAAATTCTTTTAGGCGGTATGCAGGGGCGTACCACCCTCCTGGGCGAGAATACCCGGACCGAGAAATTTCATGAACTTGAAAAGTATACTTGGCCTGAAAAACGCTTTTACCTCACCCAGTCTGGAAACGCATGGCCCAGGCAGGCACTTACAGAAGCCGCGATAGCCGTCGGCCCGGAAAGGGGCTGGTCAAAAAACGAAGAAGCCTGGTTTGAGACCCGGAAGTTTATCCCGCTGAACCTCGGCCCCATGACCCTACGAACAGAAACAGCCGCCCTTGCGGCGGCTGCTCTTTCAAGAGAACTCTGGTTTAACCTTTAACGGAACC
>DYOB01000029.1 GCA_020720765.1 Borreliella garinii
GCGGTGATAACGATCTTTTCGCCGGGCGTGATGACTTTTCGTTCCTTGAGGGTTTCAAGCATTTCTTGGACGGCGGTGTCCACATTGTCTTTAAACTGGGGCACAAGGACACCCCAAATTCCCCAATACAGAGACAGCTGGCGCAAGGCTGCTACGGAAGGGCTTGAAGCAAGAATGGGGACGCTTGGTCTGAAACGGCTGATAAGTTTTGCCGTATTCCCGTTATCTGTAAGGCAGAGTATTTTTCCTGCTCCTACGGATTGTGCGGCGAGGGATGTAGCCTCGGCTATGGCAACAGAGTTGGTATAGCTGTCATGGATCAATCTCTCGGTGTCCCGTTTATTCCACGGTTCTTCGCGACGTTTTTCAATGGCTATAATAATCTCGTGCATATTTCGAACGGCTTCGATAGGGTACTGTCCGCTCGCTGTTTCGGCGCTGAGCATGACGGCATCCGTACCATCAAGTACGGCATTGGCTACGTCTGTGGCTTCGGCACGGGTCGGCCTCGGGTTTGTAATCATACTTTCCAGCATTTGGGTGGCGGTGATGACGGGCTTCCCTTTCCTGTTGCAGAGGGCAATAATTTCCTTCTGGATGGGTGGTACTTCCTGCACGTTCATTTCTACTCCCATGTCGCCTCGGGCAATCATAACGCCGTCGGTAAGCTCTAGGATCTCATTGATAGTTTCTACAGCCTGTGGTTTCTCGATTTTTGCCACTACGGGGGTATTTTTTCCCAGGGAAGTGATCAGGGCCTTGATCTCGCGGATATCGTCGGCTTTTTGAACAAAACTCAGGGCAACCCAGTCCACGTCCAATTTTAAGCCGAAGGCTAGGTCTTCCTTGTCTTTTTCCGTAAGGCTGGCAACGGAAAGAATACTGCCGGGGAGGTTCACACCTTTGTTGTTTTTGAGTGTGCCACCGTAAACAACGACACATTTGACATCGGGACCATTGACTTCTTTTACTTGAAGGCTGAGGTTACCGTCGTCGAGCAAAACTGTGTCGCCGGGCTTAACGTCTTTATTAAATGTTGGATAACTCACTGAAGCGATTTCCTGAGTTCCGTCAACTTCCCGCACGGTTAGTGTAAAAAAATCACCCTGCTTGAGTTCAACCTGCCCGTCAATAAATTTTTTTACGCGGATTTTGGGGCCTTGGAGGTCCTGAAGGACGGCAATATGCCTCCCGAGTTCCGCGGCGGCCTTTCTGACGTAGTTAAAACGCCGTTCGTGGTCTTCGTAGGATCCGTGGGAAAAGTTGAGCCGGGCTACGTTCATGCCGGCCTTTGCTATTTCTAAAACTTTTTCATAGGTATCTGTTGCGGGTCCCAAGGTACAAACAATTTTTACACGCCGACTATAAAGTAATTCCATCATGAAAATCTCCTTGGGGACCAGCCTATAGAAAGAGTATAAGTAAAAGACTTTTCTTACGCAACTGTATGATTTTTCAATTGAAAAGTCGTTTCACTTGACATCCGGCCCATTATGGACAAATACTTAAGTCTATGAAGTCGAGGTTATTTTTATCTCTCTTAATATTTTTTACGCTTGGTTATCTCGGTGCCCAGGCTGAAGCACAGAACCCTCTCCAGACGACCGAAGGTGTTATGGCCCAACTGGAAAGGCATAGGACAGATTTTTTCCTCGTGGACGTCAGGATCTCGAGCGAATTTCGTCAGAAACGCATACCCGGTTCCATCAATATTCCCGTGGAGAGGATAACCCTAGAACTTCCTACTCGGAATATGCGCGCAACGATAGTCCTTGTCGACCGTTTCGGGAACAGGGCCACGAGGGCTAAATACGCTCTGGAAAGCTTGGGTTTTAAAAATGTTATTATTTTCGGTAAAATACGTGACTGGACAGGTCCTATTATTCCATGATGGTTACAAACACACTTCCCTCAGGTTGGACGCTTAAAGGTGAAATTCCTGTAGCAGACTACCCCTTTACCGGTACCTTATGCGAACACGACTCAAGCGGTGCAAGGGTCCTATTTCTCAAAAGTTCTGATCCTGAAAGTATGGGAGCCTTTTGCTTTCCTACCCATTCTACAGACAATACCGGTGTCGCACATATTCTCGAACATTCTGTTCTCTGCGGTAGTAAGAAATACCCCGGTCCTGCGACTTTTTTCCAGCTTTACCGCACGAGTCTTTCGAGCTTTCTTAATGCTCTAACCTATCCTACAGCAACAATTTACCCTTTTGGGAGTCCCCTTGAGGCTGATTTTCTCAACCTTATGGATGTTTTCGGCGATGCAGTTTTTTTTCCGCTTCTGCGGGAGGCGACTTTTCTCCAAGAAGGTTGGAGAATTGAAAATAAGGATGGCAAGAAAGATTACACAGGCGTGGTTTACAACGAAATGCGCGGAGCCATGGGGTCTGCGGATGCCATTCTCGATGATAAGACGTCCCAAAGTTTATGGTCTGATGGTCCTCTTTCGTTCAACAGCGGCGGTGATCCGAAGAATATCCCTGACCTGACCTATCAGAATTTCCTCGAATTCCACAAACGCTGGTACCATCCATCAGAATGCCTTGTCTATCTCTATGGTGATTTGGACCTTAATTCCTACCTTCAGCTCCTCCATGACCGTTTTTTCATAGGTTTTCAGAGAAGGTCCCGTTCTGAGCCGATTTTTCCGCAGAAAAGAAAAGATAAACCTCTGAATTCAGTATTGGATTTCCCTTTTGAACCCGGCGGTATGGGTGCATTTTCCCTCTCCTGGCTTACCGAAGGATCAGCGGATCTTGAAACCAGATTTTCATTGGATTTTCTCCACGGTTTACTTTTGAGGGATGGGGGACTTCTCCGCCGTGTTATTTTAGATTCCGGCCTCGCCGAGGACATAGACAGCCTTTCCCATAGGAGTCACGAGCCGAGCGAGGGCAGCTTCATCATCGGTTTGAAAGGGGTTCCCTTGGACCGTCTAGCCGGGGCGGAGGCATTCCTCCTAGAAGAGCTAAAAAAACTGACACTAACACCCTTTCCTTCGGGGATGGTGGAAGCCGAGCTCCTCGTCGAGGAATTCCAGCTTAAAGAAATAGAAAGGCAACAGGGACTGAGGACACTTTTTCAGCTTTACCCCTACCTTTTCCGGCCCGATTTATGGGAAACAGTCTTTAACCAGACGGGAATGTTGGCTGATTTAAGAAGACGGTGGGAGTCGGGTGAAAATGTTTTCGGGAAACTTATTCAGGAATACCTGCTCGATAACCCGCATCGAAGTACTCTCATTTTCCACCCTAAACAAGCCTATTTTGAAGAACAGGAAGCTGACAGGATAGCCCCGCTGGAAACCTTTTTAAAAACAAAGGATCCGGCACTTGAAACAAAACTCGAAAAACAGGCAGAACTTCTGAAAAGCCTCCAGGCAGAGCCGCCGGCGGTAAATCTGCCTGCGCTCAGCAAGGAGGAATTGCCCAGAAAAGTCCCCGTTTACCCCTTGGAAGAACTAGGCTCCGATCCCGGTATTTCCACCTACCTGACAACGACGAACGGTATTGCGTACCTGGATATCAGGATCGACGCCTCCGGTTTAGGCAGGGAAGATTTTGAAGTCATAGGCTTACTTACAAAGTCCCTCGGCTCGCTCGGACTGAAAGGACTTTCTTACGACCTCCTTGTCAGGAAACAAAAATCCCTCTGGGGAGGGGCGAGGGCTCAATTCAGCCTTTTTCGAGCTCTTTCGGGAGAGGCTTTGGGTGAGATACGCATCAGGGTGAAAATCCTCAAGGAAAAGCTTGAAGAGGGGTTAGGACTTCTCGGTGATGTGTTTTTAAATACGGATTGGGGAGAAAAAAAACGACTTTCTGAATGGCTGACAGAACAACAGCACGAATTGTATTCATCACTTTTATACCACGGTAACGCTTATGCCGATTATTTAGCCTCCGCCGCCATAGATCCTCTTTCCGATCTCTACGAATTGTCATCCGGTGTGAGCCTTTACCAAAATCTTAAATTATCCCTTCTTTCTGAGAAAAACATTGAGAATCTTGGCGTAAAAATGGGAAATCTCTGGCGAAAACTGGCTGTTAGGAGCCGGATGACTGCACTTTGGACCGGTGATAAGGATGTTTTAAAGACTCTGGAGAACTTTTGGCCCGCTTTTATGGCAAGACTTCCAGAAGGTACGGATGGAAAAGGGTTCCCGGGTCTCAAACGGGATTTCGACTCGACAGCCGTGCTTTTACCTCTGGATGTGGGATTTCTTGCTGTGAGCCTTCCTTTCAAACCCATGGCAGAGGATTTTGCTTCTCTTCAAATTCTGGAATCCCACCTTTCCCTGGGGCCTCTCCATCAGCGCATCCGTGAAAAAGGCGGCGCTTATGGAACAAATCTTGGCATGCGGCTTCTAGAAGGCCGTATCAGCTTCACAACGTACAGAGACCCTAGATTATTCGCAAGTCTCAAAGATTTCCATGAAGTACTGGAAGAAGGAAGCAAGTTTGAGGTTCCCCAAGCTGAGATCGATTCAACACTTCTAGGGGTCATCGGCGGAATGATTGCCCCCATTCCCCCAAAGGACAGGGGGTATTTCACCTGGTCGCGGGACAAGATGGGGCTGACAACCCAGGTAAGGCAAAAACTCCGCAATGATCTCTTTAATGTCGGACCCGATGGTCTACGAAGGGTTTGCGGTACTCTCTTAACCGCCTGGGATCAAAGAGGACAAGCGGCTTTAACTGGGACGGCTTTGTGGTCTAAAGATCCTTTTCCATCGGAGAAGATTCAACTCTTGGATCTCACCAAGGAGGATTAAGTGACCTTTCGAAAAGAGCGGGACAGCATGGGGGAGGTCGTGATTCCTGGGGAGCATTACTGGGGGGCGCAGACCGAAAGAGCCAGGCAGAATTTTATAGTCAGCGATTTCAAGATCCCCCCCTTGGCTCTGGGTGCCCTTGCTACTATTAAACAGTGCGCTGCCAGGGTCAACAGGGATCTGGGCCTGCTTGAACCCCACCTCGCCGCAGCGATCGAGCAAGCTGCATTAGAAATCCGGGAAGGGCGGTTTGCGGAGGAATTTCCTCTTGATGTGTTTCAAACAGGCAGCGGAACCAGCTGGAATATGAACATCAACGAGGTGATTGCCAGCAGGGCCAACGAAATATTAGGTCAAGGAAGAGGGGGCCGCACACCGGTTCATCCCAACGACCACGTGAATAAGGGGCAGAGTTCCAACGATGTGATTCCTTCCGTCCTCCATATAGCCGACAGGCTCGCCGCGGTCAACCTTGCCGACGCCTTAAAGAATCTTGCTGAAAGTTTGAGAAAAAAAGCCGCAGAGTATGATTCCATTATAAAAATAGGGCGTACCCACCTTCAAGATGCAGTGCCAATGACCGTTTCCCAGGAATTGGGCTCTTGGGCCAGCCAAATTGACCGTGCGGGCAATGAAATCATGAAACATTTTCCGGCCTTAAACGAACTTGCCTTAGGCGGCACAGCCATCGGTTCGGGTTTGAATACCCACCCCGAGTTTGGCGCACGTGTATGCCGGGAACTCGAAACGGAGTATTCGGTACCATTTACGCCTGCAAAAGATCTTTTTGAGGCGATTTCTTCGAGGGATGTTCAAGTAGGTCTCATGGGGTCTGTCGCCCAGGCTGCGAGTGCTTTAATGAAAATATCCGGGGATATGAGGCTTTTAGCCAGCGGGCCACGTTCCGGTTTCGGTGAATTGATCCTTCCACCGCTTCAGCCGGGGAGTTCGATTATGCCGGGGAAGATCAACCCCGTGATCCCGGAAATGGTCATCCAGGCGGGCGCCTTTGTTTTAGGTGTACAGACTTCGGTTGCAGTGAGTAATCAATTTGCAACGCTTCAGCTCAACGTCATGCTGCCGCTCCTGATCCACCAGACCGTCACCTCTATGGAAATTCTCGCAAAAGCCATACACGCCCTCGACGAGTTGTGCGTCAGGGACCTGAAAATCAACCTGCCAAGAATGGAGGCCGGGGTAGAATGGAGCCTGGCCCTAGTAACTCCACTGGCGGAAAAACTCGGTTACGATAGGGCCGCAGAGCTCGCATATATAGCAGTTAACGAAAATTTAACGATTCGGGAGGTGTGTTTGCGGGATTCAGGGTTATCCGAGATTGAAATAAACATGCTGTTAAACCCGGAAACCATCCTAGGAAGCTTTAATAAACAGGGATGAAAAGTTTTTTAAAAATTCTCTGGAAATTTTAACAATAGTGAGCTAGTTTGGAAAACAGGAACGAAAAAATTAGGGAGATAACATTATGAAGATGATGACGCTTTTGGGCTTGGTCCTTCTGACAGCCTTAAGCTGTACGTCGACGAAGCCTGCTTCGCCGCCCCCGGGAGAAGCGGGACCTGTTGCTACGCCCGCACAGGAAATCAATGGGTTTTTCATGGGTTCTGGACAGGATGCATCAATGCTTGCTGCCATGAACAAGAGCAAGATGGACGCGGTTAAGAAAGCTGTGATCATCCTTGTTGGCGGCGAAGATAAAGAACGTCTCTACATGGACATTATCGGGCCGCGCATCTATCAGACAAACAACCCCAACCAGTTTGTCGAGATGAGCACCTTTGAAAGGCTCCGCAACGATAAGGCGGGAGAAATTTTTGTCTTTGAAGCCAAGATGAAACTCAAAATCGACGTCATCAGGAACGCCCTCGTAGCTAATAACGTTCCTCTTGCTGGCGGCGGCCCTGCATCCACAGGCCCTGCTACCGGACCTTCGACGACACCTGCTAATCCACCTGCTTCAACCAGACCCACGACAGCTAACCTTGAGATACAGGAAGGCGACTACGAGGCTGCGACCGAGGATGAAGCAAGAAAGATCCGCAGGCTTGTCGATAATTTGACTTATATGGTTTATTTCCCTGAAACCAGCACGGTTGATCCCGCTGTTCTAAGGGAACTTGCGGCTAAAGCCAACGAGTACCTCGCTGCAAATACCATTGAATATATCGAGCTTGATGTGATTGAACGGACGAAAGCCGATCAAAGAAGGGTTTTCGAAGATCAATCCGGGTCTGAGCTAACCCTTACCCAGTGGGTTGCCCAATCTCTCAACGCCGATGTTTATATCGAGGTCTCGGCCACTCTCACAGAGACTGTTAACAACCGTAACCAATTCCTTGCACGTGGAGGTTTTGAGGCAAAACTCTACGATCCCTCCACGGGAAAAGGGCTGGGAACGGTTTCTTTCAATCAACTAAACGCCAGCATGAGTCCGGCGAGCATCGATCTAGCCAGAACCAACCTTATCCAGAATACGGTGAAGATGGAACTGATGCCCAGGGTGATCCAGCAGTCGAAAGGGTACATGGTCAGGGTTCTGGAACGTGGTATCCGCTATGATGTGATCTTCCAGCAGACCGCTGACAGCCGTTTGATGGCTCAATTCCGCCGTGCGCTACAGCGCAGGGTAAAAAGTCTGAACGTGGTCAATTCCACAGCGGAAGAGTCCAAATACGAGCTCTTTTACATAGGAAACGCAGCTGAACTCGAAGAAGAAATCTACAAGGCCGCCGAGGCGGTTCCAGGGATGGAAGGCATATACAACGTGATGATCAGAGGAAAAAACTTGACGTTTAATACGGGTCTCTAAGGCTGGTTAAAAACGAAAAGTGAGTTACATTGAGTAATGGAAGGGCGTTGCCTTTCTAAAAAATAGGTTGACGATATGGAGGTAAAATATCGTGAAAAAGATAGTATTTGGTTTGGCAGCCGCTATGGTGCTCGCAAGCTGCGGAGGAACTACTCCTCCCCCGGCTAATGATCCTCTGGCGAATCCCGCCGTTCAGGAACTCGAAATTGTCATCACTTACCAGGATAAAGATCTTGGCGTGACAATTCCTGCATGGGTTCGGACATCTGAACTGGAACTCCAGAACAGCGTAGATTACAAAGACAGCTATGTCTTCAAATTCACCGACGAGGGACAGGATCTCCGTGGCGCTCAGCTTGCCGCTGAACAGCTCCAGGCTTCCGCCGCTGTGGCCGCTATGGTCAACCAGCGCGTCCAGGCTAAGTTTGCCGGTGCCGAAGTCGGCGACCGCAACCTGATGGAAACCTACATGGAAAACATCGTGAAGACCCTTGCTGACGCAACCCTCAACGGTCTGCGCCGCCAGACCTTCTGGACCAAGGTCCGCGTGACCGATCCCGAAGGAAAGGTTCGTGACGTTTATCGGGTACGCACCATGGCCACCATCCCCAAAGCTTCTCTGGATACACTTATCCAGCGCGCTATGGATGGAACTGAAAGAGAGCGCCCCCTGAACGAACAACAGCGCACCGCTCGCGCACGCGTTCGCGAAGCTATCGCCGAGGGATTCTGATTTTTCGGTGCTTGGAAATGGAAACCTGGGAGAAATCCCAGGTTTTTTTTATTGGAAGGAGTTACGAATGAAAAAAAGCATCATTTCAGGATTGGCGGGCTTTCTGCTCGTCTCTTCCTGCGCCGGAGCGCCGGCAGCGGGACAACAGGCACCAGCGTGGGTTACAAGCACGCCTCCCCGTGAAGAGGCTGGTTCCTACGTTTTCGTCGTGAGGGGGATGAGTGAAAGGGGAAATGAAACCGAAGCAGAGGGAATAGCCGGTACAAGCCTCCAACAGGCTATTGTCCAGGAATTCGGTGTTCGAATCACAGCAACCACAACTGCAAGGGAAATCGGATCTGTGGATGAACTCAGGCGCGAACTGGACAACGTGGTCCAATCACGATCTTCAGCACGTATCCGGGGTTTGCGCATTGCCGACCGTTTTGTTTCAAAAAGCGGCTCCTCTGTTACTGTTTTTATTAAAGCCCTGTACGAGAAGACCGAGTTTGACGCCGAAAAAGCGCGGGTCCAGGCAATTTTCCGCGAACAGCAGGAAGCGGTAAGCGGTCCCGAACGCGAGGGTGACGCTCTCCGTGATGACGGTAAGTTCTTCCAGGCTGTTGAAAAATACATTCAGGCGGCTAAGGCCAGCATCGACGGAGTCACCGGCGGTGAACTGGATAACGCTGAAATCAAATACAACAGGAACATGAATAAGGCCAGGGAGATCCTGACCGCTATGAATATCGTTTCCGATATGGAGAGCCAGGAAACTACCGTTGGAACAGCATTTCCACGTCCCTTCACAGTCCGGGTGGTCCATGGTAACGACAGTACTCCCGTCTCGGGGGTTCAGCTCAATTTCTCTTATAAGATTAAACGCGGAAACCGAGTTGTTTCTGCAGGCTTAACAGCTACTACAGACAGGGAAGGCCGTGCGAGTTTTACACACCCGACTCCCAATTTCGCAGGGAGGGAGCCCGTTATTATCACCGTGGATAGCGGTCCGGTTATCGAGTTGATAGGCCGAGTGGCAACCCGCTTTAGAGACCAGGTTGATACCCTCGAAGAAGCAGCGGCCAAACTCCGAACTACCATCATGATTTCCGTCACAAGCAACGCCCGCAACGTCACGATGGCAGTGGTTATAGCCGATACCAATGCATCAGGCGGTGTGGTACCCGGCGCCAACGGACAAGTGGGGCTTCTCGCCGCGCTTAATGGTTGGAGGGCGGTCGCCATCAGTGCGCCTCCTTCTGCTTTACAGGGAGATACTGCAAGCGTGGTTCAGGCCCTTCGAGGGGCAATCGGTTCACGTGCGAGGTTGGTTTTCGGGACTTTAACTGCCGGAGCGGCCAGCCAAGTCAGCGGGCAGTTTGAGGTTCGGGCCCAAGGAAACGTACAGGTCGTCGATGTTGCCACTGGAGAGGTACTGTATTCTGGTTCTAAGGTTCGATCAGCAAGGAATACTACGGAAGCATCCGCAGCTAGTTCCGCTTTAAGACAGTTAGGGGATATCTTCGGTAAGGATTTAGCAGATAACCTGCCATAAAAAAAAGCCGGCTTAGGCCGGCCTTTTTTTAGCATTCAATTAAACGATCGTGGCGATAATATCCTGCATTTTTACAACAAGGTGTTCGACACCGTCGATTTTCACCGATGTTCCGCTGTACTTGTCGTACATAACCTTATCGCCGACCTTCACCTGAATGACATCTTTGTCGGTTCCTACGGCGATAACCATACCTTCCTGTGTCTTTTCCTGGGCTGTGTCAGGAATAATAATACCCGAAGCAGTTTTTTTCGCTGCTTCCTCCACTTTAATAAGAACCCTGTCACCAAGCGGCTGAAAAGTCATACGTACCTCCTGAGAAATTAACTATACATGAGTTTATAAAACTATACTAAAATCCAGTCTAACCGTCAAGCGACACCAAGGATCTCTATCTTTGTGACTTTATGATACAATAACACATTAGAATCTTTCTAATGTGTTATTCTGACCCATCTCGCCAGATCTAACCCCATTGTTTTAAAAAGTAGGATAAATAAAGTGTTATTATGTAACGATATATTTCAAATATTTTTAAATACTTACTAGCATGGTTTGTGCATATAGGATGGAGGTTGTGATGAACAACAAGATTATAAAAAGAAAAGTTATTCTGGCTGCATCGATAGAGACACACAACGCCCTTTCCATCTATCTTTCAGAAATTAACCGCGTTTCCCTTTTAACACGGAGTGAAGAAGAAGACCTTGCCCGCAGAGTAGCTTCCGGGGATAAAATTGCCAAGGAAAAACTGATTGCCGCCAATCTCAGGTTCGTAGTCAATGTTGCTAAAAAGTACCAAAATCAAGGTTTGCCCTTAGACGACCTTATTAGCGAAGGAAATATTGGTTTAATCAACGCTATCGAACGTTTCGATGTCGATAAAGGTTACCATTTTATATCCTATGCCGTATGGTGGATTCGCCAGGCCATTCTTAAATCAATCTGCGAAAAGTCCCGCGCTATTCGATTGCCCCTGAACCGTGCCAATGAACTCGTTCAGATTGAGAAAATCCGCAAGGAGTTTTTTTCCGAAAAGGGTGTTGAACCCGAGGTTCTCAACATAGCACGTCAATTAGGAATGTCCGAGGCCCAGGTTTCCGACCTAATACAGATTTCCCGGGATATGATCAGTCTGGAGAGTCCTGTTTTCGATGAAAGAGACAGTTCACAGGTTGGTGATTTTGTTGAGGACAATTATTCTGAAAACCCCGAAGAAATGATGTTGGCTGATGCTCTGAAAAACGATATCAACCAGGTCCTTTCTGCTCTTTCCCCCAAAGAAATCAACATTCTAGAACACCGTTTCGGCTTAAACGGCATGACACCCATGTCCTTAAAAGAGATCGGGGCAAAGTTCGAGTTGACTAAGGAAAGAATCCGCCAGATAGAGAAAAAGGCTATCCAACGCCTCCAGGAACCTGCCCAGGGCCAAAATCTGGATGCCTATCTATTAGTATCATAAAACCGAGGTTTAAATTATAAGGAGGCGAAAGCCTCTTTTTTTTGTCTCAATCGATTTTACCCTGAACCCGTGTACGCCAAAATATAAGAAATCTCAAAAAAAATGGAGATTTTTGGGTTATAGACTTGTGTTTTACTCAACCTGGGTATACTATTTAAGGTGGGGGGGGAGGAGGTAGACAAATGACATACGGAAAACGCTTTCTTTCGAAAGGTTTCACCCTTACTCTTCTTGGTTTGTTGATGGTGTTCTCTTGTGAGAACCCCTTTAGTGCGGGTCTTGGCGGAGGTGTGGATCTTGGATCGCCTTCTATCAGAGTTACGAACATGGATAACGGTTCGTATATCCGGGGCGCAATCACAATTGAAGGTGTGTGGGATGACGATAAGTCCGCAAAAGAAGTAAAGGTCACTATCACTGATCAGGTTTCGGGTAACCAAATAGCCGCCATGGGAGCTGCATTAAACGGGAAGTCCTGGTCAGTGGGTTTTGATTCCTCGGGATATTCCGACGGAGAAAAACTTTTAAGTTTTATTGTGGTCGACGAATCCGATAAAGAAACCGAAACACGTATACTTCTCTACTTCGATAACAATGCGCCAATTTCCCTGGTAAACCTACCTTCGGATCTTGCAGCCAGTTATAACGGTCAAGTGCGGATCAGCGGTGAGGCTTACGATCCTTATGGAATTCAGCAAGTATCTGTTGCGATCTATTCCGATATCGCTATGACCTCGCTTGTTCTTCAAGGAATCGCAGAAGGAACGAGCACATGGAATTTCCTTTTTGATTCCACTTCGTATTATCCTTCCGGAACGCAGGATTTGTATTACCAGATCAATGTTCTGGATCGTGCAGGGAATCCCTCACAATATTTTTTCCATTATCCAGAGGTTTTCGGGGCCAATGGTTCAAACCAAATCACGGTGGATAAGGTTTACCAGATAGCCCATTTGCCTAATGCCGCGGATACGGTTTCCCCTCATTCGATTACCCAAGACGAACTGATGGGCACAACAGGGCTCAAAAGGACCCAGGCTCTTTTAAAAATCGACCAGGATTCCGACAAACCCACCTTTACTTTTTCAAGTCCCGAGCTCGACTACCAAGTCATGGGTCCTGGTGCGAAAGCAGTGGGCTTGATCGAAGATGATGATGGTTTGGACCCGCTGACAACGAGTTTTGAATATGAAATTAAACTGTCCATGACCCCGTTTGACGGAAGTTGGACCGCCGGTAGTCCTCCTTCGGGGAACGGACTACTTTTGAGATGGAGCTGTACGCTACCAGCAGCACTTGGAACCTATCATATGCGACTGCGTGCCAAAGACATCTATGGTAAAGAAGGAATTTCAGGAGAGCGGTTTTTCAAAATTGACGCCGGTGTTCCAGTAGTTGAAATTTCACCACCTGCGCGTATCTATTTCAGCGATACCGAGACGCTTACCGTTTCGGGAACCGCCGGTTCTTCGGGTGGGGCTGTCAATGAAATGTGGATAAGCCGTAATGGAGCTCCATGGGTTCAGATTCCTGCTGGAAATATCACGGGTGTCGGCGGGGAAAATGTGACATTCTCTTACGGTCTAAGTCTCGCGGGTGTTGGCAACGGTACCTTGAGCGTTGCCGTAAAAGCTATCGACTATAACGGTATCGATCCAGATAAAGAAGGCTCTTCGAATCTCGGTTTGCGTTCGGATATCGATGAACCCGGGTCCAGTTTGATCAGCCCCAGTACCGGGGAAAGGATTTACCGTCAGAGGGAATTGCGCGGTACTTCGACGGACAATAATGCAGTAACAGAAGTAGCGGTAAAAGTTGGTGTGGATGGAACCTATACGGTTTTAGGGGCCACGTATTCCTGGTCTCATATAATTGCCAACACAAACACCTATGCCAATACAACCCACGGAACCTTAATGGGAGATGGCAGTTATGAGGTTCCGGTTTCTGTAAGGATCACAGATATTGCGACCAACCAAAAAGTCGACACCCATTATATTTACATAGATCCTTCGAAGGACAAACCCTTAGCAACAATTATTTCCCCTCCTGAAAACGCTGTGTTGGGAGGCAGTTTTGCGATCGGCGGAACCGCTGTGGATGAATTGCCAGGGGTAGGCGTGGTAGAAATCCAACTTATAGCTTTACAGGGGGCGACAACCAACGTTATAGGAAGAATCAACCCCAATACAGGGAACGCTTCCGCGGACGCTACCTGGTACCCCGTCGCTTATTCGAGCGGTTCCTGGCAGTTTAGTTTTACAGAGAATTTCAAATTCTATGATGTAGACCACGCAACCGGATACCCCGGAAGCAGTCACGACGGCTGGTATTATCTCAGAGTACGTTCAAGCGATACACAGGGTACGCCTCTTGTAGGGGATTATGCTGAGCGTAGATTCCGCATGTACAATAACGCCCAGGCTCCGTCAATAACTACGAACGCCCTTGCTAGAACACATTATAAGAGCGTTGACACCATCGCTATTTCCGGATCTTCAACCGTTCCTGTCGGGGCCGTGGGTCAAAAAGTCTCGGAAGTCAGAATTCAGTTCGACGGCGGGGCCCCTGTCGTTGCTACTTTGGTTCCTCCGGGCGGTGCTGCTACCGTCACCTGGAGTGCAAATGTCAGCGTGCCGGACCAAGGTGTCTACAACGGTCAGAAAACATTGACTATAGAAGCCGATGGGCAAAACCTGGCCGGTGATGTCGAGACCGGGGTTACGAGTGTTTACGTGAACGTGGATACACAACTACCATCGGCGACCCTTGTGAGTCCGACTGTCAGCCAAGTAGTTTACCGCGATATAACCTTGACAGGTACGACCGGCGATAATAACGCTGTACAGACTGTAGAGATCAAGATTGGAAAGGTCGGAGTCTACGGGGCTGTAGCCTCGGGAACCTACGGCTGGAGCCATCCGATAGCCAATGCGAATACACTTGCCGACACAACAGATAGTGATTGGAACGGCGGAATGAACGCCTGGGAGTGCCCCGTTCAAATCCGTGTAACAGATATCGCAGGGAATCAATACCAACTTCTCACGGGTAAGATCTTTATCAATCCGGACGCAGATAAACCCACGGTAAGTGTCATTGCGCCGCCCGCGGACAGCACGATGCCGACGAGTTTCACAGCAAGCGGTATCGCCATGGACGAGAGACCCGGTGTGGGTGATGTCCAGTTCCAACTTATTGCCCTTGATGGAGTAACCACAAATGCCATATCGGGAACCGGATACGTTAACCCTGTAACAGGTAACTCTGCTCTATCAACGGACTGGTATGCTACAACTTTTTCTGCCGGACAATGGAGTTATAACTTTGTTGAGAATGTCAAACTCCTCAATGTCGGAGCTGCAGGAGCCGCCTATCCTGGAAGCAACCATTCTGGTTGGTTTCATATCCGTGTGAGAGCTAGAGATTCCCAAGGAACTCCGATAGTCAGTTCCAATGTGGACCGTCGTTTCCGCATCTATAAAAACCCGTCAGCACCGACGGTAACGGTTTCCGCCCTAGCGAATATCTATTACCGCGGCGGCCAGGTCGTCTCACTTTCTGGAACAGCGGCTTCGCCTGTTGGTCAGGCTGACATGAGCATTAAAACAGGTGACGGCATCCAGTACAGTTTCGACGGCGGGGCTTATAGTGCAACGGGTGTTGTGATTACACCGAATCCCGATATGAAAACTGTCACCTGGACCGCTAACCTCACCTTGCCACCATTGGTCGGGATCAACGGCCAGAAAACTATCAATGTTAAAGGCCTGACGACCAACCTAGTGGGTGATACCTATGAGGGTTTTGGAAGCACCTTTGTGTTTATCGATTCCACACTTCCCACTTCTGACTTTACGAGTCCGACCAACCAGGCAACTGTGTATGGGCCTGTAAACCTCAGGGGAACGACTTCGGATAATAACTCCGTAGTTAAAGTGGAACTCAGGTTGGGGTTGCCCAATACCTGGATCGATATTCCTACGAACCTCTACAACTGGAGTTATCTCTTCGACGCCGATACAAAAGCGAATGTTACAGATTCAACATGGGACGGTGGAATCAACGCGTGGAGAATGCCTATCCAGCAGAGGATTACCGATATAGCGGGAAATATTTACACCCAGTTGAGCTATGAACTCATTATTGATACAGACAGGGACAAACCTTCTGTAGCTTTTATCGCGCCCCTAGACGGAGCGAATATCGCCGGACCAAGTATAGTGAACGGCACTGCCTACGATGAAAGCCCCGGTATTCTTCGAGTCGAGGCACAATTTGTAGCCCTCTCGGGAAGTTCGGGTGAAACAGCGGTGGCCGGCGGCGGTTATCTAGCCCCGGACGGAACGGCTTCCTTGGCCTCGGAATGGCATGTTATGACGAGTACCACCTTGTGGAGTACGGAACTCAATACAACGGGGAAATTTTATAATGTAGGAAAGGCGGGAATGGCTTACCCGGCTCTTCCTGATTCCGGAGCAGGGGCACACGAAGGACGCTTCAAGCTCTCCGTTAGAGCGGTAGACGGAAACAACAAAGTCGGAAACGTCATCACACGCATTATCAGGTTTGACGATAGCATTCCAAAGATCGATAGTTTGAATGTCAGTGCTTACTCGTACGTGAAAGGGACAATGAATTTGACAGGGATCATCACCGATGACGAGCAAATCAATTCTGCCCAAGTGAGTTTCGACGGCGGACAAACGTACACGAATCTGATTGCGGGTACAGATTATACCGTTGTGGATACCAAAACCTACAACCTCCATCTCAGCGTGAATACATTGACTGATATCCGTATTCCCGCAAGCATCCGCACCAACCTCAATGGTGTGCTCAATATGCGGCTGCGCGTTACGGATAACGCCAACTACCAAAGCATTCAGTACCTGGATCTCTATGTGGATAACTTTTATCCGTCGGGAGCTTTTACAGTCGTACCCGGAGTAACTCCGGATGATTTGGTCAGTACTGCTGCACAATTGCGTGGTTCTGCCTCCGACGACGGTGCCAATGTTTCTGTGAAGGGAATTGAAAAGGTGGAGATTTACTTCACCCGTCTCACAAACGTCCTAAACATAACGACTGGTACAACGCTAGCCCAGGAAACGGTAGATTTTGGAAACGGGCAGACTAACCGGCCTTACACTACTAACCCCGCCTACAAGATAGAAATACTTCGATCTCACATTTACGCAGTGGATAAAAAGGAAATCCAGATCGATGGAACCGATTTTATTTGGACTTTGGGTTTTAACAGTACAAACATCGGTGACGGCGCTCTGACTATTCATTATGTTATCCACGATAAGGCTGGCAATAGATTGCACGGGACACAGGCCGGTTTTATTAAGAACAACAAACCGGTAATAACAAGCGTCACAACAGGTACGGACCTTAACTATAGCGATGTGGTAGAAGCCGGTGAACAATTTCCTTTCGCCGCGAACTTTAACGCACGCAACAGACTATATTTGGCAATAAATGCCTCCGGAGGCAATCCAGGGTCTTTAAACTACGCTGTTTTGGAAGCGGCTATCCCGGTTGCAGGCGCACCGAACGGTACGACATCGACAGGTACAGTGAATATCAGTGCTTTACCAGATGGAGTTAAGACTTACACCTTACGTGTCACAGATCCGCTTAATATCGTCGTCGAACAGACCTTCACTTACACCGTTGCACAGACAGATTCGACACCTCCAACTATGGTGATCAATGTTCTCTCACAGAGTAATGTACCTTCCGGGTTGGGACATCTCGAGGAAACTGCAGATAACCCGCTAAACCCCGGCGTACGTCCTGCGGTGTCCGGAACGATGAATGTCAAGGGAACTGCGGCGGATACTACAAGACTCAAGGAAATCCGACTCACACTCGACGGCGTGGGAACTAATATTCTTATTGCTGAGTGGGATGTAGCAGCAAAGACGCTCGTCAGCCGTAACGCCAACTTTACCATAGACACCCAGGATATGAGCGTGATGGGCGGGCACGTCGTCTACTGGACATACGTTTGGAATACTAAAGGCGCTACCAACTCTGCAGGACTCAATATTTCCATGACCATGAGTTCGCAAGACTTCAGAACAGGATCTCCCGCTGCGATCACTGCTGTAAGAACATACGATGTAGTGCCTTATATCACTTCGGTGACAACTACTCAGATGACGAACGGCGGGATCAAAGCGAATAATATCAGGGCGGTATCTGGCAGGTACAGTATTAAGACAGGTGCCATCAACGATTTTATCACGATATCCGGTTTTAACCTGAGGCCCATAGCCAATGGAGTACGTATAAGTTCTGTTGCATTCCCGTCAGGTCTCAATGGTACAACGTTAGTTGGCACCGCTCTTGCAAACTTGGCTGCTGCAGATCCTTACACGACGTTGTCCGTACGCAATAACGGAACTGGTTCGGGTTATTTGAGTGTAGTAGGCGGAACTGCGGGAGCACCTATACCTTCAATTAACAACAGCAACAACAATCTGCTCACACAAAACAAGGAACCCAGCGCAACGACCGGAAATCTTACGTTAACGGACGACCGCTATGTACATTTCTTTACCGTGACAGATACAGGCTTCACATCCAGCTTCTTCCCAAAGATGATGATGGAGACTGATACTCCGGTTTGGGGCTACGTCCAGGGAAGCGCTGCAAATGACTTGCAGGTGAGACGCGGAACAACATCGGCTAACAACATCGGTATCGTACGTATTCTCAGTGCGGACCAACTTGCCATGGCCAGGGACGACGACGGCCGTTACCATATGCTGAGTGTGAATAACTTCAACCAGGGGCGTCTTGTATACTTCTATAACATCTATGAGACAACACCGGGTTACGGTGGAAATGGTGCGGCTACAAGCCCCTATTGGTCTGGTTATGGTGGTATACTCTCTTCCGCGGCTAACAATAACGCCATAGATTTGGACAGTAACAACATTGGCGCCCTCTCCTTAGGAAGGGTAACCAATCCGCAAATGATAGCTAAAGGGCGTTCTAATACTGCGGGTCAGTACAGTCGCGTCTACATGAGTTGGTATGACTCGGCGACCGGAGAGCTTTTATTCAGAAATATCCGTGTTGGACTCGGTACTGCCGGTGCTAACCTTTATGATACTGGCAGAACCAACCTAGCCGACGATGGTGGAATGGCAGCGACCGGGTCTCGAAAGCTTGTTTCGACGACAGCCAGTCCGTATATCAGTATGGGCGTGACCGATGCGAATATTGTGGTTATCGTCTATTACAATCAATCCACTGGTTACCTGGAATTGGTTTACTCTGCAACCACCCCCGGCGGTGCGGTTGCTGCTGCTGTTGACCTTGCAAATCCAACAACCGATACGGTGAACTGGTCTGCTCCCCGCGTTATTGGACCGCTTTATACAGGATGGTACGTATCAATGTTCATGGAAAACGATGCTAACGCCGGAACTGCAGATCCTATCCATATTGCTGCCTACGATACCGGAAGCGCTGATCTACGGTACATTTATCTGACGAGCTATACCGATGCAGTTCAGAAAGTAGCCCGTGTGGATGCTATGAACTCGGTGGGTATCTATACTGACATCAAGGTACTGGCCGGAAAACCTTGGATTGCTTACTACAACAACTCAGAGAATGGAACCAGAGATTCGATCAGGCTGGCGAGGTTTAACGGTACATTACCCACAGTAACTGACGGCGCAAATGTTGACGGAACTGTGACAGGCAACTGGGAAGCTATGACTGCACCGGTCAACACCGTTCCCCAAGGCGGTCTGACGAAGTTTACTAGAGTCAACCTTGACTTTAACAGTAGCGGGCACCCCATCGTCGGATACTCTGCAAGCTCGATTGAGCATACGAGACTCCTGCCCGAAGTTCCGTAAGGAAAAAGTTCTTGTTCATAGCCCCCGCGAAAGCGGGGGGTTTTTTTGTACAATTGCGATGCAAAATTGAAGTTCTATTGCAAAAATGCACGTTCTGAATTATACTAAAATCCATGCAGACGAGAGTTTTGGGTTCAAAGATTTTAAGCTGGGCTCGGCAGTATCCTGTAATTACAGTCACCGGACCCAGGCAGTCCGGCAAAACAACACTCTGTAAAATGCTCTTCCCGGACAAACCTTATGTGAATCTGGAAGATATACAAGAAAGAAGTATTGCTAAAGAGGATCCTCGCGGGTTTCTGAGGAGGTTTCCCCACGGGGTGATATTGGATGAAATCCAACAGGTTCCGGAACTCTTATCAGAAGTGCAAGTCCGTGTCGATGCAGAGGAAGAACCTGGGCGTTACATTCTTTCAGGTAGCCAACAGTTTGAACTTCTCGATACCGTTTCACAAAGTCTGGCAGGTCGGACGGCTATTGCGAGACTCCTCCCCTTTTCTTACAGTGAACTTTATACCGATCGACCGGCTCCGTCTTTAAATTCTCTCTTGTACCAAGGTTTTTTTCCGAGAATTCATGATAAAAAATTGAACCCGACCGAAGCCATGAGTTTTTACTTTTCGACCTACATAGAGAGGGATATCCGGCAAACATTGGCCATTCGTGATTTTGCCCAATTCAATGTTTTTGTCAGACTTTTAGCGGGTAGGAGCGCTCAAGTCCTGAATGTGATGAGTCTAGCCGGTGAGTGTGGTATCTCCAGTCATACTGCCAAGTCCTGGCTTCACGCCTTAGAGCTGGCAGGTCTCGTCTACTTGCAACAGCCTTTCAATGCCAACCTTGGAAAACGCCTAATAAAATCGCCCCGGTTGCATTTTTTAGACAGCGGTCTTCAGTGTTATCTCTTAAATATTACAGAACCGGGACATTTAGAATCACACCCTTTAAGAGGACAAATATTTGAAAGCTACGTTATAACGGAGCTTCTCAAGAGTCTCTGGAATAGGGCCAATTCTATACCGCTCCTTTATTATAGAGATTCATCGGGGTTGGAAGCGGATGCACTTCAAGAGGTGGGTGGGCAGTACATGGGGATTGAGATAAAAAGTTCCTCAACGTTTCACCCCGATTTCCTTTCTTCTTTAAATAGGGTTGAAGCCGCTCTAAAATGTCCTTTACGCAAATTTGTAGCAATGGGAACAACCGGCCCGGGTTACTCTTTTAAAGACTCACAAGTCCTGGGCTACGATCGACTGGAAGGAATCTTGTCAAACCCAGTGTAAGGGCGTAGGGCTTCCGGAATCACAATCGTACCGTCTGCTTGCTGGAAATTTTCAAGGATGGCTATCATGGCCCTGCTCACAGCTACCGCCGTACCGTTGAGCATATGGACGATGCGGTTTTTACCATTGTCATCCTTGTACCTGATGCCCAGTCTTCGAGCCTGAAAGTCGGTGGTGTTGGAAGTGGAAGTGATTTCCCCCCAGTCGCCGTTCTCACCGCGCCCGGGCATCCAGGCTTCGAGATCCCATTTGCGGTAAGCGGGGGCGCTGAGATCCCCGGTGGCTGTCTCCACAATGCGGAAAGGGATACCAAGGCCGCCAAAGATTTTCTCCTCGATCAAACGGAGTTTTACATGCTCGGCTTCACTGTCTTCGGGCTTGCAATAGACAAACATTTCAACCTTTGTAAATTGGTGTACGCGGTAGAGACCCTTAGAGAACTGCCCGGCAGCTCCTGCTTCCCGTCTGAAACAATGGCTGAGACCGGCCAAACGGATTGGACCGCCACCGAGGTCTACAATTTCGCCAGAAAAGTACCCGCCGAGTGTAATTTCTGCGGTACCGATCAAACACGTACCCGTACCCTCGACGGTATAGATATTGCTTTCTTCACCGCGCGGGTTAAATCCAATACCTTCGAGGATTTCTTCGCGTGCTATATCGGGTGTCTGCATGGGGGTAAACCCCTGCTTGATTAAAATATCGAGAGCGTAACGGACTAGGGCGAGCTCGAGAAGAACACCTTCATTTTTTAAGAAGTAAAATTTTGTTCCAGAAACCTTGGTTCCGGCGTCGAAGTCGATAATATCGAGTTTTTCACCGAGCTGGACGTGGTCGAGCGGTTTAAAGGTAAAAGTTGTAGGGGCGCCGTGTCGGGCAATCTCCAAGTTATCTTTATCTTCTTTTCCAATAGGCGCAGCTGGGTGGGCCATATTTGGAAGTTTCATGGCCTCGGTTTTAAGTTCTGCTTCACAAGACTCGAGGGAAACTTCAAGGAGGCCGATTTTCTCTTTAATGGCCTTGCCTTCTTCGATGAGTTTAGTTCTTTCATCGGGATCAATCTTTCCCTTCATAGAGTTGGCGTTATCATTTCTAGCGGCGCGTTTGGCTTCTATTTCCTGGATGAGCGTGCTGCGGAGGTCAATAAGTTCGACCACGTGGCGCGCATCTGCCTTCATAAAACGGTTGCGGATATTTTCCTCTACCGCGGCGAGGTTATCTTTTATAAACTGGTAATCAAGCATAGATCGATCATAATTGAGATAGATGAAAATGAAAAGGGTGGTTTCATGGTAAGGTTCTTAAATATTGGTCTAGTTTTCACATTTGCCTTGGGTTGCATGGCACCTCCGCCTCAAGTCGAAATTTGGACCTGGGAACTCCGTGGTGCAGACCATGGACCGAGGGCTAGGATTTTGCTATTGGGGTGCTGAGCTCGTGGCAATAGAAGGAACCTCTGAAAATAACGGGTCACCCTGGGAAAATCTCGCGCTCTTTGATTTTAACCACCGTGCATTACCCATTATAAAAGAGTTTCATCCATAGGCTAAACGCAGGGGACTTGTACTGAGTGATCATTCTACAGAATCCGAAGCATGGTTGACTTAGTCCGGCTAGTGGACTACTATTCAATTATGATAGTAGTCAATATGCACGATGCAAAGACCAATTTCTCAAAGCTGGTTGATCAAGCCCATGGTGGTAGCGAGGTGATTGTTGCCAAAGCTGGTAAACCATGGGCCCGCCTTGTTCCTCTGGAAAAAAAACCGGAACGAGTTCCAGGGCGTTATCACGATGGCCCCGGAACCTCCTTTTTCGAAGCCCTGCCTGAAGATGAACTCAAGGCTTGGGAAGTATGACCTATTTGCTTGATACTTGTGCCCTCCTCTGGTGGTGGTCGGAGCCAGAACGCCTTTCCGCTCGGGCCTTATCCCTGATCAAGGATCCCGAAAACCGTTGCTTAGTCAGTGCCGCATCAGCCTGGGAAGTAGCCACAAAATTTCGCATTGGAAAGTACCCCAAAGGCTTCCAGGTCGTTACGGACTGGGAAAAGCGGTTGATTGAAGATGGATTCGAAGAACTTTCCATCGGATTTAGACATGCCCTAAAAGCGGGAACCCTACCCGGAGACCACCGTGATCCTTTTGACCGGATGATAGCCGCCCAGGCAATGATATCCGACCTGTCAGTCCTAACCTGCGATCCCGAAATAGCAGGGTTGGGAGTAAAAACAGCTTGGTGAAACTGAAACGCAATGATGCGCCGGGCGGTCGCGAAGCGCAGACACACTAAAAATAGCGTAGTGTAACGAAGCCATGGAAAAGGTGGCTCTCTGAAAGACCGACTACAACAAAAAAGCGTAGCGAATGCGGACCTGAAGAAAACCGCTAGAGCGGTTTTCGAAAGGCCAGAAAACGAAAGGATTGCGAAGCGAAGCGTAGCAAGAGAATAAAATTCTGAGCAATTAGGCGCCGGGCGGTCGCGAAGCGCAGACACACTAAAAATAGCGTAGTGTAACGAAGCCATGGAAAAGGTGGCTCTCTGAAAGACCGACTACAACAAAAAAGCGTAGCGAATGCGGACCTGAAGAAAACC
>DYOB01000177.1 GCA_020720765.1 Borreliella garinii
TTTCAATCTGTTGAACTGAAGAAGAATGAGATCCATCTGCCGGGCCGAAGGAGGGGCAAACTCTGGAACCGGAATGTCAGCAACCCGGAATTGTTGCCGATAATCATCATAGACGTACTCCATATCTCCGAGGTTAACCAAATGGGTTATGGTGTTCTCCTTGAGAAAAAGAATCTCCTCTTCCAATGGATTCCTACAGCCCGGCATGGCCATCCCCGCAAGTCTTTCCGCAATCACGAAAGAGAAATTGAGCCTTGCCCCTATGGCATGATTCTCTGAACCGGAATTATCCATGATTTTTCTCCCATTATGGTTCAACGCCCATCGCCCACCAAACATCGGAGAAGCTTCTTGAAATGGCGGTATCGCCAAGGTCAAGCCCTTGGTGAACAACATCATTTTCCGAAGCAAACAATATGGTGGCGTAGCCCAAATGCGCAGGTAGAGCCAAGTCAATCTCAAAAATGTCGCCGATCACGGTGGTTGTGTCGGGTGTGAATCCCTGCACGGCCAGACTTTGCAAGACATCGTTATAATGCGGCCTGCGAAGCAGGATCGGACGCGGATAGTCGGGCAAGTTGAGAGCTTCCGGCACCTCGCTCCACGCATCGCCAATGAAATATTTCTTGGCATTACCCACGACTGGAATGGAAGTGCAACCGATTTTCGTCAGCTTGTTCTGCACGGACTCCGTCCTGGAATTGGTGACAATAATGATGTCGCAAACCTCGCCAAGCTCGGCGAGAAAATCCTTTGCTCCCAGCTTGAACACCGTGCCAGCAAAGGGATAGGCCTCATGAAACAGGCTCACCAACAGTTCATCCTGAGCATCCGGCGACCGCGGCAACGCACCCAGCAAGCCTGCGGACTCGGTCATCAACTCCTTGCATGCAACGCTGTTCAGCACATAGGGATCAGCAATAGCGGGTGCCGCGATCTTCCCGTTTATCTCCCAACCTCGGTGCGGATCGCCACCTATCTCCTCTCTTTTGGCTGCCAGCAGAGCGAAAAGCTCCAAGGCCGGAACTCCCGCCCTCTCGGCTAACAGGGCGGCAAACCTCACAAAAAATGGCTCCGCTTCTTTGTGCGTCTCCGTGAGGGTGCCGTCGAAATCGAGAATTACCTTTTTCTTCATATGGAAAATGGTTCGCCATCATCAAGCCGCATCACATTGCCGAAATAGCCGCTAAACTTATCGCCGGAAAGTGTATGAATAGGAATGAGCTGTTTGGGATTGATCGCCTGGGCGAATGCCTTCAAGTCTTCCAGGTAGGCATGCCCACTGACATGAACATGCTGAAGCGGGATGCCGAATTTCTCGCAGAACTTATTGTGGGAAGTGTCTTTATCGAGATACCCCTGCCACATGGAGTACAGATACCGGGTGCCGGATAATGTTTTCTCATCATGCAAATTCGATGCTATCTTTTCCATGGCGCTCAGAGGCAGTTTGACCACCATGTTGGCACTGTCCTGGACAATTTCATCAAGTTTGATTTTCCGGTGTTTGAACGCAAACAGCACCTTCTCGCCAAGATGTTCGGCAATGGCCCTGCAATGATTTCCGACATAAAAAATCCGGATATGATCGTTATCATGAGGAGGCAAACCGGAATCAGGTCTGAGCTGATGAAGCCGGTGAAGGAGGTAATAGCTGTACAGATCCAGAACCAGGGTCTTGCCACTTCTCTTGCTGGCGCGATACAGCGAAACAAGCCGATCAACATTGGAGCCTGCCGCCATAACAAAGGAGATATTTTCCTGGTCACGAAAGACATCAACAAACCCTTGTTCCACTTCAGCTTCAGAGGCAAAAGCCCCTTCGTGCTTGCCGCCCATGGTGGTGCCCTCCATGACCAGGCAGTCAATATCCTTGAGCGGCTCCCTGATGAGCTTCTCCAGCAGTTTCCTCTTGCGGCCATGCCCACGAAAATCCCCTGAATAAAAAAGCCGCTTGCCACTTGCTTCAATCAGCAAGGCAGAGGCATCATAGGCAGAATGATCCACAAGATGTGAGGTCACGGTAAAACAGCCAACCTGAAATGGCCGCCAATGCGAGAAAATCTCGAAATGATCAAAATGGATTTTGCTGTCTTCTGGATAGAATACCTGCCCAATCTCGATGAGCACCTTGCTGCCCTCACTCAGATACACCGGAATATCTTGGTGAATATGATTCAGTAGGCCGCAATGATCCATGTGTGCATGCGTTATGAAGACTGCGGCGACGTCCGGCTTGTCACCCTTATACAGCCCCGTGATATCCGGCAGCATGCCATTGGCCACCGAGGGATTGGCCTGACTTTCGGGGGTAATCTCTCCCCCCCCGCTTTCCATCAGTGCCGCGCCGACATCCAGAATGATCCTCTGGCCGCCGGAGCTGATTTCGATACAGCTACCGCCAATGGTATGGGCTCCACGGTGGATGGTGATTTGCATGATTTGTGCTCCGTTTGGTCAAAAAAAAGAGATTGCCAATAAGCATGGTCGTAGCCATGATAGGCCTAAGCATATCAGAAAGCTGCAACTCCAAGTTCAAGCAGTGGGCGGGCCCTATTTGCGAGAGACCTCTTCAAGAATCCCAGCCAGTTCACTCATATACTTCTCCGGACTGGCAAAAAGTCGGCGGCCATCAATAAGCCAGATGTTTTTTTCTGGCGTTGCAGATGAGCTCGCTGACCAAATTCGTTTACCATTGAGCGTCGCCAATTTAGGCTCCAGCCATATGTCATTAACACTCTTGCTCAACTGACTATCCGTAGTGTCTTCACCCGGATCGTCCACCACGAGGATAGGCACATCTGTGATAATTTTTTTAGGTTTACACAAAGGAGTTCCGAATAATTCGTGCATAGCTTGAAATACTTTTTCATAAGCTTTTAGTATTTCTTTTCGATCTTCTATCTGCTTCCTGTACCATTTAACCTGTTCGACAACTTCAGGGTCTCCTTTTTTCGACCTGATCCGTTGATCTTTTTTTCGTTTCACCTCTACAAAAAGCAGTGCCTCCTGACTGGGTATAAAGGCGACGAGATCTATTTTGTCGAAATTTCGGTCTGTGTCGTTTGGACATAAAGACGAGAATCTGGCCTCGACATCAATAAAGAATGGCTTTGAACGATCGGTATGTTTGCTGAGATATGCGTATTTTTCGTACACTTTAGAGATTTGGCATGTCTCATGGTCGCTTTTGGCCTTTTCCTCGCAGTTTTTCAGTATTTTCTCGAAGGATGTGTCAAGTTCTTCGCTTTTACATGTGATCTCCGGTGACCCTTTCCTCTGCTCTCCATTGAGATAATACTGATTGATTCTGTATGTATCTCGTGAGCGCCGTACCATGCGGCGACCACGGTAATAGAAGTCCATTGTGTTTTCTCGGATACCCACAAATATTTTCCCTTCCTCAATAAGTGGCTTGAGTCTTTTTTGAAAGAACGGGCATTTTTGCAATTTTTCAACATATGCCTCCGGAAACTTTCTACTAAATTCTCGTTCCAACCCTTTCTTTGTCATGTCTTTCCTCCTTATGAGATTTCCTTCACTATGAACGGCCGTCAAATATATTGAATTCTCCGCACTCTTTCGCATTCAATCATGTACCAAATAGCAGATCAGATCATGGCAACTGGGCCATCCGCCAGCACATATTCTCCACCCAAATGGAATTCATGAAATTTTCATGTCGCTGTCTTTTGTCGCATTCGCTCTTCACCTCCGTTATTGGTGACATCAATTTTCCAAACAATATTGGCCAGATGTATGATACCCAGCAGGACAACTGTTTCCTGCTTTCAACATAACGGCTTTGGCATTGTTACAAGCCAGGCAATAATTACCTGAAGAATGATACCCCGACGGGCAACTGCCAACTTTTACAATAGCCGACTTGGCATTTTTACCAGGGATGCAA